>DASTNW010000033.1:0-25261 GCA_035762685.1 Solirubrobacterales bacterium | reverse complement strand
CATGTTCGACTCCGAGCAGGCGATCGTCCGCCTCGACATGTCCGAGTACATGGAGAAGCACACGGTGGCGCGGCTGATCGGCGCGCCCCCCGGCTACGTTGGCTACGAGGAGGGCGGGCAGCTGACCGAGGCGGTGCGGCGGCGGCCCTACGCGGTGGTCCTGCTCGACGAGATCGAGAAGGCCCACCCCGACGTCTTCAACACGCTGCTGCAGATCATGGACGACGGCCGCCTCACCGACGGCCAGGGGCGCACCGTCAGCTTCACCAACACGGTCCTGATCATGACCTCCAACGTCGGCAGCGACCGCATCGTCGGCGAGTCGGTCGACGAGCGGATACGCGAGCAGATCGAAGAGGTCCTGGCCGCGACCTTCAAGCCCGAGTTCCTCAACCGGATCGACGACACGGTGATCTTCCACCGCCTCTCCAAGCAGGACATCGGCCGCATCGTCGAGCTGCAGGTGGACCAGCTGGTCGGCCGCGTGCGCGAGCGCGGGATCGAGATCGAGCTGAGCGAGGACGCCCGCACCCTGCTCGGCAACCTCGGCTACGACCCCACCTACGGCGCCCGCCCGCTGAAGCGGGTGATCCAGAAGCAGCTGGTCGACAAGCTGGCGCTGAAGATCCTCGAGGGCGAGTTCGGCGAGGGCGACGTGGTCGAGGTCGAGGTGAGCGACGGCGAGCTGGTCTTCGAGAAGTCAGGCGTCGCCGGGGCGGCTGCGATCTGAGCGCCACTTAGCGGGGTTTAAGGGTTGGTCGTAACAATCCGACATAAGCTTTTACGGAAGCAGCGATGTTCAGACGGCGACCCGGCAAACCCGACGCAGACGACGCGAGCGCGTACTCGCGTCGTTCCGCTGTCGCCGACTCGGTCTGGGCGGCCCAGGACCGCGTTCGCACCGGCCTCGCCGGGGCCCTCGAGCGGGCCGGTTTCGAGTTGCAGAAGCACCTGGTCTGGCCGCTGCAGGACCGCGCCGCGACGGTGGGCTCGCCGGTTCGCGCGCTCTCCTTCGGGGGGGTCGCGCTGCTGGCCGCCGGCGCCCTCGCCGCGGGCCTGATCGTCGCCGAGCCCGACGGGCCCGGAGGCCGCGCCGCGACCCAGGTCGCGGCAACCACGGCACCGGCCAAGCCAGAGACGCCGGCGCCAGGGCCTGCCGAGCCGACGCTGCAGGGCGCGGCGCCGGTCTTCGAGCCGACCGAGGGCCAGCGGCCCTCCGAGCTCGACCCGGCCAAGGCGATCGTCAAGTCGGCCCCCGCCGAGGCCGCCGCCGACTCCCCCGCGAGCGCCGCCACCTCTTCCGCAGCCACGTCGTCCTCGGCTGAGCCGGGCCCCGAGGTCGACGGGCCGCCGGCTGGCCCCGCCGCGATCGCCGTCGCCCGCGATTTCGCCGACGCCTTCGTCCTCTACGAGACCGGGGAAACCGGCTCCGAGGTCCGCCGGGCCTTTGGCGAGAGCGCGACTCCCGCGCTCGCCCGGGCCCTGCTGGAGCGGCCGCCGCGGCTGCCGGCCAACGTCGACGTGCCGAAGGCGAAGGTCGTCAACCTGGTGCCGGCGCCTTCGCGGGGGGACATCTACCCGGTCAGCGTCTCGCTCCTGCGGGTCGGCCTGACCAGCGAGCTGCGCCTCGACCTGGAACAGCGGAAAGGCGAGGGTTGGCGCGTCGCCAACGTGCTCGGCTGAGATGAGCCACCCGGACAAGATCCGCGCGCTCGCCGCGACCGCAGCCGCGACGGTCGCGCTCGCCGCCCCGTTTGCCGCCAGCGCGATGGCCGACGAACCGGTGACGGCGGCCACCCCCCTCGAAGAACCGGCGGAAGCGTTTGCTCCGGCCCCGGTGCAGCAGGGCACGACCCTGGCGCCGCCACCCGCCGCACCCACCGCTCCGCCTCCCGCTGGCGGCGTCGCTGCCGGTACGGGCGCTGGCCCCGAACAGGCGGCCAGCGGCGAGGAAGGTGGTGCGCCCGCCGCCGAAGGCGCGCTGCCCGTCCCCAGCCCGGCGACGGTGCTGCCGATCCCCTCTCTCCCCTCCTCGAGCTGTGCCGCCACCGGCGTGCCGCCGATCCTGGTCCCGATGTACCAGCGGGCGGCGGCGGCCTACGGCCTCGGCCCGCAGGGGCCGGCGGTCCTGGCCGGGATCAACCTGATCGAGACCGCCTTCGGCACCAACCTCAACGTCTCCTCGGCCGGGGCGCAGGGCTGGATGCAGTTCATGCCCGAAACCTGGGCGGGCTACGGCGTCGACGCCAGCGGCGACGGCGTCGCCGACCCCTACAACCCCGAAGACGCGATCTTCGCCGCCGCCAACTACCTCAGCGCCTCCGGCATGCCCGCCGACACCTACGGCGCGATCTTCGCCTACAACCACGCCGACTGGTACGTCGCCGACGTCCTCGCCAACGCCGCCTGCTACGCCGACGACGTCGGCGCCCCGGCCCTGACCGACTTCGGCCCCCGGCTGCTGGTCCTCAAATGCACCCCGGCCCCGGCCTGGCGCGAGCGGATCCCGCACGAGTACCTGCGCGCCTTCGAGGACGCCGCCGCCCGCTACGAACTCGGCAAGCGCGGCGTCTGGGCGCTGGCCGCGATCGCCCACCTCGAGTCCGACTTCGGCCGCGGCATGAGCAAGGAGCAGCTGCGCAGCTCCGGACCGCTCGGGCTCGACGCGAGCGAGTGGCGGGCCTACGGCGTCGACGGCGATGGGGACGGCAGGATCCGCCACGCCGACCCGGTCGACTCGGCCGCCACCCTGGCCCGCCTGATCTGGTCGCGGGGCAGCCTCAGCGCCGGCGTCTTCACCCACAACCAGGCCGAGTGGTACGTGCAGGAGGTCCTGCAGCAGGCCGACGCGATCGAAGGCGAGTGCAAGGCCCGCTACGTCGACTGGGCCCTGGCGCCGCTGGCGACCGGCCTGGAAACGCCCGGCCCGAGCGCGGTCCTGCAGCCGAGCGGCCAGGCCAGCGCCCCCGAGGACGCCCCGGCCGCCGTCAAGGCGGCGATCGCCGCGGCCAACTCGATCGCCTCGACCCCGTACGTCTGGGGCGGCGGCCACGGCTCCTGGTACTCCTACGGCTACGACTGCTCCGGCGCCGTCAGCTTCGCCCTCTACGGCGCCGGCCTGCTCGACACCCCCCTCGTCTCCGGCTCCCTCGCCGGCTACGGCGAGCCGGGCCCCGGCAAATGGATCACCATCTACGCCAACGGCAGCCACACCTACGCCGTGATCGCCGGGCTGCGCTGGGACACGGCGGGCAACCCCGAAGGGGTCTCGGGGCCACGTTGGCACACGGAGCCGCCCTACCCCGAGGGCTTCGAAGTGCGGCATCCGGCGGGGTACTGACGGGGCTCACTCGGAGGGGGACAGCATGTGCCCCTCCCCCAGAGGCCGTTGCGCAGCTGATCCGGTTCGGGGGTGCGGGGCCGTAATTCTTGAGCCTCTGGGGGAGGGGCACATGCTGTCCTGCGAGCGAACTCCGGTAGCTCGCTGAGGGCCGGTAGCTGAGATAGGGCTTCGCAGTCCTCATCTCCAGCGAGAGATTCCGGCCCTGGGCCGCCCTGCGGTGGAACCGACCTGGGCGCCAAGTTGTTGTTCTTTATGTCCGCATAGCGGACAAAAGGCGCACCAACTTTCAGAACCAAGGCGCCGAGCTCTGAAAGCCAGAGAAGACAGCGGCTTCGCAGGCATCGCTTTCAGCAAGAGATTCCGGGCGCGGGCCGGCTTTGCTCCCGGCCGCCGGGACGAGCTCGGCCCCCTCCCACCCACCAACGAAGCAGTAACTTTGTCCCACGGCCGTCGATCGAGACTTGGAGGGACGAGATGCCTACGTATCTGATGCTCACGAACCTGACCGCCGAGGGAGTCAGGACGCTGAAGAACAACCCCAGCCGGGTGGCTGAGGTGAACAAGGAGGTCGAACAGATCGGGGCCAAGGTCGTGGCGCAGTACGCGACGCTCGGCCAGTACGACTTCGTGACGGTGGTCGAGGCGCCCGACGAGAAGACGATGGCCAAGGTCTCGGTCGAGCTGGGGTCGCGCGGGACGATGACCAGCCAGACGCTGACCGCGATGTCGGCCGACGATCTGGCCGGCTCGCTCTGAGCCCGGCCCGCGGGACCGGGTTGTAGTCTCGCGACGATGAAGAGCCTCGTTGTCGGCCAGGCGGGCCGGGAGAGCATCCTCGGCGAGTTCATGGCCCAGCACAGCGCGCTCCACGTCGTGATGGAGCACGCCAACCCGAGCCTGGTCCACAGCGCCGAGCGCTCCGGTGGCGCCTGGCAGCTCGGCGGCACCTGCGATCCCGATTCCGTCGCCGCCTTCGCCACCCAGCATGGCGTCGAGATCGCGATGGTCAGCGCCGACGACCCGCTCGCCGCCGGCGTGGTCGACGCCCTGCAGGCCAAGGGCATCGCCGTCGTCGGCCCGACCCGGGCGGGAGCGAAGATCGAGTGGGACAAGCTGTATGCGCGCTCGGTCCTCGACCAGGTGGCCCCGCAGGCGAACCCGAAGACCGCCAGCGCCGCTACCCGCGAGGAGGTCGAGGCCGCCCTGGCCGAGTTCGACGGCGAGCCGATCGCGGTCAAGCCGGTCGGCCTGACCGGCGGCAAGGGCGTGAAGGTGATGGGGCCCCACCTCGCGACCTACGCCGAGGCCAGCGAGTACGCGGCCGAAATCCTCGCTGGCGAGGTGCGCGGCGGCTCGGTCCTGTTCGAGGAGAAGCTGACCGGCCTCGAGTTCACGATCCAGGCGATCACCGACGGGCAGACGATCGTCTTCCCGCCGGCCACCTACGACTACCCCTACCGCTGCGACGGCGACACCGGCCCGGGGACCGGCGGGATGGGCTCCTTCACGGATGTCGACGGCCTACTCCCAGGCCTCTCGCGGGAGGACTACGCCGCGGCCTGCGCGATCGTCGAGGCGGTCATCCGCCATCTCGACGCCGAGGGGCGCTCCTTCTCCGGAGTCCTCAACGCCGGCTTCATGGCCACCGAGCAGGGCGTCAAGGTGATCGAGTTCAACGCGCGCTTCGGCGACCCGGAGTGCCTCAACATCCTCTCGCTGTTCGACGGCAACTGGATCGAGACGATGCAGGCGATCTGCGAGCGCCGCCTGACGCCGGACCTCGTGCCCCTCCGCGACGAGGCCACCGTGGTCGTCTACCTGGTCTCGCCGGAGTACGCGTTCGGCGGCGGCTCGCCGACGAAATACCGCCTCGACACGACGGCCGCCCGCGAGGCCGGCTGCCGCACGCTCTTCCACTCCTCGGTCGAGGTCGGCGAGGGCGAGTACCAGACGCTCGGCACCTCCCGGGCCGTAGGGCTGACGGCGACGGGGTCGACGCGCGAGGAGGCGCGCGACCGGGTCGTCGAGGGGATCGAGCGATCGCTCTCCGGCACCCTGGAGTGGCGCCAGGACATCGCCTCCCCGAGCTACATCGAGGCGTTCATGGACCCGGCCGGTCGCGCCTCACGTGCTGCGCGATCGACCGCGTAACGCCGCCGGGCTCGGCGCTGGCGACGATCGCGCGGCCGACGATCAGGATCTCCCAGGGGATCCCGTCGAGGGCGGGGAAGTCGTCCTCCCCGAGCCCTCCGGAGATGGCGATCGGGAGCTCCGTGAGCTGCCTCAGGTCGCGGGCCCGGGTCAGCGAGGCGACGCCTTCGCTGCCGGAATCGAGGTTGCCGATGACGGCGATCCCCTCGATGCCCGCGCGCTCGACGTGCCCGACCCACTCCGGCGTCGCCAGCTCTTCGGGGACGTCGACGATCAGGGGCACCTGCAACCGGGTCGCGGCGTTTCCCGCCTCGATCAGGCTTCCCTCCTTCCGGCACCCGAGCAGCAGCACCGCGTCGGCCCCGGCGGCGGCCGCCATCTCGACCTGGGTACCGCACCAGTCCGAGGTCGCCATCTCGGCGATCACCGTCGCCTCCGGCACCGCCTCGTGCACCGCGGTTATCGCGGCGAAACCGTTCTGCTTGATCAGGGGGTCGCCGACCTCGACGAAGTCGGCACCGCAGTCGGCGGCGAGGCGGGCGATCGAGAGGGCCTGCTCGAGGTCCGGGATGTCGAGGGCGACCTGCAGCCGCCGCCGGTTGCCGAGGCGGTCCCGTAGCGAGGGGGCGCGGGTCGGGTGCGAGTCGATCGCGCCCACGCGCTCGGCCTCGCGGACCAGCGCCCAGTGCCCGGAGGCCAGCGCCCGCTCGCACTGCGTCGCCGCGACCGCGCCCTCGTCCGCCAGGTCTTCCGGGGCCCAGTAGTGGCGCAGGGCCTTGTACAGGGACTCCTCCTCGCTGCGGGAGACCTGCGCGCCCGCCTTGGCACGGAGCTTGCGGGGGTGGGAGTCGTCGAGGCCGTCGCGCAGGAAGAGCTCGAGGAAGTCGGCCGCCGCGGCCGCGGCGAGAGGACGGAGCTCCTCCCTCTTCGACTCGGCCGTGCCGAAGTCCGAGACCCCCCGGACGACGAGCCACTGCGCATCACCCTGCTCGAGCGCCGAGGCGAAGCCACCGCTCTCCATGTCGACCGCGCGGTAGCGGTCGTCGTGCTTCCAAAGCTGGGAGAGCTTGCGCCCGACGTAGAGCGTGGCGCCGCTGGCGAGCGCCTCGTCGAAGGCGCCGCCGTCACCGCCACCACTCTCCGCGGCAAGGGCGCGCAACGCGGGTGACAGCTCCCGGACGCGGTCGGCGGTCCTGGCCTCGAGCTCCTCACGGTCCAGCCGCTTGGCGAGGAACTCCCTGGCGTCGTCGAGCGACTCGCGGGGCTTGTACTGGCGGGAGCGGAAGCTCGTCGTCCGGTCGCCGGCGCGTTGCTCGGTCAGGTCGACGACCAGGGAGGAGACGATCACGTCGCCGATCCTGGTCTTGTCCTCCCTCCCCGCCGCCGTTCCGACCAGGAAGAGCAGCGGCGGGTCGAAGCGCTGCAGCAGATGCTCGGTGATGCCGCGGGCCGGGGCCGGCCCCTGGTCGTCGAGGAAGGCGATCACCAGGTTGAGATCGCCGCTGCGCACCCCCCAGAACTTCTTGCCGGAGATGCGCCCGTGGGCCTTGCCGAGGTCGATGCCCCAGCTGCGTTCCAGGCCGAGGCGCTCGTCCATCTTCGGAACGACGATCCCGACGTCGCATCTCTCTGCCGCGGTGGGGTCGATGGTGAACATGCGACAGCCGTAGGGGTGATGCTGCTGGAGGGAGGGGCAGCATAGAGGAGCCGACTGGGCGCTCGACGCTGCAATCCACGCGCTTCGCGATCATGCGTACGATGCGCCAGCCCAGCCAGTCACCAGAGAGGAAGAGATGAGCGAGATCTCAGAGGAGCCGCGGCCGACCGGGTCGGCCGGGTCCGTGCAACCGGCGACGATGCCCGCGGTCGAGGAGGCCTTCGACGAAATCGACGTCGACGAGCCGCTGGTCGGGATCATCATGGGCTCGAAGAACGACAAGCCGAAGATGCAGCCCGCCGGGGCGGCGCTGCACGACGCCGGCATCCGTTACGAGGTGCGGGTGATGAGCGCCCACCGCGATCCGGAGATGGTGCGCGAGTACTGCACCAACGCGAAGATGCGAGGGCTGAAGGTGATCATCGCCGGGGCCGGGATGTCGGCGGCACTGCCCGGGGTCGCCGCCGCCCACACCGAGCTGCCGGTGATCGGCGTGCCGATCCTCGGCAAGTCGCTCGGCGGCCTCGACGCGCTGCTCTCGGCGGTGCAGATGCCGCCCGGCATCCCCGTCGCCTGCGTCGCCATCGACGGCGCCAAGAACGCCGGCGTGCTGGCCGCCCGCATCATCAACTGCTGATGGTGCCCCGCTACACCCGTCCTGAGATCGGGGCGGTCTGGACGCCGCAGGCGAAGATGGACGCCTGGCTCGAGGTCGAGCTGGCGGCAACCGAGGCCTGGGCGGCGGAGGGGGCGGTGCCGCGCGAGGCGGCCGAGGAGGCGCGGGCGAAGGCCGCCTTCACGGTCGAGGCGGTCGAGGAGCGCGAGCGGGTCACCGACCACGATGTCGCCGCCTTCGTCGACGTGGTCGCGCACTCGGTCGGCGAGCACGGGCGCTGGGTCCACTACGGCCTCACCTCCTCCGACGTGCTCGACACGGCGCTGGCGCTGCAGCTGCGGCGGGCCGGGGAGATCGTCGTCGCCGGTGCCCGCGCCTACCGCGACGCCCTGATCGGGCGCGCCCTCGAGCACCGCGACACGCTCTGCGTCGGCCGCACCCACGGGGTCCACGCCGAGCCCACCACCTTCGGCCTGCGCCTGGCCGGCTTCGCCTTCGAGGCCGACCGCAACCTCGAGCGGCTCGAAGGGGCCTTCGCCCAGCTCGCCTTCGGCAAGCTCTCGGGCGCGGTCGGCACCTACGCCTCGGTCCCGCCCGCGGTCGAGGCGCGGGTGATGGAGCGGCTGGGGCTGGGCCGCGAGGACATCGCCACCCAGGTCGTGCCGCGCGACCGCCACGCGGCGCTGCTGGCCGCGATCGCGATCGCCGGCGCCGGCCTGGAGCGCTTCGCGACCGAGGTGCGCAACCTGCAGCGGACCGAGGTGCGCGAGGTCGAGGAGCCGTTCGGGGCCGGCCAGAAGGGCTCCTCGGCGATGCCGCACAAGCGCAACCCGATCCGCACCGAGCGCATCACCGGCCTGGCCCGGGTGCTGCGCGGCTACGCCCAGACCGGGTTCGAGAACGTCGCCCTCTGGCACGAGCGCGACATCTCCCACTCCGGCGCCGAGCGGGTCGTCCTGCCCGACGCGACGATCCTGCTCGACTACATGCAGGACCTGGCGGCCAAGGTCGCGAGTGGGATGACGGTCCACGGGGAGCGGATGCGGGAGAACCTCGGGCTCACCCACGGCGCCCTCTTCAGCCAGCGCGCGCTCACCGCGCTGGTCGAGTCGGGGCTCACGCGCGACGACGCCTACCGGATCGTCCAGGAGAACGCCCAGCGCGCCTGGGACACCCGCACCGAGTTCCGCGACCTGCTCGCCGCGGCGGCGCCGCAGCTCGACCTCGATGCGGTCTTCGACTACGACGCCTACCTCACCCACCTGCCGGCCATCTTCGAGCGCCTGGAAGCACTGCAGGCCGGGTAGTGTTGGCGCCATGGTCCTCTACACCTGCGGGCAGAAGAAAATGGGACCGGCCTTCGCGCACCCCTGTGCCAAGGCCGGCAAGGCGCTCGACGCGGCCGGGTACGAGTACGAGCTGAAGACGGTCGGCGGCTACCGGCTGATGCCCTGGACCTGGGGCAGCCGCAACGACGACCGGGCCGAGGTGAAGAAGCTGAGCGGCACCAACGAGGTGCCGGTCCTCGTCCTCGACGACGGCGAAGTGGTCTCCGGCTCCGGCGCGATCGAGCGCTGGGCCAAGGAGCACCCCTACTCGCCGGCCAAGTCGGCGGGCTGAGGCCGACTCAGAACTGGGCGGCGACGATCGCGGCGACGAGGACGCCGATTATGCCGCCACCGACGCGGATGATCGTCTGCTGCAGTGCGTAAAAGCGGCGATTGAACTCGTCAAAGCCCGTTTTCATGTCCCGCCGAAGCTCGCCGACCGTGGCTTCCATCTGCTCGAACCGCCTGTCGATTTGCTCGAACCGTTTGTCGATCAGTTCGAAGCGCTTGTCAATCTGCTCGAACCGTTTGTCGATCTGCTCGAACCGTTTGTCGATCAGTTCGAAGCGCTTGTCAATCTGCTCGAACCGTTTGTCGACCTGTTCGAAGCGCTTGTCGACCTGTTCGAACTGCCGATCCACCCGCGCGAAGCCTTCACCGACCCGGTCGTTCAGGACGTCCAGCCTGTCGTCGCTCCAGCTCTGCCTCATCGCCTCCATGATGGCAGGGACGCTAAGACAACACGTTTCACCTGTGGCGCGCTGAAAGTGAAATTTCCGTACCGGTTTACGCGCTAAACAGCGACGGGCTGGCGCTCGACGGCCGGGCGGCGGGCGCTGACCACGACCGGGGTGCCGTCCTTGGGCGAGAGGGTGATGTTGCGGCGGCCGGTCTTCTCCGGCATCGGGCTGGCCTTGTGCAGGTCGCAGCGGCTCAGCACCTCGCGCAGGACGATCCGCATCTCGAACTCGGCGAAGGAGGCGCCGATGCAGCGGCGGATGCCGCCGCCGAAGGGGATCCAGCCGTAGGTGTCGGGGCCGTCCTCGAGGAAGCGGCCGGGCTGGAAGGCGAAGGGCTCGGGGTAGAGGTCGGCGCGGGTGTGGGTGAGCCAGATCGCCGGCGTCACGTCGGTGCCGGCCGGCAGGGTGAGGCCGTCGCTCACGAGCTCGGTGGCGAGGCGGCGGCCGGCCAGCGGCAGCACCGGCCGCAGTCGCAGCGACTCGGTTATCGTCGCCCGCAGGTAGTCGTCCTCCCCCGCCTCGATCGAGTCGCGCAGGCGCTGCAGCGGCTCACGGTGGCGCAGCAGCAGGTCGAAGGTCCAGGCGAGCGCCGTCGCCGTCGTCTCGTGGCCGGCCAGGAGCAGGGTCATTAGCTGGTCGCGCAGCTCCTCGTCGCTCATCGTGCCGCCGTCCTCGAACTCGGCCTGCATCAGCATCGAGAGGATGTCGTCGCGCTCCTCGAGGCCGCCGCGGGCGCGGTGCTCGGCGATCTCGGCGTAGAGCAGCTCGTCGACGGCCCGCAACTGGCCCTCGAATCTCGCCCAGGGGCCCCGGCCGCCGAAGCGGCGGGTGGCGAGACCGATCAACTGGGCGCCGGGGGAGGCGGTTTCCTGCAGCACCGTCGCCAGCATCCCCCGCAGCCGGTCCAGGCGCGGACCGTCGGAGACGCCGAAGACAACCCGCAGGATCACCTCCAGGGTCACCGCCTGCATCCGCGAGTGGATCGGGAACTCACGGTCAAGAGGCCAGGAGTCGATCTCGGCGCCGACGATCTCGTCGACGACCGCTTCGTAGGAGCGCATGCGCTCGCCGTGGAAGGGCGGCAGCATCAGCCGGCGGCGGCTGAGGTGTTCGGCCCCTTCCTGGATCAGCAGCGAGCGCGAGCCGAGGATCGGCTCGAGGATGATGTTGCGCCCGGGGGGAAGCCCGTGCGAGCGCTCCGTATACAGGGCCTTGATCGCGGCCGGGTCGGAGATCAAGACCATCGGCCGCTCGAAGCCGAGGAAGCGGACGCTGAAGGAATCGCCGTACTTCTCGCGGCATTCCTGCATGAAGGGCAGTGGCCGGAACGCCCAGCGCAGGGTCTGTACCAAAGAGTTGCTGCTCGGTTCGGGGGGAAGCGGCACTCCCGCAAGCATGGCAGGGAACGGTGGCACCGTGGTCCGGCTTCCCGGATGGTTAGCATCGGCTTAATGCCGGCCATCGCCGACCTCAAGCTCCACTCCTCGGGAAAGGTGCGCGAGATCTACGAGTGGGACGACGACCTGCTGATGGTCGCCTCCGACCGGATCTCGATCTACGACGTGGTGATGCCGACGCCCGTCACCGACAAGGGCAAGGTGCTGAACCGGATGTCGGTCTTCTGGTTCGGGCTGACCGGGGACATCGTCCCCAACCACTTCCTCTCCGAGGACGTGCCGGAGGAGGTCGCCGACCGGGCGATGCGGGTGCGGCGGCTGGAGATGTACCCGGTCGAGTGCGTCGTCCGCGGCTACCTCTCGGGCTCGGGCTGGAAGGAATACCGCGAGTCGGGGGCGGTCTGCGGGATCGAGCTGCCGCCGGGCCTGGTCGAGTCCGACAGGCTGCCGGAGCCGATCTTCACGCCGGCCACCAAGGCCGAGATCGGCGACCACGACGAGAACGTCGACTTCGAGCGGGCGGCCGAGATCGTCGGCAACCGGGCGCTGATGGAGGAGCTGCGGCGGATCTCGATCGAGGTCTACGAGCGCGGCGCCGAGCACGCGGCCGAGCGGGGCATCGTCCTCGCCGACACCAAGTTCGAGTTCGGCCGCCACGCCGGCGCCGAGATCGTCCTCGGCGACGAGGTGCTGACCCCCGACTCCTCGCGCTTCTGGCCCGCCGACAGCTACGAGCCCGGCCGCACTCCGCCCTCCTTCGACAAGCAGTTCGTCCGCGACTGGGCGAGCGAACAGGGCTGGGACAAGACGCCGCCGGCGCCGGAGCTGCCGCCCGACGTGATCGAGCAGACGCGGGGCAAATACGTCGAGGCCTTCGAGCGGATCACGGAGACGAGCTTCTAGTGGGGGCGCGGTAGCCGTGCCCAGGGCGCGCGTCCTGATCCGCCCCAAGGAGGGGATCCTCGACCCGCAGGGCAAGGCGGTCGAGCGGGCGCTGCCGGCACTCGGCTTCGAGGGGATCGAGCACGTGCGGGTCGGCCGCATGGTCGAGCTCGAAGCGGAGGACCCAGAACGGCTTGGGGAGCTCTGCGAGAAGCTCCTCGCCAACCCCCTGATCGAGGACTACGAGATCCAGACCCTGTGATCTGGGGAGTCCTCCAGTTCCCCGGTTCATGTGACGAGCGGGACGCTCTGCACGCCTGCGCCCTCGCCTCCGGCGAGGCCCGGTTGATCTGGCACGAAGACCGCGACCTCGGCGGCGTCGACGCAGTCGTCGTCCCCGGCGGCTTCTCCTACGGCGACTACCTGCGGGCCGGCGCGATCGCGCGCTTCTCGCCGGCGATGGAGGCCGTCGCCGAGTTCGCCGCCGCAGGCGGCCCGGTGCTCGGCATCTGCAACGGCTTCCAAGTCCTCTGCGAGGCCGCCCTCCTCCCCGGCGCCCTCCTCCTCAACAAAAACAAGCGCTTCACCTGCCGCCAGGTCGAACTGCTGGTCGATGGGCCGATAAGTCCACCTATAGGTGACTTATCGGCCCATCGACCGGGGGTGACGCTGTCGATTCCGGCCAAGCATGGGGAAGGGCGCTACTACGCGCCCGAGGAGGTGCTGGACGAGTTGGAGGCAAGGGGGCAGGTCGCCTACCGCTACGCGCCGGGGCACAACTTCAACGGGTCGGCGCGGGACATCGCGGGTGTGAGCAACGAGGCCGGCAACGTGGTCGGGCTGATGCCGCATCCCGAGCACGCGGTCGACCCGCTGACCGGCTCGACCGACGGACTACGGGTGTTCGAAGCGGTGGCGGCCGCGGGAGCGCGGGCGTGACGGTCGAGGTCGCCAAGCACCGTGAGCTCGGCCTGACCGACTCCGAGTTCGACCTGATCGTCGCCAAGCTGGGGCGCGAGCCGAACGACGTCGAGCTGGCGATGTTCAGCCTGCTCTGGTCCGAGCACTGCGCCTACAAGCACTCGCGCAAGCTGCTGCGGCGGCTGCCGACCGAGGGCGAGCGGGTGGTGATGGGGCCGGGCGAGAACGCCGGCGCCGTCGCCGTCGGCAACGGCTACGCGGTCGCCTTCAAGGTCGAGTCGCACAACCACCCGAGCGCGGTCGAGCCCTTCCAGGGGGCGGCCACGGGGGTGGGCGGCATCCTCCGCGACGTCTTCGCGCTCGGCGCCCGGCCGATCGCGATCCTCGACAGCCTGCGCTTCGGCGAGCTCGACTCGGTCCGCTCGCGCCACCTGCTCGACGGCGCCGTACGCGGGATCGGCCACTACGGCAACTCGATCGGGGTGGCGACGGTCGGCGGCGAGATCTACTTCGAGGCGCCCTACGAGCACAACTGCCTGGTCAACGCGATGTGCGTCGGGCTGGCGAAGACCGGGGACATGGTCCGCGCCGCCGCTGCCGGGGTCGGCAACGCGGTGGTGCTGATGGGCGCCTCGACCGGGCGCGACGGGATCGGCGGCGCCTCGGTCCTGGCCTCGGCCGAGCTCGGCGACGGCGACGAGGCGAAGCGGCCGACGGTGCAGATCGGCGACCCCTTCGAGGAGTCCAAGGTCTTGGAGTGTTGCCTGGAGCTGCTGGCGAAGGGCCTGCTGGTCTCCCTGCAGGATCTCGGCGCCGCCGGGCTCACCTCCTCGGCGGCGGAGATGGCCTCGGCCGGCGGGGTGGGAATCGACCTCGACGTCGCCAGGGTGCCGCTGCGCGAGGCAGACATGGAGCCCTTCGAGGTCATGGTCTCCGAGTCGCAGGAGCGGATGCTGGCGGTGGTCGAGCCGGCGCGGGTGGCGGAGGTGCTCGCGGTCTGCGAGAAATGGCAGACCGGCGGGGCGGAGATCGGCACGATCACCGACAACGGCCTGGTCCGGGTCCGGCGCGGCGAGGAGATCGTCGGCGAGATGCCGGTCGAGGCCCTGGTCGACGGCTGCCCGCTCTACGACCTCAGCCCAGCCGCGCCGGAGGGGTGGATCTACGGCAACCGGGCGACGCTGGCGAGCGGTGTCTCCGCCGAGGAGGAGCTGCTGGCGCTGCTGGCCTCCCCCAGCATCGCCTCCAAGCGCTGGGCCTTCGAGCAGTACGACTCGGTGGTGGGCTCGCGCACCGCGCGCCGGCCCGAGTCGGCCGACGCCGCGGTGCTGGCGCTGCCGGAGTCCGGCAACGCGATCGCGGTCTCGATCGACGGCAACGGCCGGCGCGTCGCCTGCGACCCCTACAACGGCACCGTCGAGGCGGTGCTCGAGTGCGCCCAGAACCTCGCCTGCGTCGGCGCCGAGCCGCTCGGCCTGACCAACTGCCTCAACTTCGGCAACCCGGAGAAGCCGGCCCCGGCCTGGCAGCTCGACCGCGCCGTCAGCGGCCTCGCCGACGCCTGCACGGCGCTCGGCGTCCCCGTCGTCGGCGGCAACGTCTCCCTCTACAACGAGGGGCCGGACGGGCCGATCTACCCGACGCCGGTGGTCGGCATGGTCGGCGAGCTGCCGGACCCCGCCCGCGTCGCGGGCAGCGCCTTCGTCGAGGCGGGCGACGCGATCGGCCTGGTCGGCCCCTTCGCCCCCGTGCTCGCGGGCTCGGAGCTGGCGAAGCAGCGCGGCGAGCTCGAGGCCGGGCTGCCGGCGCCCGAGGTCGAGGCGGTCGCCAGCGCCTGCGCGATCGTCCGCGACGCGGTCCGCGCCGGCCGGCTCGCCTGCGCCCATGACGTCAGCGACGGCGGCCTCGCCTGCGCCCTGGCCGAGTCCGCGATCGGCGCCGGGCTCGGCTGCCGGGTCGACCTGCAGCCGCTGCGCGACCGCGGCTGCTCGCCGGAGGAGGCACTCTTCGGCGAGGGCAGCGGCGGCTTCCTGGTCAGCGGCGACCGCGCCGCCCTCGAGGCACTCGGCGCCACTTACCTAGGCGAGGTCGGCGGCACCACGATCGAGATCGCCGCCGGCGATCGCAGCATTGCCCTCGGTCTCGCCGACGCCGAGCACGCCTGGCACTCGCTGCCGGCGCAGGCCGAGCGCGACGGCACCTGAGACGAGCGCGGCGATAACGGCGAAGAGGTAGGCGGCGTCGGAGACGCGAAGTGCCTCGGCGAGGCCGACCGGGTCGCCGACGATCGCGACCAGGATCGCGGTGCCGAGCACGGCGCCGACCTGGCGGAAGGCGGCGTTGACGGCGCTGGCGGTGGCGAAGCGGTCGTCGGCGACGTCGCGGACGGCGGCCGCGCCGAGGGTCGGGAAGGCGAGGCCGATGCCGACGCCGGTCAGGAGCGCCCCCGGCAGCCAGAGCCCGAGCCAGTCCGGCTCGGCTCCGGCCGAGCGCAGCACCATCACCCCCGCCGCGAAGAAGAGCGTGCCGGGGAAGATCACGGCGCGGTGGCCGAAGCGGTCGGCGAGACGGCCGGCGGGACCGGAGACGACCGTCGTCATCGCCGGCCCGGGCAGGGTCGCGAGGCCGGCGCTGAGGACGCTGTAGCCCCAGATCGAGGTGAGGAAGAGGACGTTGCCGAGGATCAGCGAGAAGAAGGCGGCGGCGAACAGCAACGTGCCGAGGTTGCCGACCGCGAAGGAGCGGTGGGCGAACAGCGCCGGCTCGACGATCGGGCGCGGGTGACGCCGGCTGCGGGCGACGACTGCGGCCAGCAGGAGCGCGGCGGCGGCGAAGGCGGCGAGCGTGGCTGGGGCGGTCCAGCCCCAGTCGTTGCCCTCGACGATCCCAAGCGTGATCGCCGCCAGCCCGAGCGCCAGCATCAGCGCCCCCGGCAGGTCCGGCAGGCGGCTGTCGGAGACCGGGCGCTCGGGCAGGAAGCGGCGACCGGCGAAGAGGACGGCGGCGCCGAGCGGCAGGTTGACGAGGAAGACCAGGCGCCAGTCGGAGAGCTCGACCAGCGCCCCGCCGAGCGTCGGTCCGACAGCGGCCGCCGCGGCCGCGGCGGCGCCCCAGAGCCCGACGCCCGCCGCCCGCTTCTCGACCGGGAAGCTGTCGAGCACGATCGCCAGCGAGGTCGGGGCGATCATCGCCGCGCCGACGCCCTGCAGGACGCGGAAGGCAATCAGCGTCTCCAGCGAGGGCGCCACCGCGCAGAGCAGGCTGGAGGCGGTGAAGCCGCCGAGCCCGGCGAGGAAGACGCGCTTGTGGCCGAAGCGGTCGGCGAGCCCACCGGCGGGCACCAGCAGCGCCGCGATCACGACGAAGTAGCCGTCCAGCACCCAGGAGAGCAGACCGCGGCTGGCGCCGGGGTAGGACGCGGCGATGTCCGGGAAGGCGATGTTGACGATCGTCGTGTCGAGGAAGGCGAGGAAGGCGCCCGTGCAAGCGATCAGCACCGCCGCTCTATGACCACGGTCATACATCTTGGCGGCGACTATACTATGTCCGTGGGCATAACGCGAATCGCCGATGCGAAAGCGGTCGAACCGGCGCGCCGGGACGGCCGCGAGCGACTGCTGAACGGCGCCCGCAGGCTGCTCGCCGAGAAGGGCTACGCCGGCATGGAGCTGCGCGACGTGGCCGCGCGCGGCAAGGCCCCGCGCGGCTCGATCTACCACCATTTCCCCGGCGGCAAGCGCCAGCTGGCCATCGAGGCGGCGGAACTGGAGGGAACCGAGATCCGCTCCGCGATCGAGCGCTCGCTCGCGGAGCGCGGCCTCGGCGAGACGCTGACGATGTTCGGCGAGATGTTCCGCCGCCGCGTCAAGGACCGGCCCGAGCGACTCGGCTGCCCCGTCGCCGCCGCGGCGCTGGCCCGCCCGGAAGACCCGGCGCTTGCCGCGGCCGCCACCGCCGCCTTCCAGAGCTGGGAAGACCCGATCGCCGCCGCGCTGCGCGAGGAAGGCGTCGCGGACAACGACGCCAAGGCCTTCGCCGGCCTCGTCGTCTCGACCATCGAGGGCGCCCTGGTCCGCGCTCGCGCCGCCGGGGACCAGGCGCCGCTCGACTCGGCGGTGTCCGGTCTGCACCGCGCGCTCGCGGCCCTGCTCGCCGCGGCCGGCGCCGCCCGCACCGACGCTTAGAAGCGGTTTAGACAAGACCTCCTGCGGGCATTCCTAAAGCGCACCCCGAGCCGCGCGCCCGGGGTGCGGGAATGGAGCGGAGACCTTGACATCCCGTCGGGTGAGAGACGCCTTGGCCTGCCTCGCGGCGGCGGCGCTGGCGAGCGCCGCGCTCGCGGCCTGCGGCGGCAGCTCGGAGGGCAGCGGCCCGCGCGAGCTCACCTTCTTCGTCGCGATCCAGCCCGGCGGCACGATCGAGGAAGTCTCGAAACGCTGCTCGGAGGAATCCGGCGGGCGCTACGAGATCACGCCGGAATTCCTCCCCACCGACGCCTCCCAGCAGCGCGAACAGCTGGTCCGCCGGTTGGGCGCCGAGGATCCCTCGATCGACATCGTCGGCATGGACGTGATCTGGACCGGCGAGTTCGCCAACGCCGGCTGGGTCGAAGAGTGGACCGGGCGGCTGAAGAAGCAGGTCACGGAAAAGGTCTTCTCCAACGTGATCGAGACCGCCTCCTTCGAGGGCAAGCTCTACGCGGCGCCGTTCAACACCAACACGCAGCTGCTCTGGTACCGGAAAGACCTGGTGCCGAAACCGCCGCAGACCTGGGACCAGATGATCGACCAGGCCGAAGCCCTGAAGGAAGCGGGCTCGATCCAGGTCCAGGCCAACCGCTACGAGGGCTTCATGGTCTGGGCCAACGCGCTGATCGAGAGCGCCGGGACCGAGGTCCTCTCCGGTCCGGAAACGGTCGACCTCGAACAGGGCCCGACCGAAAAGGCGCTGGCGGTCATGGGCCGCCTTGCACGGGGCTCGGCGGCGCCGCCGAGCCTTTCGACCTCCGACGAGGACAGCGCCCGGCTCGGTTTCGAGGCCGGCGAATCGGCCTTCATGACCAACTACACCTTCGCCTACGCCAGCGCCAAGGAAGAAGCGCCGGACATCGCCAAGGACATGGGCTTCGCCCGCTTCCCCCGCGTCGACGCCGGCAGGCCGAGCAAACCGCCGCTGGGCGGCTTCAACCTCGCGGTCAGCTCCTACTCCGACAACAAGGACGTCGCCTTCGACGCCGCCGCCTGCCTGGCCGGCCGCGAGAGCCAGAAGACCGCGGTCGAACTCGACGGCCTGCCGCCCTCCCGCTCCGACCTCTACACCGAAAAGACCGTGACCGAGGCCTACCCGGGCTTCGCGCAGCTGGTCAAGGAATCGATCGAAGAATCGGGGCCGCGGCCGACCACGCCCGCCTACCAGGACGTCTCGCTGGCCGTGCAGCGCTCGCTGCACCCACCGGACAAGATCGACCCCGAAGACACCGAATCGGTCTACGACGAACTGAAGTCGAACCTCGAAGACGCCGTCAAGCGGGAAGGGCTGCTGTGAGCGCGCGCACCCGCTCGGAGCGCAAACTCGCCTGGCTGCTCTGCGCGCCGGCGGTACTGGCGATGCTCGCCGTCACCGCCTACCCGATCGGCTACGCGATCGTCCTCTCGCTGCAGCAGGTCGACCTCCGCTTCCCGGAAGAGAGCGGCTTCGTCGGCCTCGACAACTACACCGCCGTGCTCAGCTCGCAGCTCTGGTGGACCGACTTCTTCAACACCGTCTTCATCCTCGTCACCACGGTCGCGATCGAGCTGGTGCTGGGGATGGCAATCGCGCTGGTCATGCACCGGGCGATCTTCGGCCGCGGCGTCATCCGCACCTCGGTCCTGATCCCCTACGGGATCATCACCGTGGTTGCCGCCTTCGCCTGGCAGTTCGCCTTCGCGCCGGAAACCGGCTTCGTCAACCACCTGCCGCTGATCTCCGACGAAATGGACTGGTTCGGCGGCCGCTTCAGCTCCTTCGCGGTGATCATCATGGCCGAGGTCTGGAAGACGACCCCGTTCATGGCGCTGCTGCTCCTGGCCGGGCTGGTGACGATCGACAAGGGCCTCTACGAGGCGGCGAAGGTCGACGGCGCCAGTGCCTGGCAGCGCTTCACCCGCATCACCCTGCCGCTGATGAAGCCGGCGATCCTGGTCGCGCTGCTGTTCCGCTCGCTCGACGCCTTCCGCGTCTTCGACACGATCTTCATCATGACCCGCGGTGCCCAGGACACCGAATCAGTCTCGATCCTCGGCTTCAACCAGCTGATCTCCCGCCTCAACCTCGGCCTCGGCTCGGCCGTCTCGGTGCTGATCTTCATCTGCGTCTTCCTGATCGCGTTCCTCTTCGTCAAGGGGTTCGGCGTGCGGGTCGAGGAAGGGCGCCCGGGGGCCTGAGATGAAACACAGCAGCCGCGAGTACGCTCTCTGGTCGATCGGCATCGTGCTGGTCCTGGTCTTCGCCCTGGTCCCGGTCCTGTGGCTGATCTCGGTCTCGCTGAAGCCGCCGGAAGCGGTCACCGACGGGCGCTTCATCCCCTCCGAGGTCTCCTTCGACAACTACAAGAGCCTGTTCGAAGGCGGGATCGACGACAGCCCCTTCATCAAACCGCTGATCAACTCGATCGGGATCGCCCTGATCACGACGGTGATCGCGATCACCCTCGCCGCCTTCACCGCCTACGCGATCGCCCGGCTCGAATTCCCCGGCAAGCGGCTGATCCTCGCCGGGGCGCTGGCGATCGCGATGTTCCCGCCGATCTCCACGGTCGGGCCGCTGTTCGACATGTGGCGGGCGCTCGGCCTCTACGACACCTGGCCGGGCCTGATCGTCCCCTACCTGACCTTCTCGCTGCCGCTGGCGATCTACGTCCTCGTCGCCTTTTTCCGCGAGATCCCCTGGGAGCTCGAGCAGGCGGCGCAGGTCGACGGGGCCACCCCGTTCCAGGCCTTCACCAAGGTGATCGTGCCGCTGGCGGCGCCGGGCGTGTTCACGGCGGCGATCCTCGTCTTCATCTTCGCCTGGAACGACTTCCTCTTCGCGATCTCGCTCACCTCTTCGGATGCCTCGCGCACCGTGCCCGCCGCCCTCGCCTTCTTCACCGGCGAGTCCTCGTTCACGCAGCCGACCGGGAGCATCGCCGCCGCCGCGGTGGTGGTGACGGTGCCGATCATCGTCTTCGTCCTCTTCTTCCAGCGCCGAATCGTCGCCGGCCTCACCTCCGGCGCCGTCAAGGGATAAGGAGCAACGCCATGGCAGAGATAGTCCTCGATGGAGTCACCAAGGTCTTCCCGGACGGCTCCGAAGCCGTCAAGGACATGGACCTCGACATCGCCGACGGGGAGTTCATGATCCTGGTCGGGCCGTCCGGCTGCGGCAAGTCGACGGCGCTGCGGATGATCGCCGGGCTCGAGGACATCTCCAGCGGCGAGCTGAAGATCGGCGGCGAGCAGGTCAACGACCGGGCGCCGAAGGACCGCGACATCGCGATGGTCTTCCAGAACTACGCCCTCTACCCGCACATGACCGTGCGCGAGAACATGGGCTTCGCGCTGAAGCTGGCCGGGACCGACAAGGAGGAGATAAACGGCAAGGTCGAGGCGGCGGCGAAGACCCTCGACCTCACCCAGCACCTCGATCGGCGCCCCGCCAACCTCTCCGGCGGCCAGCGCCAGCGGGTGGCGATGGGGCGGGCGATCGTGCGCGACCCGAAGGCCTTCCTGATGGACGAGCCGCTCTCCAACCTCGACGCGAAGCTGCGGGTGCAGATGCGGACCGAGGTGGCGCGGCTGCAGTCGAAACTGGAGACGACGACCGTCTACGTCACCCACGACCAGACCGAGGCGATGACGCTCGGCGACCGGGTCGCGGTGATGCGGGCCGGCGCCCTGCAGCAGGTCGGCACTCCGGCAGAACTCTATGACGGCCCCACGAACCTCTTCGTCGCCGGCTTCATCGGCTCGCCGGCGATGAACTTCATGCCGGGGGAGCTGAGCGGGCGCCAGGTGAAGCTGCCGATCGGGGAGGCCGACCTCAGCGAGGAGATCGCGCCCGGCCACGACGGCCCCGTGGTTGCCGGCCTGCGCCCGGAGAGCTTCGAAGACGCGGAGCTGATCGGCGACCTGGCGGACGAGCGCGGGATCGTCTTCGAGGCCGAGATCGACCTGGTCGAGTCGCTCGGCTCCGACCTCTTCGCCTACTTCCACGTCGAGTCCGAAGGGGTCCAGTCCGACCAGCTCGCCGACGTGATCGCCGACCGCCTCGAGGAGACCGGCACGCCGGAACCGCGCGAGGGCCAGGAGCAGCTCGTCGCCCGCCTCGAACCGACCAGCAAGGTGAAACGACGCGACACCGCCAAGCTCTGGGCCGACACCGCCAAGCTCCACCTCTTCGACCCCGAGAGCGGCGAGAACCTGAGAACAAACGGCTGACGCCCACGGGCGTGGAACAATCGCGGCATGAGGAGGCTGGCGGGGACGGTCGGGCTGTTGCTGGCACTGATCGGGGCGAGCAGCGCCCCGGCGGCGGTAGAAGTCGGCAGTGACTGCGAAAGCAACGCCCTGCTCGTCGCCGGGATCGAAGAGATCGTGTTCCCGCTCACGACCGCATCCCCAACGACGCTTCCGACGAGCATCCCGGTCAATGGGATCGCAACTCGGTGGACCGTCAGATCCGGGTCCACCAACACCTTCTACCAGCGGCTGAAGGTATTGCGCACGGCTACGGGAGACACTGTTCAGGTGGTGGCAGAAGCCCCGTCGCAGCCGGTCGTGAAAGGGAGCGCGTCCTTTCCGATCAGGATTCCGGTTCAGGCGGGTGACCGTTTCGGCCTAAGTGGCGTGGGGGGAGGAGTTATCGCCTGCGTGACCGGCGCCGCGGGGGACGTCGTCGGCGCGACGGCTCGCAATGGGCAGCCAGGGCAGAGCGAATCCTTCGCCCGGCTGACCGGATCCCAACTCGCTTTGTCGGTGGCGGTGGAGCCGGATGCTGACGGCGACGGCTATGGCGACGAAACGCAGGACGGGTGTCCGGAGGCCGTCGCGATACAGGCCACCTGCCCCCGGGTCACGGTTGTTCCTAAATCCACCGTAAAGGAGCGGGCAATCCTCGTACAGGTAAAGGTCAGCTCTGAGGCCTCGGTCCAGGTCTTTGGCCAGGTCAGCTGGAAGGTGCGGCCAAGACCAGCACAGGGAACCATGAGTCGTCCTCGCGATCACGGACTGACTGTCGGCCTCAGTGCGGGCGGGGCACGTACCGTTCTTCCCAGCCCGGACGCGACCTTTCGCCTGCCGCTCGGAAGGGCAGTAAAGCGGCGGCTCGGGCGGCTCGATTCCAGCCAAGCCCTTCGGGCCAGACTGACCGCGCGGATCACCGACCTCGCCGGACGGGTGCTCGAACAGCAGTTTCGAGTCCGACTTCCCGGGCGCGGTTAGCGATCTCAGCTGCTGGCGGCAACCAGGCGTGACATCAGCGCGGCGGCCTCGGGGTCATCGAGGCTCTGCATCCGGGTGAGATCCTGCCAAGCGCGGAAGGCGAGGGCGTGGCCGATCGCGGCGCGGGTGCGGTCGCGGGCTCTGCCGCGCAGGCCCCTTCCCTTCATGAGGACGTCGGTGGCTTCGGCGAGGAACGCCCGGAAAGCCCCCATCAGCTCGTCGACGACCGGCACCGTGGGAGCGTCCCGCAGCAGCTTGTCGAACATCCCGTCGGTACGCCGGTAGTAGGCGTAGAGATCGGCGAGGGCGGCGTCGAGGCGCTCGCCCGGATCCTCGACCGCGCCCCAGCGGCCCAGATCCGGGGGCGGGTTGCCCTCGGCCCAGTGCGACGAGCAGGCGCCGAACAGGGCCCGCTCGTCGGGGAAGTGTCGGTACAGAGTGGAGCGACGAACGCCTGCGTGCTCGGCGACGGCGCTCATCGAGGTGCGGGCGGGGCCGAGCGTGCCGTGCAGCGCGACGGCGCTTTCGGTGATCCGCAACCGGGTCTGCGCCTCGGCTTCGGCGCGTCGCCTCTTCTCGTACTTGCGCTTTCTATCGGACATAGCTGTACGACGAATATTGACAGATGCGCCGGCGGTGGGTACATTTTCGCGCGACACTACTGTCTAACGAAAGGAATGAACTGATGGCAACGGTGATCGGTCCCAACGACGGCAGGTCCGGCTTCCTCGGCAGCATCGGGGTGCGGTGGATGATCGACGGCGAGGACGCGGGCGGGGACTTCTCCCTGGTCGAGCACCCGATGTCGCCGCGGGCCCTGGCGGCGCCGCTGCACCGCCATACCCGCGAGGACGAGTACAGCTATGTGCTCGAAGGGCGGATGGGGGCGCTGCTGGGTGACGAGGTGCTGGAGGCGGGCCCGGGCGACCTGGTCTTCAAGCCGCGCGAACAGTGGCACACCTTCTGGAACGCCGGCGAGGAGCCGTGCCGGATCCTCGAGATCATCGCCCCGGCCGGGTTCGAGCACTTCTTCGAGGAGCTGGACGCGATGGGTGGCGCCCTCAAAGCGGCCCCCGAGGAGCTGGCGGCGCTCAACGAGCGCTATGGCCTGGAAATGCAGCCGGATAGCGTGCCCGAGCTGCTCGAGCGCTTCGATTTGCGCATCGGCGAGCCGACTTAGCCCGCTGCTACCCTGCCGGGGTAGGCAGTCTGCCTGCGCGTCACGTCCTTTTCCAACCCGAGGAAGCACGCGCTTTGACTCCGCCCCAGGGGCAGCAGATAGATGGCGATTCGCCGCGCGAGGAATGCGGCGTCTTCGGCGTATACGCGCCCGGGCACGATGTCGCCCGGCTCGCCTACTTCGGGCTCTACGCGTTGCAGCACCGGGGCCAGGAGTCGGCCGGGATCGCCACCTGCGAGGGCGGCCACATCACCACCCTGCGCGACAGC
This sequence comes from Solirubrobacterales bacterium, assembly GCA_035762685.1. Taxonomy (GTDB): domain Bacteria; phylum Actinomycetota; class Thermoleophilia; order Solirubrobacterales; family 70-9; genus VAYN01. The sequence goes on along the minus strand of DASTNW010000033.1, from coordinate 1,316 downwards.
GGCCTCGTCTCCCAGGTCTTCGACGAGGAGAAGCTGCGGGCGCTGGAGGGCGACATGGCGATCGGCCACGTGCGCTACTCGACCACCGGCGGCGGCTCCTGGGAGAACGCGCAGCCGGTCTGGCGCGACGACGGCCGCGAGGTGGCGCTGGCCCATAACGGCAACCTGACCAACGCGGTCGAGCTCTGGGGCGAGCTGAAGGAGCGCGGGATCGACTTCCGCGGCACCTCCGACTCGGAGATCATCGCCGCCCTGCTCTCCTCCCACGAAGGCAAGATGATCGAGGACGCGGTCGCCGACGTGATGCCACGACTGCAGGGCGCCTACTCGACCGTGGTGATGACCAAGCGGGCGATCGTCGCCTTCCGCGACCCGCACGGGATCCGGCCGCTCTCGCTGGGCCGGCTCGAGGACCGTTTCGTCGTCGCCTCCGAGAGCTGCGCCTTCGACATCATCGGCGCCGAGCTGATGCGCGAGGTGCACCCCGGCGAGATGGTCTCGCTGACCGAGCGCGGGCTGGAGACGCGCCAGGTGGTCAAGGCCGACCGCCGCGCGACCTGCGTCTTCGAGCACATCTACTTCTCGCGGCCGGACAGCCGCCTCGAGGGCAGGGTGCTGCAGCAGTCGCGCGGGCGGATGGGCGAGATCCTCTGGCGCGAGGCGCCGGTAGACGCCGACCTGGTGATCGCGGTGCCGGACTCCGGCAACCCGGCGGCGGCGGGCTTCGCCCGCGCCTCGGGGCTGCCTCGCGACGACGGCCTGATCAAGAACCGCTACGTGGCCCGGACCTTCATCCAGCCCGGCCAGGAGCTGCGCAAACACGGTCTGCGGCTGAAGTTCAACCCGCTGCCGGAGATCGTCGCCGGGCAGCGGATCGTCGTCGTCGACGACTCGATCGTGCGCGGCAACACCACGCGCCAGATCGTCGGCATGCTGCGCGACGCCGGGGCCAAGGAGGTCCACCTGCGGATCTCGGCGCCGCCGATCCGCAACCCCTGTCACTACGGCGTCGACATGTCGACCCGCGAGGAGATGATCGCCCACGGTCGCAGCGTGCAGGAGATCGCCGAGGAGCTCGACGCGGACTCGCTCGCCTACCTCTCGATGGAGGGGGTCTACGAGGCGATCGGGGGCGACCCGGCCGAGCACTGCGACGCCTGCTTCAGCGGCCACTATCCGCTGGGGGATCCGGATGAGGCGAACGGAAAATTCGCCTTGGAGCAGGTCGCTGTTGCTCCGGCGTCGTCATAGACGGCCATCCCGGTAGGGGTTTCGCTTAACTTTTTCCGAAGGCAGGTTGCGGCCGTCCGTGGGCC
>DASTNW010000032.1:0-13409 GCA_035762685.1 Solirubrobacterales bacterium | reverse complement strand
CGCCGCCCTCGACCGTGATCAGGGGCGGAGCGGCTGGGCGCTCGGGTCCCGGCAGGTTGAAGGGCAGCACGTCGTCCTCGACGATGGTGGCGATGGGTTCGAGCTTGGCGAGCCGCTTGACGCGGGACTGCGCCTGCCGCGCCTTCGTGGCCTTGTAGCGGAAGCGCTCGACGAACCGCTCCATCCGCTCGATCTCCGCCTGCTGGCGCTCGATCGCCTTGCCCAGCGCCATCTCCCGTTTCGCTTGTTCTTCGCGCCAGGCGTGCCAGGGGCCGGCGAAGAAGCGGGCGCGCTGCGCCTCCAGCTCCAGCACCGAGGTCCCGACCGCCTCCAGGAACCAGCGGTCGTGGGCAACGAGGACGACGGCGGCGTCGAGGTCGACCAGGTAGCCCTCCAGCCACTCCAGCGAGGGAATGTCGAGATGGTTGGTCGGCTCGTCGAGGAGCAGCAGGTCAGGGCGGGCGGCGAGGGCGCGGGCGAGCGAGGCGCGGGTCAGCTCGCCGCCGGAGAAGGTCGAGAGCGGGCGCTCGGCCTGCTCGGGGTCGAAGCCGAGGCCGCGCAGCACTTCCAGCACGCGGTCGCGCCAGCGGTAGCCGCCGCCGGCTTCGAGCCGCTGCTGGGCAGCCGCGTAGGCGGCCATCGTCTCCTCGCTGCCGTCGCGCGACATCTCCCCCTCGAGCCGCTCCAGCTCCGCCTCGGCCTCGAGCATGTCGGTGCGCCCGGAGAAGACGTACTCGCCGAGTGTGGCGCTCGAGTTGCGCGGCGGCCGCTGGTCGTGCAGGGCGACGCGGGCGCCACGCTGCACCGACAGCGAGCCGGCGTCCGGCGGCAGTTCGCCGGCCAAGACCCGCAGCAGCGTCGACTTGCCGGCGCCGTTGCGACCGGACAGGGTCATCCGTTCGCGCGGCTCGAGCTTGAAGGAGACGTCGGCGAAGAGCAGCTTGCCGCCGACGTGGACGTCGAGTGAGGTCGCGGTCGCGATCGCCATGGCCGGTCCAAGTTAGATGACCGTCGATCCGGCGTAACCTGCGCCCATGGCGGGGCCGTTGCGACACCTCGGTGAGCTGGCGAAAGCGCGGGCGAGGAGGCGCTCCTCGGAGCGCGCCGACGGCCAGGCACTGAGCGAGCTGGAGGCGCGGCCGCTGCAGCTTCCCCCAGGCCTCGAGGTCGAATGGCTCGGGGTCTCCGGCTATCGGCTCAGCTACGAGGGACGGACCCTGTTCGTCGATCCGTACCTCTCTCGCGTGCCTTTCCGCGACCTGGTCCTACGCCGTCAGGCGCTGCCCGACCCAGCCGCGCTCGACCGCTTCCTCACCGTTCCCGGCGAGACCGTCGGCGTGCTCGTCGGCCACACCCACTTCGACCACGCGGTCGACGCGCCGGCGATCGCCAGGCGCACCGGCTGCAGCGCCTACGGCTCGCGCTCGCTGCTCAACCTGATGGCCCTGCACGGCCTCGCCGAGCGGGCGGTCGAGGTCGAGCCCTACCGCACCTACGAGCTGGGGCCGTTCGAGGTCTCCTTCACGCCCAGCGTCCACTCGAAGCTGCTGCTCGGGCTGGCCGTCCCCTACGACGGCGAACTCAGCTGCGACCACCTCGACTCGCTCTCTCCCGGCGCCTACCGTTGCGGCCAGGTCTGGGGCATCTCGATCGCCGTCGCCGGCCTCCGCTTCTACCACCAGGGGAGCGCCAACCTCGTCGACGAGGCGGTCCGCGAGCGCGGCGTCGACGTCTTCCTCGCCGGCGTCGCCGGCCGCAGCTTCACCGACCGCTACTGGCAGCGGATCCTCCCCCGCCTCGACCCCCGCGCAGTCGTCCCGACCCACTACGACAACTTCTTCCGCCCGCTCGGCCAGGACCTCGAGTTCGTCGCCAACATCCAGTTGTCCGAGCTCCCCGACGAGATCGGCGCCGTCAGCCGCGATATCGAGATCGCCGCCCTGCCCCGCGTCGACGCCGCCCTGCCGGGTCGCTGACCTAGCCGCCGCAGTGCTTGACGGCGATCTGTTCGATCGTGCCCTTGGTACGCACGGTGCCCTTGCCCAGCGCGGCGTCGATCGCCTTCAGGTCGAGCTCGGATTCGCTGATGCCGCCGCTGGGCAGCCAGTAGAGCTCGCGCCCGTCGATCTCCAGGCGGTCCTCCTCGCCGGCCAAGGCAAGTGCCTTCCTCCGCGCCGCCGGCGCTGGCTTTTTCGGCAGCAGCATGACCTGGACCTTGCCCTTCGAGGCTTTGACCAGCTTCGCGTCGAACGGCTCCAGGGCCGCAATCGCCGCCACCTCGGGGAGGCTGCGGAGGAAGACGGGGACTTCGTAGCCGAGCGCGCCGCCGAGCCCGCTTTCGATCGTCTCGGTCAGCGCTTTCTCGCCACCGCCGTCGGCGCCGAAGATCACGTTGCCGCTGGCCCGGAAGGTGGCGACGTCGGCAAAGCCAAACGTCTCGAACTCCGCCCTCAGCTCCTCGTTCTTGATCCGTCGCCGGCCGAGGTTCATCCCGCGGAGGAAGGCCACGTAGCGCTCCATGCAAAACACCCTACGAGCAAGGGGCGGTCGGGGTGCCAGGATGCCGCTTCCCTCCTCCAGGGGCGGGACCGCCGTCCTGGCTCGAGCGGCGACAGGCCCCTCCGCAGGAGGGGCCTGTCTAACGATGGAGGCGCCGAGATTCGAACTCGGATCCGCGGACGCGGCGCGAAGGTGTCTACAGGTTTAGCCGGCGCTTGAGTCTCGTCTCCCGGGGTCCGCGCCGGCGGGCACTACGGGAGACACAGCCCTCTTTGATTTCCCCTGGCGGACGGGGCGATCCGCCTGGGTGAGCCCGCTTTCTGAAGCCGGCTCCCCTCCCTGCGGGCGAGGGAGGACCGACTCTCACAGCGCTTAGTTTCTAGCTAAGCGGCGAGGGCGAACTCATGGTCCGCACGTATTGGTTTTTGCCGGTGTTTAACGAGGCCTCCGGCAACCTCGACCTGCGACCTTTCGCACGAGTCGACCACGTCGAAGCCTGTCGCCCCCGTGCCATGCGCTTGGAATTGTACGGTGTCGGGAATGAGGGGCCGGTGAGCGAGAAGGCATACGACGCGATCGTGCTCGGCGCCGGCCCGGCTGGCGAGGTCTGCGCCGGCCGCCTCGCCGAGGGCGGCATGAAGGTGGCGATAGTCGAGCGACACCTGATCGGAGGCGAATGCTCCTACTACGCCTGCATGCCCTCGAAGGCGCTGCTGCGTCCCGCCGACGTGCTCGGCGAGGCGCGGCGCATACCGGGGGTCGCCGAGGCGGTGAGCGGCGAGCTCGACCCGCAAGCGGTCCTCGACCGTCGCGACCAGGTGGTCCACGACCTCGACGACTCCGGGCAGTTGCCCTGGCTCGAAGAACGGGAGATCGACCTGTTCCGCGGCGAGGCGCGCTTCGACGGCGAGCGGCGACTGCGGGTCGGCGACGACCTGCTGACCGCCCGCACCGCCGTGGTCGTCGCCACCGGCAGCGGCGCCGCGATGCCGCCGATCGACGGCCTCGACGCCGTGCAGCCGTGGAACAACCGCCAGGGCACGACCGCGAAGCGGGTGCCCGAGAGCATGATCGTCCTCGGCGGCGGCCCGGTCGGCTGTGAGCTCTCTCAGGCCTGGGCATCGCTGGGAACCAGGGTGACGCTGGTCGAGGGCAACGGACACCTGCTCTCGCGCGAGGAGGCGTTCGCCGGCGAAGAAGTCGCCGCCGCCCTGCGGGACCGCTTCGGAGTCGACGTCCACACCGGCGTCCAGGCCGAGAAGATCGAAGCCGGCGGCAGCGGCGTCCTCGCCAGGCTCGGCGACGGCAGCGAGGTCGACGGCGCGGAGGTCCTGATCGCCGTCGGCCGAGTCCCCAACACGCGCGACCTCGGCCTCGAAACCGCCGGCATCGAGACCGACGAGCACGGCTTCCTCGCGACCGACGACCGGCTGCGGGTCGGCGACCGCGACTGGCTCTACGCCATCGGCGACGTCAACGGCCGCGCCCTCTTCACCCACATGGGCAAGTACCAGGCCTGGGTCGCGGCCGAGAACCTGCTGGGGCGCGAGCTCGAGGCGGTGGCCGAGGGAGTCGGCTCGCCGCGCGTCACCTTCACCGATCCGCAGGTGGCGGCGGCGGGGAAGACGCTCGACCAGGCCCGCGAGGCCGGTCTGGACGCGATCGCCGTCGAGGTGCCGACCGACGGCGCCGCCGGTGCCAGCTTCCAGGGCAAGGGCACGGGCGGCACCTCGCGGATCGTCGTCGACCGCGCCCGCGGCACGATCGTGGGCGCCACCTTCACCGGCTTCGAGACCGCTGACTTCCTCCAGGCGGCGACCGTCGCGATCGTCGGCGAAGTGCCGGTATCGCGCCTGCGCCACGCGATCGCGCCCTACCCCACCCGCAGCGAGATCTGGCTGAAGCTGCTGGAGAAGTACGAAGCGGCAGCCGTCTAAACGCTGGAGCGACTCTTGATGTCCTCGAGGACGTCCCCGGGGAAGCCCGGGACCTGGTCGAGGTCGTCGACCGACTGGAAGCCGCCGAGGCGCTCGCGGTGAGCGAGCAGACGCGTCGCCTGGGTAACAGAGAGGTTCTGCTCGCGTAGCTGCTCGAAGGTGATCGTGTTGAGGTTGATCGCGGCGCCGGATACCGCTCCCGGGGCGTTGACCGCAGCCGGCGGAGGCGGTGGCGTCGGCGGCTCGGGCTGGGGCGGCAGTGGCGCCGGGGCCGGCGGCTCGGGGGCCGGGCTCGGAGGCCCTGGGGCCGGGACAGGGCTGGGAGGAAGCGGCCCTGGGGCCGGGGCTGGCGGCGGGGTCGGCTGCTCGGGCGGTGGCGGCTGAGGGGCCGGTGGGGGTGCCGCCGCCGGGGGTGGGGGCGGAGTGGGAGGAGCGGGCATCGGCGGCTGCGGCTGGAACTGCGGCTGCGGTGAGCTCTGCACCGAGCGGACGACCGCCTGCTCGGCCTCAGCCGCCCGGCGCTCGGCCTCGCGAGCGCGCTCTTCCGCTTCGGCGACGCTCTGCTGCATCTCGCGCAGGCGCTGCTGGCGTCCTTCCTCTTCGGTGTGGAGCTCTTCCAGCCGTCTCGCCTCGGCGGCCCGCTGTTCGGCCGCTTTGGTCCGCTCCTCGATCTGGCGCAGGCGCTCCTCGGCCTCCCGCATCGCCCGTTCCTGGGCCTCGCGTTCCTCCTGCAGCCTCTGCTCGGCGCTGTGCAGGTCGGGGAGCGGGGCCAGCGGGGGAACGGGCGGCTGCGCCGGTGCCCCCTGCTGTCGCCGTTCGGCCTCGGCCCTGATCCGCTGCTCCTCCTGGCGCACCTCCTCGACCTTGTCGCGGACCCGCTGCTCGGCCGCGGCGGTGTCGTACTCGCCCGGCGCCGGGATCGCCTGGGCACCTACGGGCGGCGGCATCTGCGGCATCGGCGCTGGCTGGACCTGACCGGGCGGCGGCACTTCCTCGAGCGGGGCGATCGGCGCCGGCCCGGGGGCCCCCGGCGGCTGGGCGGACGACGGCGCCCCGCCCGCCTGCGCCAGTTCGCGCTCGCGAGCGGCGCGGGCGGCCGCGAGCCGCTGCTCGGCCAGGGCGGCTTCCCGCTTCTGCTTGCCGCCCCCGTACTTGATGCCGAAGAAACTCTTCTGCTTGGGCTCGGGCCCAGGCGCCTCTGCGGCGGGCTGCCCTGGGAGCGGCGGCGGCGCGGCTGCTGCCGGAGGCTGCGGACCGCGACCCCGCTTGGCGGCCCGTTCTTCCTTGCGACGTTTGATCTGCTCGCGGCGCTGCTGGCGCTGCTCGTTGCGCTTGGCGTGCTGTTCCGCGCGCACCCGGCGGCGTCGGTCCTTGGGACTCTCAGGCCCCGAAGGAGGTGGTGGCGCCGTCGGCGCGGGCGCGAGGCCCGGCACCGCCGCCGGCGCTGGAGGGGGCAGCGCCGACATTTCCGCAGTCGGCGCCGCCGCCTGGGCGGCGGGAGGCGGTGGAGCGCTGCCCGGAGCGGCGGTCGGACTGGCAGCAGCGGGCGGTGGCCCGGGTGGCGGCGCGCCCGGAGCGGAGGCGCCCGTCTTCTCCTTCTCCTTGCTGCGCCGCTGGCTGATGCTTACGACCAGCAGGAGCAGGAGGATCGCTAGCAGGAGGGCGCCGACGAAGTACGCGGTGTGATCGCTGACGTAGTCGCTCGCTTCTTCCGGGAAAGATTCCGCGACAGCACTCGCGGGAGCGATCATCGCGAGCGAGGCAAGCCCGAGGCAGCACGACGAGAGCAGCAACCGGATCCGCATGGCCGTGAATCCTTGCATGTGAGGCGGCCGATGCAAGCGCTCAGCGCATTCTTCCCTTGAACTCACGTTCGACCTCGCGGCGCACGTCGCGGTCGGCGATCTCGCGGCGCCTGTCGCGGCCCTCCTTGCCCCGCGCCAGCGCCAGCTCCACCTTCGCCCGCGGGCCCTTGAAATAGATCCGGGTGGGAACCAGGGTCAGCCCTTTCTGGGCGGTTTTGCCGACCAGCCGCTCGATCTCGGCCCGGTGCAGCAGCAGTTTGCGCGGCCGCTCGGGGTCGTGGGCGTCGCTGCTCGCGAACTCGTACGGAGGGATGTGCAGCTTGCGCAGCCAGACCTCGCCGTTATCGACCACCGCGTAGGCATCGGTCATCTGCGCCTTGCCGCCGCGCAGCGCCTTCACCTCGGAGCCGGTGAGGACGATCCCCGCCTCCATCTTCTCGACCCACTCGAATTTGTGGCGGGCACGGCGGTTGGTGACGACGTCGCCCGAGGCGGGCAGACGCGGCTTCTTGTCCTTCGGGCTCATTCGGAACCTCCACCCGTGTCACCGGCGAGCTCTAATTCGGCGCGGCCGCGGGGGGCGTCGACGCCGGTGACGCGGACGGCCACCCGGTCGCCGAGACGCAGCGACGCCTTCGAGCCCCGGTTGACCAGCGCCACCTCCGCCTTGTCGAGCTCGTAGCGGCCGCCGGGCAGTCGCCGCGCCGGCAGCATGCCCTCGTAGACGTCGCCCAGCTCACCGCCGAAGGAGACGAAGGCGGCGGCCCGGATCAGGCCCGAGACGTCTCCCTCGAACTCGGCGTCCAATCCCCGTTCCCCGAGCTCGCGCTCGAGCAGGAAGGCGGCGCAGACGTCATCGGCCTCGCGCTCGATCTTCGCCGCTTCGCGCTCACGGGCGGAGCACTCGGCCGCGACCTCGCGGGCCTCGGCCAGGCGCGGCGCCTCCTCCCCCTCTCCCAGCGCCGCCAGCAGCGCCCGGTGCACGAGCAGGTCGGGGTAGCGGCGGATCGGCGAGGTGAAGTGGGTGTAGGCGGCGCTGCCGAGCCCGGCGTGGCCGCTGTTGCGCTCGCTGTAGGAGGCCTGTTTGAGCGATCGGAGCACGAGGGAGGTATACGCCTCCAGGCCGTGCCCGCGCCGCGCGGCCTCGCGCCGCACCAGGCGGCTCGCCTCGGCGGCCACCTCGCCCGCCTGCTGCGCCGAGAGCCCCTGGCCCAGGGGCGGCGTCGGGACGCCGAGCGCCCCCAGCTGCTCGAGCAGGCGTTCGACCCGGGCCGGGTCGGGGGGCGGGTGGACACGGTAGATCGCCGGCACCCGCGCGCTCTCGAGCCGCTCGGCCACCTGCTCGTTGGTCAGGACCATCAGCCGCTCGATCAGGCGGTGGGCCTCGGTCTGCTCGAGCCGGTGGGCGGCGGCGACGTTGCCGGCGCCGTCGAAGCGGAACTCCGGCTCGGACGAGTCGACGTCGAGGCTGGTGGCGCCGCGGCGCTGGCCGAGCCCGGCGGCCACCTCGCGGGCGGCGGCGAGCGGTTCGGCGACCTCCTCCGGGGGCGCCACCCGGCCGGCGAAGATGACGTCGAGCTGGTCGTAGTCGAGGCGGGCGTCGGAGCAGATGCGGCTGCGGTAGAAGCGCGTCCGCCGCGGCGCCATCCCCGCCCCCAGCTCGATCTCCACCGTCACCGCCAGCCGCTCGGCCCCCGGCGCCAGGCTGCAGGCGTCGCTGCTGAGCGCGTGCGGGAGCATCGGCTCGACCGCGCCGGGCACGTAGGTGCTGTTGCCGCGACGGCGCGCCTCGAGGTCGAGCGGCGAGCCGGGGCGGACATGGGCGGCGACGTCGGCGATGTGGACCCAGACGCGGGCGCCGTCGCCCTCGCGCTGGGCGGAGACGGCGTCGTCGAAGTCACGGGCGCTGGCCGGGTCGACGGTGAAGGTCGAGAGCGCGGTGAGGTCGCGGCGGGGACCGTGACCGTGCTCCGCGGCGGCTGCCGCCTCCGCGGCTTCGAGCTCGAGCGCCGGCCGGAAGCCGCGATACCCGAGCCGCTCGCGCAGCAGCGCCTCGACCGCTTCGCGGGCCCTCAACCCTCGACCTGACCGGCCAGTACGCCGAGCGCCCGCTCTTTCCCCTCGTCCGCCGGCGTTGCCGGGTCGTCGCTGACCTCGACGTCGGGATGGATGCCACGGCTGCGGGCCAGGTTGACCCCGTCGGGGGTGAAGTACTCGCCCACCGTCAGCTTCAGGGCGCCACCGTTGGAGAGCGGCTCCTCCTGCTGGAAGACGCCCTTGCCGAACGAGCGGGTGCCGACCACCGGCGCGCCGGCGTCGTCGGCCAGCGCCGCGGCGAGGATCTCCGCCGCCGAGGCGGTGCCGCGGTCGATCAGGACGACGAGGGGAAGTTGGGTGACGGCGCCGCCGACGGTCTCGTGGACGCTGTCGCCCTGGGACCGGGACTCGGTCCTGACGACGACCTCGCCCTCGGGTAGGAAGAGGCTGGCGCCGAGCACCGCCTCCTCGAGCAGGCCGCCCGGGTTGCCGCGCAGGTCGAGCACGATCCCCTCGGCGCCTTCGCGCTCCACCTTGCGCACCCCCCTGGCGAGCAGGGCGTGGGCGCCTTCGCTGAAGCTGAGCAGGCGGACGTAGCCGAGCTTGCGCCCGTTCACGGTCTCGACCCTGCTGCTGACGTTGGGCAGCTCCACCTCGGCCCGGGTCAGACGCAGCCGGCGCACCTTCCCGCTCCCGGCGTCGATGACCCCGAGCGTGACCTCGGTCCCCTCCGGGCCCTTGATCTTCGCGGTCGCTTCGGTGCTGCTCTCGCCGGCGATCGAGTCGCCGTCAGCGGAGACGACCGTGTCGCCGGGCGCGATGCCCGCCCGGTCGGCGGGCGACTTGGGGAAGACCTGGACGACGCGGAGGCCGCGCTTGACCGGGACGACGCTGAGCCCGACCCCCGAGAAGCGCCCGGAGATCGCTTCGTTGAAGCTCTCCAGGCTTTCCGGCGAGAAGTATTCGGAGAAGCGGTCGTGGTTGCGTTTGCGCAGCTCGCGCACCATGCCCTGCAGGGAGGCGTTGCCGAGCTCGGTCTCCCCGACCGGGCGGTAGTAGCTGTCCTGGATCACTTCCGCGGCTTCCGCGGTCAGCCCAGCGGGCGAACCGACGAAGGGACCGCGAATGAATTCGGGCAGCGTGGTCGGGTGCCCGCCCAGCCAGAGCCCGGCGCAGAGGAAGGCGATCAAGGCAACCGCGTAGGCCACCGCACCGCGCGCTCTCACGCCGGCGGCCTCAGACCTTGAGGAAGCGGCGCAGGGTGATGCCGGAGCCGATCGTCGAGACGAGGACCGCCGCGGCGAAGAGGACCGCGACGAGTGCCGGGAACGAGAGCGTGCTGTTGTTCTGCGCCGCGAGGAAGGAGAAGGAGTCCCCCAGCGGGTCGACGACCGTGATCTTGCCGAGCCACAGGACCAGTATGGCCACCAGGCCACCGACGAAGCCGACGACGACCCCCTCGATCATGAACGGCCAGCGGATGAACCAGCGGGTCGCGCCGACCAGCCGCATCACCTCGACCTCACGGCGACGGGTGTAGATGGAGAGCCGGATCGTGTTGCCGACCAGCATCAACGAGGCGATTATCAGCAGCGCGGTGATCACCGTGAGGACGATCTTCAGGGCGCTGGTCACCTCCTCGATCTGCTCCGAGGCCTGCTGACGATCGAAGATGTTGTTGACGATCGGCGCGATCGGCTGCGGCTTCCCGTCGGGTCCGGGGACCATGATCGCTTCGCGGATCGCCGGCAGGTTGGCGGCGTCGTCGGCCTTGACCTCGAAGCTGGCCGGCAGCGGGTTGGTGTGCAGCTGCTCGACGATCGACTTGTCCTTCAGTTCGCTGCGCAGGGTGGCCAGGGCCTCTCCCTTGCTGACGAAGGTGACTTCCTCGACGTGGGGAAGGCCTTCCAGCTCCTCGCCGAGGGCGTTGATTTCGGCTTTGGTCGCGTCGTCGAAGATGCCGACCTGGATGTTGAGCTCGCTGCGGACCTGTTCGCTCTTGGCCTGGGTGGTCTGGAAGATCGGGATCAGGACGCCGAGCAGGATCACGGTGACGACCGTGGTCACGACCGCGGCCAGCGTCGGCGCGCCGTTGCGGCGCAGGGCGCGGATCGCCTCCTGGAGGAAGAAGACCAGGCGCGACATCAGAGCAGCGTGCCCTGCTCGGAGTGGCCGTTGGTCAGGCCCTCACCTTCGGCCCCGACCCCCATCTCGGCGCGCATCCGCAGGCCGAACTCGGTCGTCGACTCCTCGGTGTAGCCACCGCTGACCTCGTCGCGGACGACGCGGCCCTCGTAGAGCTCGACCACGCGGCGTTGCATGTTGTCGACCATCTCGCGGTCGTGGGTGACGACGACGACCGTGGTCCCGGTCTTGTTGATCCGGTAGAGCAACTGCATGATCCCGATCGAGGTGACCGGGTCGAGGTTGCCGCTGGGCTCGTCGGCGAGCAGCAGCGGCGGGTGGTTGACGAAAGCGCGGGCGACGGAGACGCGCTGCTGCTCGCCGCCGGAGAGCTGGTCGGGATAGCTGTTGAGCTTGGTCGAGAGCCCGACCAGACGCAGGGTCGCCGGCACCTGCTCGCGGATTTCGGCGCGGCTGGCGCCGATCACCTGCAGGGCGTAGGCGACGTTGTCGTAGACGGTCCGGTTGGGGAGCAGCTTGAAGTCCTGGAAGACCGTGCCGATGTTGCGCCGCAACTGCGGGATCTTCTTCTCCGGCAGGGCGCCGATGTCGCGCCCGGCGATCCTGACCGCGCCCTCGGTGGCCGCGAGCTCTCGGATCAGCATCTTGATCAGCGTCGACTTGCCGCAACCGGTCGGACCGACGAGGAAGACGAACTCGCCACGGCCGATCGCCAGGTTGACCCGGTCGAGCGCCATGTGCCCGCCCGAGTAGACCTTGGTGACGTCGCTGAGCTCGATGATCGGCGCCCGGCGGCCGCGGGGCCGTTGCGGCTCCTCTACGCGGGGATGTCTCTTCCTTGATCTCGCCATGCGGGGGTGCCTTCTGCGGACACAGGGTGACTCCTTCGCCCCGTCGGCAACGCAAGACCGCGCCCACCGCAGATTGGCGAGATATTAGCGAGTTGTTAGCAAACGCTTATTTTCCCGCTGGATCAGCCGATCGCGACCATGCGCTCGATCGGCACCCGCGCCCGCTCGGCGATCTCGGCCGGGACGCTGACCTCGAACTTCATCTCGCGCAGCGAGTCGCGCAGCTTCGGCAGCGTGATCATCTTCATGTACTTGCAGAAGGCCATCCGGTTGGCCTCGACCAGGTTGGCCCGCGGCGCGGCCTGCTGGAGCGGGTAGAGCATCCCGTTCTCGGTGGCGACGATGAAGTCGCCTTCGGGGTGCGCTTCGACGTGCTGCAGCATCCCCGAGGTGGAGAGCATGTGGACGCCCTCGGACTCGATGTCGCCGGAGGCGACGTACTCCATCGCCTGGGTCGAACAGCCGCACTCGGGATGGATCAGGAACTCCGCCCCGGGGTTCTCGGCCCGGGCCCGGGCGATGTCCGCGGGCCGGATGCCGGCGTGGACGTGGCACTCGCCATCCCAGATGTGGAAGCGGCCGCGTCGCTCCTGGTCGTCGATAAGGCCGGTCTCGCGCTCGACGAAGGCGCCCAGCCACATGTCGGGGCCGAAGAGGACCTCGGTCTCGGGGCCGTGCTCGGCCCAGATGTGTTCGACCACGCTGACCGCGTTGGAGGAGGTGCAGCAGTAGTCGGTCTCGGCCTTAACCTCGGCCGACGTGTTCACGTACATCACGACCAGGGCCCCGGGATGCTCGGCCTTCCAGGCCCGCAGCTGGTCGGCGTCGATCGAGTCGGCGAGCGAGCAGCCGGCGTCGAGATCGGGAATCAGCACCGTCTTCTCGGGCGAGAGGACCGCCGCGGTCTCGGCCATGAAGTGGACGCCGCAGAAGGCGATCGCCTCGGCATCGGTGGCCGCTGCCTGGCGCGAGAGACCAAGCGAATCGCCCATGTGGTCGGCGACGTCCTGGACCTCGGGCAGCTGGTAGTTGTGGGCGAGGATGACCGCGTTGCGCTGGGCCGCGAGCGCTCGGACTTCCTCGCTGAGCTCAGCGATCTGCTCCGGCGAGAGCTCCGGTGCGAGCGTGGGTTGGATCGTCGGGAGCTCCTGCATGAGCCCTCTCTTTCCTGATGTTCGCTGGCAGGACATCGGCCCGAGACCAGTCGAATGAACGTGTCTCAAGTCTACTCGTTGGCAGACTTGGGTCATGCCGGAGCTGCCGGAGGTCGAGATCGTGACGCGTCGCCTGCATTCCTCCTTGACCGGGACCAGGGTGGAGTCGGCGCTGGCGCCGGGGATGAACGTGATGAAGACGTTCGAGCCGCCGCTGGAGGCGCTGGCCGGGCGAGAGCTGACGGGGGTGCGCCGGGTCGGCAAGATGCCGGTCGTCGAGTTCGGAGACCTGGCGCTGCTGGTCCACCTGATGTCGGCCGGGCGGCTGCGGGCGTTCGACAGGCGGGCATCGGCCAAAGACCGTGCGTCCCGGGTCTTGGTGCGGCTCGAGGACGGTCGCGAGCTGCGACTGCGGGAGTTCGGGACCAAGCAGCGCGCCTGGGCGAAGCTGCTGCCGGTCGAGGCGGTCGCCGCGGACGAGATGGTCGCGAGCCTGGGGCCGGAAGCCTGGCCCCCTCCCCCGCTCGAGGAGTTCGCGGCGGCGATCGACAAGCCGCGCCACCTGCACCCGCTGCTGCGCCACCAGAAAGACCTCGCCGGCATCGGCCGCTCCTGGGTCGACGAGGTGCTCTGGGAGGCACGGCTCTCGCCTTTCAAGAAGGGCTCGGAGCTGGAGGCCGAGGAGGTCGAGCGCCTGCACGCGGCACTGCACGTGCTCGGCGACGCGATCGACCACTACGAGAAGACGATCGGCCCCGAGGTCCCCGACAAGGTGCCGATGCCGCTACAGGTGCACAGGCGTGAGGGAGAGCCATGCCCCCGCTGCGGAACCACGATCGAGGCCGTCTTCTTCTCCGAGCACCAGACCAACTACTGCCCGCAGGAGCAGACCGGGGGCCGCGTGCTGAAAGACCGGCGGTTGTCGAAACTGCTCAAGTAGGCGTGGAGGCCCGGCGAGGGAGGGCTCGGTGGAGCAACAGC
>DASTNW010000031.1:0-34444 GCA_035762685.1 Solirubrobacterales bacterium | reverse complement strand
CGGCCCCGCCGCGGCGAAGGTCCCCAAGCGCACCGTCCCCAACTTCGCGGTGCGGGCGATGGGCCTCTTCGACCCCAGCGTCCGTTCGGTCGCGCGCCAGCTCGGCCAGCGGGTCGAGCTCTCGAGTGAGAAGGCCAGGTCCAGCCTCGGCTGGTTGCCGCGTCCGGTCGAGGAGACGATCGTCGATTGCGCCCGCAGCCTGGTTGATGAGAAGGTGGCCTAGCGATGCCGAACGTTCTCTGCGTGCTCTACGACGACCCGGCCGGCGGCTTCCCGCCGTCCTACGCGCGCGACGACGTCCCGGCGATCGAGCACTACCCGGACGGGCAGAGCGCGCCGACGCCGGAGGCGATCGGGTTCCGGCCCGGGGAGCTGCTCGGCAGCGTCTCCGGCGAGCTGGGGCTGCGCGAGTTCCTCGAGGGGCGCGGGCACAGGCTGATCGTCACCTCCGACAAGGACGGGCCCGACTCGGTCTTCGAGCGCGAGCTGCCGGAGGCGGAGGTCGTCATCTCACAGCCGTTCTGGCCCGCCTACCTGACCGCCGAGCGCATCGCCAAGGCGCCGAAGCTGAAACTGGCGCTGACCGCCGGTATCGGCTCCGACCACGTCGACCTGCAGGCGGCGATGGAGCGGGGCCTGACCGTTGCCGAGGTGACCTACTCCAACAGCATCAGCGTCGCCGAGCACGTGGTGATGATGGTCCTGGCGCTGGTCCGCAACTACATCCCTTCCTACCAGCGGGTCGTCGAGGGCGGCTGGAACATCGCCGACTGCGTCTCCCGCTCCTACGACCTGGAGGGCATGCAGGTCGGTTCGGTCGCGGCCGGCCGCATCGGCTCGGCGGTCCTGCGCCGCCTGCAGCCGTTCGACGTCGGCCTGCACTACACCGACCGGCACCGCCTGCCGGCCGAGGTCGAGGAGGAACTGGGCGTCACCTTCCACGCGTCGGCGGAGGAGATGGTCGAGGTCTGCGACGTGGTCACGATCAACGCCCCGCTGCACCCCGAGACCGAGAACCTCTTCGACGCCGCGATGCTGGCCCGGATGAAGCGGGGCTCCTACCTGATCAACACCGCCCGCGGCAAGATCTGCGACCGCGACGCCGTGGCGCGGGCCTGCGAGAGCGGTCAGCTAGCCGGCTACGCCGGCGACGTCTGGTTCCCCCAGCCGCCGCCCCAGGACCACCCCTGGCGCTCGATGCCGAACCACGGCATGACTCCCCATACCTCCGGCACGAGCCTCTCGGCCCAGGCCCGCTACGCGGCGGGGACGCGCGAGATCCTCGAGTGCTGGCTCGACGGCCGCCCGATCCGCGAGGAGTACCTGATCGTCGACGGCGGCAGGCTCGCCGGCGCCGGCGCTCACTCCTACAGCGAGGGCGACGCCACGGGCGGCTCCGAGGAAGCGGCCCGCTTCAAGAGCGGCTGAGAAGGCGGTGCGCCGGCGATGAAGATGCGCGCGGCGGTGCTGGAGGAGTTCGGGCAGCCGCTGGCGGTGCAGGAGGTCGAGCTGGCCGAGCCGGAGGCCGGGGAGGTGCTGGTCCGCCTGGTCGCCTGCGGCGTCTGCCACACCGACCTCTACACCGCCTCCGGCGCCGACCCCTCCGGCTACGCGCCGGCGGTGCTCGGCCACGAGGGGGCCGGCGTCGTCGAGCGGGTCGGCGCCGACGTCGCCTCGCTGGCGCCGGGCGACCACGTCGTCACCCTCTTCTCGCCCCAGTGCGGCGAGTGCGTCCACTGCGTCGACCCGCGGACCAACCTCTGCATGGCGATCCGCGAGCAGCAGAACAAGGGCTTCCTCCCCGACGGCAGCACGCGCATCTCGCGCGGGGGCGAGGAGGTCCGTCACTTCATGGGTTGCTCGACCTTCGCCGAGTACACGGTGATGCCGGAGATCGCGCTGGCGAAGGTGGACCCGGAGGCCCCCTTCGAGCACGTTTGCCTCTTCGCCTGCGGCCTCTCGACCGGGCTCGGGGCGGCGATCAACACCGCCGCCGTCGCGCCGGGCAGCACCTGCGTCGTCTTCGGGGCGGGGATGGTCGGACTGGGGGCGGTCGCCGGCTGCCGCCTGCAGGGCGCCGAGCGGATCGTCTGCGTCGACCTCTCCCCGGAGCGGCTCGAGCTGGCCCGCGGCCAGGGCGCCACCGACCTCCTCGAGGGCGGCGAGGACGCCGTCGAGGAAGTCCTCGAGATGACCGGCGGATTCGGCGCCGACTACACCTTCGAGGCGACCGGCAGCGTCGCCGTGATGCGCCAGGCGGTCGAAGCAGCGCGCATGGCCTGGGGCCTCTGCACCGTCGCCGGAGTGGCCGGCAAGGGAGAGACCCTGGACGTAGTCCCGCGGCTGCTGATCACCGGCCGTCGCATCGCCGGGTCCTCCTTCGGCGGCGTCAAGGGGCGCGACCAGGTGCCGCTCCTGGTCGAGCGGGCGCTGGCCGGCGAGATCGATGTCGAGCCCTTCATCTCCCACCGCCTGCGCCTGGACGAGGTCAACCGCGGCTTCGAGCTGATGGAGGCGCAGGACGGGATCCGCAGCGTGATCGAGTTTGCCTAGCCGTTGATCGGGCGGCCGGCGAGGGGCGGGACCGTTGTCCTGGTGGGTGTGGCAGCGCTCGCCATCGCCGCCGGTTGCGGCGCCGAGAGCGACACGACGACGTCCGCGCGCCCCGCGCCCGGGCCCGACGAGAGGTCGGCCGTCGAGACCGTCGCCCCGTCGCGCTGCGAGGCCGGTCGGCCCGCCTGCCGCAGCGCCGAGGGGCGGATCGTCTACGTGGAGCGGGTCGATCCGGACGGCGACGGCGACGCCCACTTCGTGATCGCCGACCCGCAGGGGATCACCCTGCCGGGCCTGACCGCGATCGACGTGCGCGCGGGCCTGCGCCCGCACCCGCTGCCGGGCCCGGGCGACCTGATCAGCGCCGCCGGCCCGGTCCAGACCGGCTCCTATGGACAGAGCCAGATCCACGCGCTCGAACTGCATGTCGCCGAGCGATGAGTTCCACAGACATCTCTAACTAAAACCTGACAAAGCCCATTGGGCTGCGTTTTGTGGTGGGCAGAGCTTTCTAACCACTTGCCGGGGAGAGGTGCTCCGTTCCATGACGGGCCCCACTGGCAAGGGCTCGGCCGGGGGCGCCTCTGGACTCTCTCCCGGGCGCCCCCACCGAGCCTCCTTTGCGGCCCGCAGGGTGTCGGCCGCTATACTGAACCGAATGGTTCAATATCAGACGGTAGACAAGACCTTTACCGCCCTGGCGGACCCGAACCGGCGGGCAGTCCTCGAACGGCTTGGCGGTCAGGGCGAGGCCAGCGTCAGCGAGCTCGCCGCGCCCGCAGGGATCTCCGTGACCGGGATGAGGAAGCACCTGCGGGTGCTCGAGGAGGCTGGGTTGGTGAGCACCGAGAAGGTGGGGAGGACGCGCCGCTGCAGGCTCGAGCCGAAAGGGCTGGAGGGCCTGCAGGCCTGGATCGACACCTACCGCACGATGCTGGAAGAACGGTTCGACCGGCTCGAGGAGCTGCTCGAGCGGACGAGAGGAGAAGGATCATGAGTGAGCAGGAAGCAGGACAGAAGGCGACCGTGACCTTGCCGGCTGAGCGGGAAATCCACGTCGAGCGGACCTTCGAGGCGCCGCCGGAGCGGGTCTTCGCCGCCTACACCGACCCGGAGCTGGTCCCGCAGTGGTGGGGCCCGCGGGGGACGACCACTATCGTCGAGGAGCTGGACGCGACCGCGGGCGGGAAGTGGCGCTTCGTGATGCACGACGCCGACGGTGGCGAGACCGGCTTCCGGGGCGTGTTCCGCGAGGTCTCCCCGCACGAGCGCATCGTGCAGACGTTCGAATGGGAGGGCATGCCGGGCCACGTCTCCGTCGACACGGCGGTGTTCGAGGACATCGGCGACGGCCGCACCAGGGTCGTCTCCACCTCGGTCTTCCACACGCCCGAGGAGCGCGACGGGATGCTCGAGTCGGGCATGGAGCGCGGCATGAACGAGACCTACGAACGCCTCGACGAGCTACTGGCGCAGCAGAGCTGAGCCCGGCCCCACCAGCGCCGCGATCGTCGCCACCGCCTCGCGCAGTTCGCGCTCGCCGGGGAGGCCGTAGCCGAGCACGAGGCCGGGCGGCTGCGCGTGCTGGCGGGTGAAGGTGGTGAGGCCCTGGACGTGGACGCCGGCGTCCTTCGCGGCGGCGACGACCTCGGCCTCGGACCTGGGGCCGGGGAGCTCGAGCACGGCGTGCAGGCCGGCGGCGATGCCGCGGACGCGAGCGTCGGGGAGGGCTGCGCCGAGGGCGTCGAGCAGGACGGCGCGCTTGGCCCGGTAGCGCTGGCGGGCGGCGCGGACGTGGCGGTCGAAGGCGCCGCTGGAGATCAGGTCGGCGAGTGCCCATTCGTCGATGCGCGGGCCGCCGCCGTCGGCCATGGTGCGGGCGGCGATCGCGATCGGCACCAGCTCGGCCGGCAGCAGCAGCCAACCCAGCCGCAGCGCCGGCGCCAGCGTCTTGGAAACGGTCCCGGCGAGCACGACGACGTCGGGGGCGAGGCCCTGGAGCGAGCCGGCCGGGCCGCGGTCGTAGCGCAGCTCGGCGTCGTAGTCGTCCTCCAGCACCAGCGCCCCGCTCTCGCGCGCCCAGGCGACCAGCTGCCGCCGCCGGGCCGGCGCCAGCACCGCGCCCAGCGGCAGTGCGTGCGCGGGGGTGACCACGACCGCGTCGGGACCGGCCGCGGCCAGGGCGGCGACGTCGATGCCCTCGTCGTCGATCGGGACCGGGACCATCTCCAGCCCCTCCGCTTCGATCGTCCAGCCGGAGACGGGGTAGCCGGGGTCCTCGACGGCAATGCGCTCACCGCCGCGTGCCCGCACCAGCTGGCAGAAGACGCGCAGCCCCTGCTGGTAGCCGGCCGTGACCACGACCCGGTCGGGGCCGCCGGCGGTGGCGCGGAGGCGGCCGAGGTGTTCGGCGAGCGCGACTCGCAGCTCGGTCGTGCCGGCGAACTCGCCGTAGGTGAGCCGCGCGTCGGGCAGCGCCGCGAGGGCCCGGCGCAGCGAGCGCGCCCAGGCGCGGCGCGGGAACAGCGAGAGGTCGGGGGCGCCCGGGAAGAGGTCGATGCCCTCGACCGGGGCCGGCACCGGCTCCGGAGCGGGCGGCACCGTCTCGCCGTCGGCGGCGACCCGGGCGCGCGGCGCGACCCGAGTGCCTGAGCCACGGCGGGCGAGCAGGTATCCCTCGGCCGCGAGCTGTTCGTACGCCTCGACCACCAGCCGGCGCGAGACGCCGAGCTCCTCGGCGAGTGCGCGCGAGGAGGGCAGGCGTGCGTCCGGGCGCAGGCGACCGGCCCGGATCGCCTCGCGCAGGCCGCTCTCCAGCTGCGCCCGGCGCGGCCGCTCGGGGGCCCAGTGCGGCAACAGCAGTTCAGGCGAGCCAAGCGAGGAAGTGGACCCCGAATTCACCATGGAATTGGACCTTATCGCGGTGCCACATCGTCCCTAGCCTGCGTGGCCCCAACTTCATCAAGGAGGCCCAGATGTCCAGGATCGAGCCACGCCAGGGAGTTTTCGCCCGGCTCGTCGGCCGCGGCAGCCGCATCGCCTACGGACGCGAGATGCGATCGGCCGGGATCTACGCCCAGCACCCGCGGCTGATGGTCGACTTCATGCGCTTCAACCGCGCCGCCGAACGCGGCAAGCGGGTGCCGAAGGCCTTGACCGAGCTGGGGGTGCTGAAGGCGGCGACGATGGTCGGCTGCGAGTTCTGCATGGACATCGGCTCCGAGTACGCGCGCCGCTCCGGCCTCAGCGACGAGCAGCTCCTCGCCCTCCACGAAGCGCGCGAGTCAGGGCTGTTCGGGGAGGACGAGCTGATGGTGATCGACCTGGCGGTGGGGATGACCCGCACTCCGGGCGAGGTCTCCGACGAGCTGATGGCCAGGGTCCGCGACCGCTTCGGCGTCAAGGGCACGCTCGAGCTCGTGCACGCGATCGCCTGGGAGAACACCCGCGCCCGCGTCAACGTCGCCCTGGGGATCGAGGCCGAGGGGTTTTCCGAGGGCAAGGTCTGCGCGGTCCCCGACCGCGCCTTCGCCGCCGCCGCGCAGCCCTGACATGCGTCGCCCCGCCCCCGGCCGGGTAGGTTCGGGGTGTGGAGCTTCCGCAGATCGTCAGCGAGGAGGAGTGGCGGCAGGCGAACGAACGGCTGCGCCGGCAGGAGAAGGAGGCGACCCGGGCGAGCGACGCCCTCGCCGCCGAGCGCCGCCGCCAGCCGGTCACCGAGTTCTCGACCGACTACGCCTTCGAAGGCCCCGACGGGCGCGTCACGCTGCTCGATCTCTTCGAGGGACGCACCCAGCTGGTGCTCTACCACTTCTGGTTCCCCCCGCAGGGGACGCCCTGCCGCGGCTGCTCGATGTTCACCGACCAGATCGGCCACCTCGCCCACATCAACGCCCGCGACACCTCGCTGGCCCTGGTCTCGCGGGCGTCGCAGGCGGAGATCGGCGAGTTCAAGCTCCGCATGGGCTGGTCGGTCCCCTGGTACACGGTCCTCGGCGAGGACTTCCAGGAGGCGCGCGGGACGACCGAATATTTCTCGCTCGACGTCTACCTCCGCGACGGCGACCGCGTCTTCCTCGCCTACGAGACCCGGGGCCGCGGGGTCGAGGCGCTGGGCAGCGTCTGGACCTTCCTCGACCTCACTCCGCTCGGCCGCCAGGAGGAGTGGGAGGAGACGCCGCCGGGCCGCCCGCAGTCGCCCCCGTACCAGTGGTGGCGCCTCCACGACGAGTACTGACCGTCAGCCGCCGTCGGCGCTGCCGGAGTCCCGCTGCGCCGAGCCCTGGACCGCGGCCAGCAGGATCGCGGTCAGGCCGGCGGCCATCGAGCCGGCGATGATGTCGGCGTGGCCGGGGTCGCCGCTGGCCAGGTCGATCAGGGCGTAGGTCTCGCCGACGACGAGGATCGCCACGGTCATCGCGCTGAGCACCCAATTGACCGGGCGGTCGCGCCAGCGGATCGCGCCGGCCTCGATCACGTAGCCGATTAGGAGCACCAGGATGATCTGCGAGGCCTGTTCCTGGAACTGCAGGCCCTCGGACTCCCGCGGCAGCGGCCAGGTAACGGCGACGAAGACCAGGAAGGGGGCGAGGAACGGGACCTGGGGCGCCGCCCAGGCGACGAAGTCGACGAGGAAGCGGGCGACTTCGCCGAGCCAGGCAAGGGACGCGCTCGGCCGGGGGAAGCGCGGCGCGCTCTCGCTGAACATCTCCAGCCGGTAGGCAACCAGGGCACCGACCGCGACCAGGGCGACCGGCGCCAGGAGCACACCGAGCAGCGCGGTCGCGACTCCGGCCAGCAGCGTCAGGCCGGTGAGCAGGGCGGAGAGGACCGGGTTGCGCTCGCCGTCGCCCCGGTTCAAGACGTGCTCACCTCGGCCGGAGGCGAAATCAGGGCGCCAGGGGCTCGACCCGGAAGGCCGAGCGGAGAGGGTGTTCGGGCTTGAAGAAGGTCGCGGTTTGGGTCTTCAGGCGCCAGGGGAAGGGCAGGCGGGCGCCCGGCGCCCCGAGGAAGCGGGTGAAGAGGACCGAGGCACGGTTGCAGGCGATTCCCGAGCGGGGCGGGAGGTAGAGCAGGTACTTGCCCCTGGGAAAGGAGAGGGGGCCGACCGTCGCGTCGGCCTCGACGGTGAAGGAGCCGGCGCAGAGGCGGCCGAGGCCGGTGTCGCCGCCGCCACCGCCGGAGCCCCGCGCGACCGAGAAGCCGGCTTTGCCGCCTCGCGTGAAGGACGCTTTGCCGCTGCCTTCGGCGACGACTCGCCAGGGCGGTGGCAGGACGCCGTCGTAGTCCGCGAGGAAGCGGGCAAACAGCCTCGAGGCGCTGGCGCAGCTGAGGCCGGAGGTGGCGCCGAGGCTGACCGTGTAGGTGCCCGACGGCAACACGGCGGGGCCGATGCTGTCGTTGTGGAGGACGGTGAAGCTGGGGCAGGAGACCGGCGTGATCGCCGGCGCCGAGGGGGCGGGCACGACCACCGCCAGCAACGCCGCCGCAGCCAGGCCGAGCCCTCTGGTGACAGTCCGGCGAACCACGGCAACTGACCCTAGTTTCGCCAGCGGACGCCGCGCTTAGCATGCGGCCGACAGATGCCTGAACCAATCAAGCGCAACCAGCGCTACATGCCCGGTCTCGACGGGCTGCGCGCGATCGCCGTCCTCGCCGTCATCGCCTTCCACCTCGGCTTCGGCTGGGCCCCCGGCGGCCTGCTCGGCGTCGGCATCTTCTTCACCCTCAGCGGCTACCTGATAACCGACATCCTGCTCTCGCAGTTGGCGCGCCGCGGTCACATCCGCCTCGGCAAGTTCTGGCTCGCCCGCGCCCGTCGCCTGCTCCCGGCCCTGTTCGCGATGCTGATCGTCGTCGTCGCCTGGGTGACGATCTTCGGCCCCGCCCAGCCGCAGCAGTTCCGCGACGCGGTCGTCGCCAACGCCTTCTACGTCGGCAACTGGCAGCTGATCCTCGGTGACGTCTCCTACTTCGCCCGCTTCGAGCCGCCGGGGCCGCTCAACCACCTCTGGTCGCTGGCGATCGAGGAGCAGTTCTACATCCTCTGGCCCTTCCTCCTGCTGATCGGGGTCAAGCTCGTGCGCGAGGTGCCGCTGCCCTCTGGCGTACGGCCGCGGCTGGCGATCGTCACGCTCGGGCTGGCGCTCGTCTCGGCGATCCTGATGGCGGTCCTCTACCGGCCGAGCCTCGACCCCTCGCGGGTCTACTACGGCACCGACACCCGCGCCTCCGAGCTGCTCTTCGGCGCCGCCCTGGCGATGGTCTGGCCGAGCCGCAAGCTGAGCCGGCGGATCGGCGCCGGCGCTCGCAACACGCTCGACGGGCTCGGCGTCGCCGGCCTGCTCGCGATCGCGCTGATGATCTGGCAGACCGACCAGTACTCCTCCTTCCTCTACCGCGGCGGCTTCGTCCTGCTCTCGATCGCGACGGTGCTGGTGCTGGCGCCGCTGGCCCACCCGGCCTGCCGGCTTGGCCCGTTGCTGGGCTGGAGGCCGCTGCGCTGGGTCGGGGTGCGCTCCTACGGCATCTACCTCTGGCACTTCCCGATCATCGTCCTGACCACGCCCGGCGGCGTCGCCAACGGCCGCGAACTGCTGCGCGCGGCGTTGCAGGTGGTGGCGATCTTCGGCGTCTCGGCGCTCTCCTGGCGCTACCTCGAGGAGCCGGTCCGCCACGGCGCCCTCGGCCGCCTCTGGCGCCGGGCCCGTGCGGGCGAGTGGCGCGGAGAGAGCATGTCGCGCCAGGGCTGGGCCGTCGCCGCCGTCTCGGCGCTGGTCCTGATCGCCGCCACCGCCGGCATGGCGGGGGTGAACTCCGCCCCGGCCGAAGGCTCGGAGAGCAGGGCCGAAGAAGCGCGCGCGGCCGGGGCGACGAAGCCGGCGCCGCTGACGCCGGCGCAGGCCAACGCCTCGACGCGCTCCTCCTGCAAAGCCGTCGTCCACATCGGCGACTCCACCTCGGAGGGCCTCACCTCGCCCGAATACCTGCCGCTCGAAAGCCAGCGGATCGAAGCCCGTTACGCCGGCGTCGGCGCGGTCGAACAGCACATGGAGATCTCCGGCGCGCGCTCGATCGAAGAGCAGTTCGAAGGCGAACCGAACGCGCAGGAAGTGGCGGAAGCCTGGAAGCTCGAAGGCTTCAAGGGCTGCTGGGTGCTGGCCCTGGGAACGAACGAGGCCGCCAACGTCTTCGTCGGCTCGGCGGTGGGGGAGATGGAACGGATCGAAATCATGATGGACACGATCGGCGCGGAACCGGTGATGTGGGTCAACGTCCGCTCGCTGGTCGAAGCCGGCGATCCCTACGCGGAAGAGAACATGGAGGAGTGGGACGAAACGCTGCTCGACGCCTGCCGCCGCTACCCCAACATGCGCGTCTACGACTGGGCCTCCGACGTCAAAGACGAGTGGTTCATCGAGGACGGCATCCACTTCACCTCGCCCGGCTACGCCGCCCGCGCCGAGCTGATCGCCCAGGCCCTCGCCCACGCCTTCCCGGCCAAGGGGGAGAGCGAAGGCGGGGCGCACTGCCTCGTCAGCTGAGCGTTTTTCGCCGCTCCGCTACGGGTAGGCGACTGCTTCCCCACTGGAAGGACGAAGAACGATGGCTGACTTGAACGAGCGGGATGCCAAGCTGGTCCAGTACCTGAACGAGGCCCACGGCAAGGAGAAGGAGCTGGAGACGGCCCTGCAGGCGCACATCGCGATGACCACCAGGGCGCCGTACAAGAAACGGCTGCAGCAGCACCTGCGCGAGACCAAGGGCCACGCCAGGCAGCTCGAGCGCCGGATCAAGAAACTCGGCGGCGGCGGCCACGCCCTGCAGACCGTCGTCGCCAAGACGATGGCGGCGGCGAAGGGCCCGCTGCACATGGTCCGCGGCAGCGGCGAGCAGGAGAAAATGCTGAAGAACGCCAAGACCGAGTACTTCAACGAGCACGAGGAGATCTCGACCTACCTGGCGATCGAGACGTTCGCCGAAAAGGTCGGCGACAGGGAGACGGCCAAGCTCGCGCGGGACATCCGCCACGAGGAGGAACGGATGGCGAAGTTCCTCGAGACCCAGATCAAGGCGCTCTCCGGCGCGGTCGTGACCGCGGAGGTGCCGGCGGCGCAGCGGCGCTCGGCAAACGGGGGCAGGGCGCGGAAACGGTCGACCAAACGCAGGACGACGAAAGCGAAAGCGAAACCGAAAGCGCGCAAAAAAGCGACGGCGCGGAAACGCTAGGCCGAAGGCTAGGTCGTCCTCTGGTCCCGGGGCTCGCTGCGGGGCTCGAGCTGGATCTCCCGCTCGGCCCGCGGCTGGCCTTCGTCGATCTCGAGGCTGCGCTCGCGCTCGGCGTTGAGCTGGTGGCCGAAGAGGATCGCCAGGTTGCTGATCCAGAGCCAGACCAGCAGGGCGATCAGGCCGCCGAGGGTGCCGTAGGTCTTGTCGTAGGAGCCGAAGTTGGCGACGTAGAAGGCGAAGGCGGCGGAGGCGACGATCCAGACGACGATCGCGACGACGCTGCCCATCGTCACCCACCTGAAGCCGCGCAGCTTCACGTTGGGGGAGGCGTAGTAGAGGACCGCGACCATGAGCAGGAAGATCGCCGCCATCACCGGCCACTTGGCGATGTTCCAGACGTCGACGGCGGTGCTGCTGAGGCCGATTGGGGAGGCGATCGCCTCGACCACCGGCCCGGTCAGGACCAGCCCCACCGCCAGCAGCGCCACCATCACGATCATCGCCAGCGTCACCGCTATCTGCAGTGGCCGCAGCGTCCAGAACGGGCGCCCCTCGGGCGTCTCGTAGATCACGTTGGAGGCGCGCATGAAGGCGCCGACGTAGCCGGAGGCAGACCACAGCGCCACCGCCAGGCCGAGCACGAAGGCGACGCCGGCGGTGCCGCGGTCTTCGACGATCGATTCGATCGGGCCGGAGAACGTTTCCGCGGCCGACCCCGGGCCGATTTCGGTGATGATCTCGGTCAGGCTGCGGGTCGTGCTCCGAGGGTCTCCGAAGATGCCGATCAGCGAGACCATCGCGATCAGCGCCGGGAATAGCGAGAGCAGGCCGTAATAGGTGAGCGCCGCGGCCCAGTCGGTGAGGTTGTCCTCCCTGAACTCGGTCGCGGTGCGTTTCAGCGTCGCCAGCAGGCCGGTGTCGGGCGGGCTCTCCACCCGCTGGAGATACCCCGCGTCAGGACGGCGTCAAACCGTCGATCTCGACCGGCTCCAGCTCGTCGGCCGGCTCGAAGCCGAGGATGCGGCCGTAGAAGTAGAGCTCGGCTTCGAGGCAGCGAATCTCGGTCTCCGAGCGGCGGAAGCCGTGCGCCTCGCCCTCGAAGGCGAGGTAGGCGTGGGGGACGCCGTTGCGCTTCAGCGCCGCCACCATCGTCTCCGCCTGGTTCGGGGGAACGACCTCGTCCTCGAGCCCCTGGAAGAGGATCACCGGCGCCCGCAGCCGCTCGACGAAATGGATCGGCGAGCGTTCCCGGTACAGCGCCTTCTCCCCGGGATAGGGCCCGATCAGCCCGTCGAGGTAGCGCGACTCGAACTTGTGGGTGTCGGTGGCGAGGGTCTCGGTATCGGCGACGCCGTAGTAGCTGGCGCCGGTCGCGAACTCGTCGTGGAAGACGAGCGCGCAGAGGGTCGCGTAGCCGCCGGCGCTGCCGCCACGGATCGCCAGCCGCTCCTCGTCGGCCTCGCCGGTGGCGGCCAGGTGGCGGGCGGCGGCGATGCAGTCCTCGGTGTCGACGACGCCCCAGCCGCCGCGCAGTCGCTGCCGGTAGGGACGGCCGTAGCCGCTGCTGCCGCGGTAGTTGACGTCGACGACGCCGATGCCGCGGCTGGTCCAGAAGAGGAACTCGCGGTCGAGGGCGGGCGTCGCGTGCGAGGTGGGGCCGCCGTGGCTCTGCACGATCAGCGGCGGCAGTTCGCCCTGCGGGGCCTCGAAGTCGGGGTTCGTGGGCGGGTAGTAGAAGCCATGCGCGGTCTCGCCGTCGCTGGTGGGGAACTCGATCGGGTTGGGGATCGAGACGTACCCGTCGTCGACCGACTCCTCGCTCGCGCTTCGCACCTCCTTCAGCTCGCCGCCGCGGACGTCGAGGCGGACGACGGCGGTCTCCCGGGCCGGGCTGGCGGCGGCGAACGCGACCTCGGTGCCACGGCTCGACAGCGAGGGGAAGCCGAACGAGGTGTAGGGCAGCTCGAGGTCGTCGAGGCGCTCGGCGCCGGGCTCGAGCAGGAAGAGGCGTTCTTCGCCGCGATCGCAGCGGACGCAGACGATGGCGCCGTCGGCGAGGAAGGCGTAGGTGGAGCCGCCGAACAGCCACTGCGGGTGCGCCAGCTCGGCTTCCTCGTCGGTCAGCTGCACCACCTGCTCGCCCTCGTCGCGGTAGAGGTCCCACCAGCCTTCGCGGTCGGAGACGAAGTGCAGGCGTCCCTCCTCGTCCCACTCCGGCTGGAAGACCGACTCCTCCGACCCGCCCGCGACCAGCGTCGCGTCGGCCGTGTCGCCGAGCGGCGCGACCCAGAGCTCGCTCCCGTCCCAGGGCATGTTCGGGTGGTCCCAACAGGTCCAGGCGAGGCGCGTCCCGTCGGGGCTGGGTCGGGGGAATGAGTAGAAGGCACGGCCCGAGACGAGCACGGTCGGCTCCTCGGAGCCGTCGAGTGGGAGGGCGACGATCTGGTTCTCGGCTTCGCCCTCGCCGTGGACCTCGCGCACGCAGACGACGGTGCGGCCGTCGGGCGTCAGCCGGCAGTCGGCGTAGCGCAGGCCGGCGGCCTGCCCCGGCTCGGGCGTGATCGCGACCGGGTCCGCGCCCAGGCGTTGCCGGTAGAGGCGCTGGTCGGCGAACTCGACGAAGAGCACGAGGTCGTCGCCGACCAGGGCCCAGGCGCCGCCGCCGTACTCGTGGACGCGCGTCCGCACGTTGGTCCCCTCCGGCGTCACCGCTTCGGCCGGGCCGTCCGGCCCCTGCCGCATCAGGACCACGCGACCCCCTTCAGCCGGCCGTCCTTCCGCCCACCAAACGGCGCCGTCGCCGGCCAGCGCCGGGGCGGCCAGGCGCCGCCCGGCCCGGGCGACCGTCGCCGCGTCGATTGGCGAGCGCCAGGAGCCGTAGGTAGCGATCTCGGGCACGGCCGCAGTCTAGGAGGCGCGCCGCACCAGCGAGACCGCATGCCTCACGGGTTTCCGGTGACGCGGGGGTTACACGGAATGGCAGTGGAAAGGGCCACGATTGTTCAGTGCCACGTATCCGCCTCGGCTGGCACCCCAATGCAGCAAGACATCGCACTCGATTTCTTCACTTGGTTCGGCGCCCGGGGAGAAAAGCCCGATCAGGCAGTCGAAGCGGCTCAGGCTCTTCCGGCGACACTGCCCTACGCCGAACCCCGTGCATTCAGAGTTGGATTCGCAGAGTTCCTCGGCAAATTCCTTGCTCGCGTTCTTCGCCTGGCCGTAGGACATATGCCACTGAAAAGCCTGGGCGCTCCCCGCCAGCACAAACAGAGCCGCGATTGCCGCTGCTGCGACCTTCACCTTCATCTCCCCGTCCCTTCTTTGACGCCCGCCCAATTGCGAGCGAACCCACACTACCTTCGGACATTCGAGTACTCAACGACTGTCCTCGTTTCAGCAGGCATTCCTCCGTAGACTGCCGCGCCGATGACCGATACCTACGAAGTCCCCCAAGAGTCCCGCGACCTCCGCGACATGGTCCGCCGCTTGGCGCAGGAGAAGATCGCCCCCCGCGCCGGCGAGATCGACCGCGAAGGCAAGTACCCCTGGGACGTCCGCAAGCTGCTGGCCGAGCATGACATCCTCGGCCTGCCGTTCCCGGAGCGCTACGGCGGCACCGGCACCGGCACGCTGGTGCTGCAGATGGCGGTCGAGGAGATCGCCAAGGCCTGCGCCTCCTCGGCCCTGATCCTGATGATCCAGGAGCTGGGGACGCTGCCGATCCAGCTCTTCGGCTCCGACGAGCTGAAGCAGCGCTTCCTGCCGCAGTGCGCCAGCGGCGAGTGGTCGCCGGCCTTCGCCCTCTCCGAGCCCGAGGCCGGCAGCGACCCGGCCTCGATGCGGACGACCGCCGTCCGCGATGGCGACGAATGGGTCATCAACGGCCAGAAGAACTGGATCACCAACGCCTCGATCGCCGACTTCTACGTCGTCTTCGCCGTCACCGATCGCGAGAACAGGCGAATGAGCGCCTTCGTGGTCGAGAAAGAGCGCGAGGGCTTCGACCCCGGCAAGCTCGAGCACAAGCTGGGGATCAAGGGCTCGCCGACCGGCTCACCCACCTTCACCGACGTCCGCGTCCCGCACGAGAACCTGGTCGGGGCCGAGGGCAAGGGCCTCAGCGTCGCCCTGGGCACGCTGGAGCGCACCCGTCTCGGCGCCGCCGCGCAGGCCGTTGGCATCGCCCAGGGGGCGACCGACTACGCCAACGAGTACTCGAAGGAGCGGATCGCCTTCGGCAAGCCGATCAACGCCCTGCAGGCGATCCAGTTCAAGCTCGCCGACATGGAGACCGGCACCGCCGCCGCCCGCGAGCTCCTCTACAAGGCCTGCGCCCTGGCCGACAAGTCCGAGCGCCCGGCCGACCTCGGCAAGTGGACCTCGATGGCGAAGCTGTTCGCCTCCGACAACGCGATGCGGGTGACGGTCGAGGCGATCCAGGTCCTCGGCGGCTACGGCTACGTCAACGAGTACCCGGTCGAGCGGATGCTGCGCGACGCCAAGATCACCCAGATCTACGAGGGCACGAACGAGATCCAGCGTGTCGTAATCGCCCGCGCGATGGGCGGGTAACGCCGCGGTCAGTCGGCGCCTGTTACCTCGCGCAGGCGGTGGGTCTCGACGTCGTAGACGAAGCCGCGCACGGCGTCGCGGTGGGGGACGAAGGGGGACTCGCGGACGCGCCGAACCGACTCGCGCACCGAGTCCTCGACGTCGGCGAAAGCGCCGATCGGGAAGTCCGGCGCGACGCCGCTGTCCGCCTCCAACTCCGCCCGGAAATCGGCGTCGCTGATCTTTTCCATGCCGCAATCGGTGTGATGGACGACCAGCACCTCGCGGGTGCCGAGCTTGCGCTGGGAGATCGCCAGCGAGCGGATCGTGTCGTCGGTGACGATCCCGCCGGCGTTGCGCAGCACGTGCGCTTCGCCCAGCTCCAGTCCCAACGCCGCGGAGAGATCGATGCGGCAGTCCATGCAGGTGACGATCGCCAGCCGCCGACTTGGTTCCATGGCGCGGCAGCCTAGACGCACGCCGGCCGCGTCGTTGCGCGGTCGGCGTCCTGGCGGGATTGGGTTCGGGCGCCGCGGGTAGCGGAAGGCGGCCAGCCAAAACAAGTGGAGGGAGTGAGGGCGATGGAGGCGAAGAGCGTCGACAAGGGGATTCTCGACGGCGACAGCTCGGCAACCCGCGATCACATTGTCGAACTGCTGACCAAGGCCTACTGGATGGAGATCGAGACGGTGATGAGCTACCTCTCCGCCTCGGTGAACCTGGACGGCGTGCGGGCGATGGAGATCAAGGAGTCGCTGGACGAGGACATCGAAGAGGAGCTTGGCCACGCGCGCCAGTTCGCCGCCCGGATCAAGGAGCTCTACGGGGTGGTCCCAGGGTCAGAGGACTTCGTTGCGGAGCAGAGCTTCCTGCAGCCACCCGAGCACCAGACCGACACCGTGCACGTGATCCGCGGCGTGATCAAGGCCGAGACCGGCGCGATCGAGCACTACACCCGGATCGTCGAGGAGACCGACCAGGTCGATCCGGTCACCCAGGACATGGTGATCGCGATCCTCCGCGACGAGCAGGGCCACCGCCGTCTGTTCGAGGGCTTCCTGCGGGAGTACGAGTTCGAAGGAAAGGCTTGAGCGGGCCATCGCATCGTCGGCCGATGGGCCGATAAGTCGAGCCTGAGACGACGTATCGGCCCGTGGGGCCAGTGGTTACTCGTCGCGGGGGGTGATGCGGAAGATCGAGACGACCTCGGCCTGGTGGGCCTCGGGGTGGACGACGTAGGCGCTGGGGCCGCCGCCGAACCAGCCGGCGGCTTCGTTGTCGCCGACGAAGATGCCGGGGTGGCGCTGGCCGTCGCCGTCCTGGACCCAGACCTTGTCGCCCTCCTTGAACCCATGCTCGATCGCCTCGGCCATCGCCTACTCCTTTCGCGGCAGGGACTGCACGGCCCAGCCGTTGCCGTCGGGGTCGCGGAAGAAGACGAACGAGCCCCAGGGGAAGTCCTGGACCTCGCCGACCTCGACTCCACGCTCGAGCAGTTCAGCCCGCGCCGCCTCGATGTCGTCGACGACCAGCTGCAGGCCCTCGACCGAGCCCGGGGCCATCTCCGAGAGGCCGGTCCCGATCGCGATCGAGGTCGGTGAGCCCGGCGGGGTCATCTGTACGAAGCGGACCTCGTCGCTGACCCGGTGGTCGTGTTCGGCGACGAAGCCGGCCCCTTCGTAGAAGGCCTTCGCCCGGTCGACGTCGGAGACGGGCACCTGGACCAACTCGAGTCGCCAATCCATCGGCCGAGTCTATCCGGCCCTAACGGCAGGCCCGCATCCGCGACAGCTTGCGGCGGTAGGTCCGCATCGACCCGTGCTTCCAGTCGCCGTGGGTCTGCCGTCGCAGGCTCGGCACCAGCTCGTGGTGGTAGGGGGAGCTGAGGCTCTCGTTGTGGCCGATCACGTCGCGCACGCCGATGTCGAACCGGCAGCGCAGCCAGTGCGTCAGCCAGAGCGAGGCGCGGAGCTGGCGCCGGTTGCCGAGCACGTCGCCGTCGCCGTAGCCGACGTGCTCGATCCCGATCGCGGTCCAGTTGAGGCCGACCGTGTGGCGGCAGCGGGTGCGCAGGTTGACGAGCTGGTAGGTCCGGCCCGAGGGGCCGACGACGAAATGGGCGCAGACGTTGGGCAGCTCCCCCAGCTCGACGTCGGGCACGTCCGGGGCGAAGGCGTTGAACACTGCGCTCGCGGTGCCGGTCTGGGCCATGTGCTCGACGATCACCCGCGGGTGGCGCAGCCGCCAGCGAGGCTGGCCGTAGTGACGCTCCGAGTAGGCCGCCATCTCGCGCTTGCGTTTCGGCCCGAACGGGATCAGCCGCTTGACGATCGGCGGCCGTGACGCGCTCGCCTGCGCCTGGGGCGAGGCATCTGCCGGCCCGACGGCGCTGGCGGCAAGGACGCCGAGGACGAGTGCGGCCGCGACGGCGAGGGTCGGCTTGGCGGAGGGCGTCATCGGCGCCGATGCTACGCGTCGGCAGCGTCACGGCTGCGAGTAGCCTGGCGCCATGGCCCCAGCGAGCGAGCCGATGCAGGCGAAGCTCACCGATCGCCCCTTTAGCGACCCGGCCTGGGTCTTCGAGCGCAAGCTGGACGGGATTCGCGCCGCGGTGCACAAGCGGGGCGGGACCGTGACCCTCACTTCGCGTACCGGCAAACCGTTGTCGGACGCCTACCCGGAGCTGGTCGAGGCGCTGGAAGCGGAGCCCGCACAGGACTTCCTCGCCGACGGTGAGATCGTCGCCTTCGACGGAACGCGCACCAGTTTCGAGCGCTTGCAGGGGCGGATGGGCATCCACGACCCGCGCCTGGCGCGGATGAGCGGGATCCGGGTCTTCCTCTACCTCTTCGACCTGCTCGAGTTCGGTGGCCACGACCTGACCGCGTTGCCGCTGCGCGAGCGCAAGCGCTTCCTCCGCAAGGCCCTCTCCTTCCAAGGCCCCGTCCGCTACACGCCGCACCGCAACGAACGCGGCGAGGAGTTCTTCTGCGAGGCCTGCGCCAAGGGCTGGGAGGGGTTGATCGCCAAGCGCGCCGACAGTCCCTACGTCCACGGCCGCAGCGGCAGTTGGCTGAAGCTGAAGTGCTCCTTCCAGCAGGAGCTGGTGATCGGCGGCTTCACGCCGCCGCAGGGGGCGCGGCAGCATTTCGGGGCACTGCTGGTCGGCTACTACGAGGGCGAGGAGCTCCGCTACGCCGGCAAAGTCGGCACCGGGTACAGCGAGAAGACGCTGGCCGACCTCGGCGCCAGGTTGGGGGCGTTGGTGGTCGAGAAATCACCCTTCCTCCGCGGCGGCGGCCAGCCCCGCGTCGCCCGCTGGGTCGAGCCGCGACTGGTCGGCCAGCTCGCCTTCGGCGAGTGGACCCGCGACGGCAAGCTGCGCCATCCCCGCTTCCTCGGCCTGCGCGAGGACAAGCGCCCGCGCGAAGTGGTCCGCGAGGCTCAGTCGGCGCGCGTGCAGAAATAGACGGCCTTGCTGTGGACCGCTTCGTCGACCCCATCCGAGAGGTCGCCGTCGAGCTCGCCGCGAATCGCCCGGCACTCCAGCCCGGCGCGGTCGAGGGCGTCCAGCACTTCGGCTTCGCCGAAATGCCGCTGGCGGTGGACGTGGGGCGGCATCGAATCGTCCGCGGCCCGCAGGGTCGCCTGTGCGGTGCAGCCCGGTTTTGCCATCTCCGGCGACAGTTCGCCCGACCAGACCATGCGGCGGCCGCCATGCTCGACTACGTGTTCGGAGCAGAAGAAGGTCTGGAAAGTCATCAGGGTGTTGACGTCGAAGACGAGGAACCCGCCTGGCGCCAGGTTGTCCCGCATCCCCGCCAGCGCCGAATCCAGCTCCTCGAGGCTGAGCAGGTAGTTGACCGCGTCGTCGAGCGCCCAGACGAGGTCGAACTCCCCGAGCACCGGCAGCTCTCGCATGTCCGCGACCCCCAGCTCGACCTCCTCGCCGACCTTGTCCCGCGCCAGTTCCACCATCGCCGGAGAGACGTCGCACCCGGTCACCCGCCACCCCCGCTCCAGCATCGGGATGAAGCTCTTCCCGGTCCCGCAGCCGACGTCGAGCAGCCGGTCCCCTCGCAGGCCAAGCTCCTGTGCCGCGGTCAGCAGCCGCAGCGTCCAGCGCTCGTTCTGGTACTCGTGGGTGAAGTCGTCGTAGGCGGCGGCGAACGCCTCGTAGGCGATCTTTGCCGAGTCCGATGTGTCTTCAGCGGAAGAGCTCACGCGCCGATCTCCAGCGCAGCCTAAGACCTCTGGCCACCAGACAGCGGAATCTCGTCGGTCGGTCCGCCGGTTTCGTTTGTCGGCCGATGGCGCCGGGTAGCCCGGAGGTGGACAAGGACAGCCCGCCGGCCTGGATCCCAGCGGCTTTCACCGGGCCTGACCCGGTTCCCGCTCGGGCGAGATGACCAACCGTTCCACGGAGCGGAGAGGCGCCCGGGCCGGCGGGCAAAATGCCCGCGGACGACCCTACGCACCGCTCTGGCGAGTTTCACTCGCGCCGGGCGTGGGTAGCCAAACGGCATGGACCCCGGGCCCGAAGAGAGGGCAGCGGTCGTGCCTCCCGAGGACGAGGCGAGGATCGCCGAGGAGGAGGCCGAGGCGGCTGCGGAAGCGGCGAGGATCGGCGGCAGGGTGCCGCGAGAGAGCGACGACCCGGCGGAGCAGCCGCTGATCGAGTCCGGTGAGGGGGAGGCCGAGGGCTTCGAGCTGGCCGAGGAGGAGCTCGAGGAGAACGCCAGCCACGGCAACCAGCGGGGCTTCCCCGCGCGCGACGTGCCAGCGCCCGAGGAGCGCAGCGAGGTCGAGTACGGGGAGGCCGACGAGCCGGTCTCGACGGACGGCGGCGAATGAGCCCCGGCGCTCCCCACCGGCTGCTGGCGATCGTCACCGACACCCTGGTCGGCGCCGAGCCGGCCGAGGAGGTCCGCCGCCAAGGCAACGGGGGCGGGGTCGAGGTCCGCGTCGTCGTCCCGGCGGTGGAGGCCAACGCCTTCCGCCACACGCTGGGGGACATCGACGAGCCGAAGCGGGAGGCCGAGGAGCGGCTGCGGAGCTCGCTCGAGGCGTTGCGGCGGGCCGGCGTCAGCGCCAGCGGCTACGTCGGCGATCCCGATCCGGTCCAGGCCGCGCAGGACGCCCTGCTCGAACAGCCCGCCGACGAGGTGTTGATTTTCGAGCACACCGAAGGACAGGCCCGCTGGTTCGAAGACGGCCTCTTCGAGAAGGCGCGGGAGACGCTCGAGCCGCCGCTGCGCATGGTCGTGATCGACGCCGACGAGGACGCCACGCACGTCGTCGAGGTCGAGAGCGTGGGCGCGGGGACGACGCCCCCCGACCACGGTGACGAGATCGGGTCCGCCTACTTCCCCGGCCTTTCGCGCAGCGACCTCGCGGGGATGACGATCGGCGTCGTCGGGACGATCGTGACGATCGTCCTCGCCGCCGCGGTCGCCTCCGGGCCGGGGCCCGAGGCCGGCTGGAAAGCGGTGGCGATCGGGATCGCGATCTTTACCGCCCTGATCAACATGGCGCACGTCGTCGGCCTCACCCTCTTCGAGAGCGTTCACTACCGCGGCGGCTTCGCCAAGTTCTTCCGCACGCTTGCCCTGGTCGGGACTTCCGGGGCGATGCTGGCGAACCTGCTGATCCTGCTCTTCGCCTAGGGCCGCCCAGCTTCAGTCGCGGAGGGCCGCGAGCGCCTCCTCGCGGCTGCTGTGAATCGGGATCGAGAGCTCCAGGCCGGTGATCTCGAGCACGCGGCGGACCTGGTCGTTGTGGCTGCAGATGACGACGCGGCCGTTCCCCTCTTCCTCGTCGCCGCTGAGTCGCTGCCAGGCCCTGACGATCAGGGCGATCCCGGTCGAGTCGATGAACTCGCACTCGGAGAGGTCGACCAGGACGGACACTTCGCCAGCCGCGACCGCATCGTCGAGAGGGGCCTCGAGCTCAGGCGCGGTACTGAGGTCGAGCTCACCGCGTACCGCGATGACTCGAATCCCGTCCTCGAGCTGGGCGGCAGATGCCTCGAACGGCGCCGGAATCACGCGCCGATGCTACCGCAGGCAGGCGATCCGCCGAGCAGCGTTTCGCCGATGCTGGCCAGGGTAGGGATTTGGGCAGTGGCGATCACGGATATGCTCGCCACCCGACCCGCGATGGGGCATGGACTAACTGAATCGTGAATACGACCACCGACGACCGATCGGGCCTGCAGATGTCCCTACCCGCCCGGGCCGAGAACGTGGCGGTCGTGCGGCACGCCCTCGCCGGGCTGGCGGAGCGCCTCGGCATGGAGGAAGCCGGGATCGCGGACCTGAAGACCGTCGTGACCGAGGCCTGCATGAACGTGGTCGTGCATGCCTACCCCGGTGACGAGGCCGGCCTGCTCACGGTCGATGCGACGGCGGAGGACGACGGCCTCACGGTCGTCGTTCGCGATTTCGGGCGGGGCATCCAGCCACACCCCGAGGCAGACCGTCCCAGCCTGCGGATCGGGTTGACCCTGATCGCGGCGCTCTCGGCGAGTTTCGAGATCAAGGGCGGCGTCGATCGCGGCACCGAGATCAGGATGCACCTCCCCTTCTCGGCCCGCGACGAAAGTGCCGAGCGGCGCCAGGCATCGACGGCGGCGGCGATTCACGACGAGGCGACCGCGCTGCGCGTCGGTCCGCCCGAGTTCGTCGGGCCGATCCTCAGCCGTGCCCTGGCCGCGGTCGCGGCCCGGCGGGAGATCAGCGTCGACCGTCTCTCCGACGCGATGCTGCTCAGCGACGCCATCTCCGCCCGGGCCCCGGAGGGCTTTACCGACGGCCACGTCTCGCTCCGTCTCGCCGACCGGCCCGAGGGGGTCCAGCTGCGGGTGGGCCCGATGAAGAGCGGCGCGGCCGAGCAGCTGCGCGCGAGCCTCGACCTGCCGGAGGTGGGGGGCACCCTCGCGACCCTGGCGGACGAGCTGCGGGTCGAGCAGGGCGAGGAAGGCGAGTTCCTCGTCGTCGGCATCGCCTCGCTGTCTACCTAGTCGCTCTCCTCCTCGTCGCCTTCGGCGACCTCCGCCCGGATCCGCTCCAGGGTGCGGCGCAGGATCCGCGAGACGTGCATCTGCGAGTGGCCGATCCGCTCGGCGATCTGCGACTGGGTCATGTCCTCGACGAAGCGCAGTTGCAGCACCAGCCGCTCGCGCTCGTCGAGGTGGGGCAGCGCCCCCTCCAGCGCCAGCTTGTCCTCGACCAGCTCGAAGCCCTCGTCCTCGTCGCCGACCCACTCCGAGGCGGGCGATTCGTCCTCGTCGCCGCCGACGGGACGGTCGAGCGAGAGCGGGCGGCGGTTGTGGTTGGCCTCCAGCACCTCGAGCACGTCGGTCGGGTCGGTGCCGAGCTTGGCGGCGATCTCGCCCACCGAGGGCGAGCGCTGGAGCTCGACGGTCAACGCCGAGATCGCCTTGTCGACCTCGGCCATGCGGTCGTGCAGGCCGCGGGGCACCCTCACCGTCCAGACGCGGTCGCGGAAGTGGCGCTTTAGCTCGCCGAGGATGGTCGGCGAGGCAAAGGCGGTGAAGGGAGTGCCGCGGCTGGGGTCGAAGCGGTCGATCGCGTTGACCAGGCCGAGGCTGGCGACCTGGAGCAGGTCGTCGAACGACTCGCTGGCGCCGCGGTAGCGCAGGGCCAGGTTCTTGGCGAAGGGGAGGTAGCGCCGGACCAGCTCCTCGCGGGTCGCCTGGTCGCGGTCCTCCGCAAAGCGGGCCCAGAGCTCACGCTCGCTCGCCAACCCGTCGTTCGGAGCGGGTAAGGAGTCGTGCTTCATGGCTAGGCCCTCCTCTTCTTCACTGCCATCGATTTGCGCCGGGTGTCCAACACCGGCGCCGCCCTGAGGGCATGATCGAAGCCGTGCAGCGCCCGTCGGCCTAGGCTGGGCCGCCGTGTTCACACCATAGCGCGCGTCTGACGCCGCCTATGACGACAGTCACCGCCCTGGAGAGGCGCGGAAAGTGGGTGCGGTTGCGGGCGTGAGGTGGAAGGGGCCGGTTCGGCTCCGCAGACCGAACCGGCGACCCTCGAGCGGCGGCCTACTCCGTCGCTGTCGACTCCGACTCCGACTCCGCGTCGGACTTCGCCTCGGGTGACTTGAAGTGGAGCATGTGGACCTTCGACAGGATCCCCGGCTCGTCGTTCTCGGCGATTCGTTCCGAGGCCTCGGCCTGGATCTCCAGGACGCGGTCGAGCGTGCTCCTGAGCAGGGTCGAGACCTCGGCCCAGCCCTGTTTGTCGACGACCATCGGGGTGCGGCTGAGGTGGAGGTCGTCGACCTCGTCGAGGGTGCCGCTGGTCGAGGCCTCTTGGAGGTCTTCGAAGACGGACTTCAGCATCGCGCCGGCGAGACCGGGACGGAGGTTCTCCGGCATTTTCGCCCATTCCGAATCGGTCAAGAACTGGCGCCTGGTGGCGCGGTAGAAGTGCTCCGTCGCACCGCGTCGCTGCTTCGTGTCGACGAGCTCGATGCAGTCGTATTTCTCGAGGACGCGGACGTGGTAGGCGACCAGGTTGAGGCTCTGGTCCAGCTCCTGGGAGAGCAGGTTGGGGCTGGCGACCCGCTCGTTGAGAATGATCAGGATCTGTACGCGCAGGGGGTGGGCAAACGCTTTGGCGACGATCTGTTCGACGCCGTCTTTCTTCTTCGTTTTCGGCAAGGGGGGCTTCTTTCGCTCGTTTTCAGGGGTAGCAGCCGATTACAGGACTTTAAAGATCCAAACTCAGGATTTCCACAACGGTTCCGCAATTTTCGTTTATTTCCTGTTTCTTGGTGTAGGGGACTTGAATGATAGAAAGTTTTAGAGTATTACTTCGGCCTGCACGCACAATCCGCTTTGGAATGGGGTTTAAGGCGGAAACTCACGAGGGGAGGTGGGACGAACGTGAAGATCGGAACGATGCAGGCCCGGATTACTCCAGTGGCGATTGTCAAGGGCTCTTAGGGGTGGGAGAGAGCGACGATCGCGTGCCAAGCTTGGGCGGTGACGCCATGGAAACTGCCCCTGATCGTGGCCGCGATCGCCGTTCCCATCGTCGCCGCCTTCTACGTCAGCCCTGGCCTCGGTCTCGCGGCCGGCGCCCTGGCGGCCGTGGCGATCGTGGTGGTGGCGGTACGGCAGCGCCCGCGGGGCGAGATCGGTGCGGCCGTCTCCGCCACCGACCGCCGTCGCCTGCTCGTGGTCGTCAGCCGCGCGGTGGAGGAGCCCGGGGCGGTACGTGAGATCGCCGCCGCGATCGGGGGCGGCGGGGAGGCCTCGGCGGCGCCGATGGACGTCCTGCTCCTGGCGCCGGCGCGCGGCGGCTTCCTCGACCGTTGGGCCTCAGACGTCGAGGCCGCGCGCCGCGAGGCCCAGGAGCGGCTGGTGATCACGGTTGCCGCGCTGGCCAGGGCCGGCATCGCGGCCGAGGCCCGGGTCGGGGACGAGGACCTGGTGCAGGCGGTCGAAGACCAGGTCCAGAGCTTCCCGGCCACCGAGGTGGTGCTGGTCACTGCCAACCCCGGGGAAGACCCCGCCGTCGAGGCCGCGGCAACCGAGCTCGAGCAGCGGCTGCGGCCCCGGTTCCGGCGGCTGGTCGTCAGCGGTCCAGCAGCTCGTTGAAGCGGAGCGCCGCGCGTGTGGGCATCACGAAGGCGTCGTGATGGTGCAGCAGGCCGACGGCGGTGAGGTCGCGGACGGCGCGTTCGATCGCGTCGCGCCGGGCAAAGTCAGGTGACTCGCCGCCGATCTCGCGGACGAGTTCGGCGACGGTCACCAGCACCGGGTGAAGCTCGAGCACCTGCTGCAGGACGGCGGACTCGGTGGCGGCGTCTTCGGCCGCTGGCGTCCGGATGTCGTCGGTCTCGTCCATGGGCCTCCCTGGCCGCTAAGTCTCGGACTCGGTGGAACTCTCCCCCGTGGCCTCGTCGTCTTTCTCGCTCAGGCCGAGCACGGCGCGCGCCCAGGGGGCCTCGATCGCGATGCAGTAGAAGTGCTGCATCGATCCCCGGCTCGGTTTCGTGCGGACCAGGGAGATCGCGGCGCAGTCGAGCAGCACGCGGACGTGGTAGCTGACGTTGCTGAGCGGCCGCCGCAGCGCCGTCGCGAGCTCGCGCGGGCTGATCGCCTCCTCGCTCGCCATCCGGCGGAGGATCGCCCGGCGCAGTGGATGCCGGAGCGCCGCCAGCAGTTCGTTGTCGTCCGAGCGGTTGAGTCGGGTCATCTTGGCCCGCGCAATATAGAGCAAACGAAACGTTCTGTCTGTAGAGCTTTTGTCCGCGGGGAGATTCCGTGCTGCGGACGGCGCTTCAGGCGTCCTCGCGGACGCCGCCCATTTCGCTGAAGACCGCGGTGACGCCGCCGTCTTCGCGGCGCTCGTCGGCGATCACGTGGGAGACCGCGTTGATCAGCGCCAGGTGGGTGAAGGCCTGGGGGAAATTGCCGAGGTGGCGCCCCGATTCGGCCTCCAGCTCCTCGGCGAAGAGGTCGAGCGAGCCGGCTGCCTCCAGCAGCCGCTCGCATAGTTCCCGCGCGCGCTTGCGCTCGCCGATCTCCGAGAGCGCCGAGACCAGCCAGAAGGAGCAGATCAGAAAGGTGCCCTCCTTGCCCTGGAGGCCGTCGTCGGTCTCCTCGACCTTGTAGCGGCAGACCAGCCCGTGCTCGGTCAGGTCGGACGCGATCGCGTTGACCGTCGCCCGCACGCGCGGGTCGTCGGGGGGCAGGAAGCGGAACAGGGGCACGAGCAGCAGCGAGGCGTCGAGGGCGTCGGTGTCGTAGTGCTGGCGGAAGACCCCGTCGCGGACGCCGCGCGCGAGGATCTCGGCCCGGAACTCGTCCGCCTTCGCCCTCCAGTCGTCCGCGATCTGCTCGAAGCCGAGGCCGCGGGCCAGGCGAGCGCCGCGGTCGACCGCGACCCAGATCATCAACTTCGAGGAGACGTAGTGCTGGGGCCGCCCGCGCGACTCCCAGATTCCCTGGTCGGGCTCTGGCCAGGCCTCGATCGCAGCCTCCACCTGGTGGCGGATCAGTTGGCGGTCGGCCGGCGTCCCCGTCCCCCGCAGCGCCTTCTCGTGCAGGTAGATCGAGTCGAGCAGGGAGCCCCAGACGTCGTTCTGACGCTGATCGTAGGCGCCGTTGCCGATCCGCACCGGCTTCGCCCCGCCGTAGCCGCCGAGGTGGTCGAGCGTCTTCTCGTCGAGCTCCTTCTCGTGGCCGATCCCGTACATGATCTGGAGGTCGGGGCGGTCCTTGCAGACGGCGACGATGAAGCGCATGAAGTCGCGCGCCTCCTGGTCGAAGCCGAGCGTGTGCAGCGCCCAGAGGCTGAAGGTCGAGTCGCGGATCCAGCTGAAGCGGTAGTCCCAGTTGCGTTCGCCGCCGGGGGTCTCCGGCAGCGAGGTGGTCGGGGCGGCGAGGATCGCGCCGGTGGGGGTGTAGGTGAGGCCCTTGAGGACGAGGGCGGACCGCTGCAGGTGGATGCGCCAGGGGTGGTCCGGGAAGTCGCCGTCGCGCAGCCAGTCGCGCCAGAAGTCTTCGGTCGAGTCGAGCCGCTCCATCGCCTCCGGGGCGCTGCGCGGACCGCCCAGCTCCTCGTCGCCCCAGGTGACTGCGCAGAAGCCGCTTTCGTCTTCGCGCAGGCTGAGGGTGCCGCGCACGGCCCCGTCCTCGATCGTCAGGTCCATGTCGCTGGTCAGACAGAGCTCGGTGCCGTCGGCGGCACGGGCGATCGCTTCGCCGAGCTCGCCGCCGCTCCAGCGCGCGGTCTCGGTCCCGTAGCCAAAGCGTGGCAGGCACTCCATCTCCATCTCGACCTCGCCGGCGATGCAGGTCATCGTCCGCAGCAGCGAGCGGTCGGACTCGTGTTCGGTGTCGGGGCGGCCGCGCTCGCCGTCGCTGGTGGCCCACTCGGCGATCGTCAGCGCGTCGTGGACGACGACCCAGCCGGTGTCGGTAACCCAGGTCGTCTCGATCACCAGCGTCCCCGGTTTGTAGCGGCGGCCGATCGGGACGACGACG
Source organism: Solirubrobacterales bacterium (assembly GCA_035762685.1). GTDB lineage: Bacteria > Actinomycetota > Thermoleophilia > Solirubrobacterales > 70-9 > VAYN01. The sequence continues at coordinate 7,089 of DASTNW010000031.1, read as the reverse complement.
CCGCGGGGCCGCAGCCGGAAATGGCCGGCGCCGCGGTCGAGCAGGGCGGCGAAGGCGCTGGGGGAGTCGAAGCGGGGCAGGCAGAGCCACTCGACGGCGCCGTCGTAGGAGACCAGGGCGGCGGTGTGGCAATCGGAGAGGAAGCCGTAGCTGCCGATCGTCGGAAAGCGGTCTTCTGCGGCGCCCATTCTGCGGTGCCAAGCTAGCAGCGGCGGCGGGGGTGGGCCGGCTATCGGCGCCGCTACGCTGGGCCCATGACCCTGCCGTTCGCGCATGTGGGCAGCGCCTTTGCGCCCTTGGAGCTGCTGCCGCTGCTGGTCGTGGCCGGCCTCTACGCGAAGCGGGCCTCGACCCTGGCCGGCAAGGGCAGGCCGGTGCCCCTCTGGCGCCAGCTCTGCTTCGCCGCCGGCCTGCTGACGATCGTGGTGGCGCTGTTCTCGCCGGTCGGTCACATCTCCGAGGAGCTGGTGATCGCCCACATGGTCGAGCACCTGCTGCTGGGCGACGTCGCCACGCTGCTGCTGGTGCTGGGCCTGACCGGGCCGCTGCTGCAGCCGGTCCTGGCGGTCCCGCTCTTCGACCGCCTGCGGGTCCTCGCCCACCCGCTGGTGGCCTTCCCGCTGTGGGTGCTCAACTTCTACGTCTGGCACATCCCGGCGCTCTACGAAGCCGCCTATGGGACCGCGTTCATGCACGTCGTCGAGCACTCGCTGTTCATCTTCTTCGGCTGCCTGATGTGGATGCCGGTGTTCGGGCCGCTGCCGACGCCGCAGTGGTTCACCGCCGCCTGGAAGGTCGGCTACGTGATCGCCGTGCGCTTCGCCGGCGCGGTCCTCGGCAACGTCCTCATGTGGTCGGGCTCGGTGCTCTACCCGATCTATGCCCCGGGAGAGCGCTACTGGGGCATCGCTCCGCTCGCCGACCAGAGCACCGCCGGCGTCGTGATGATGGTCGAGGGCACCTTCCTCGGCCTCGGCCTGCTCGCCTGGGTCTTCTTCGAGGCCGCCCGCGAGGGGACCGAGAAGCAGCGCCTGCTGGACCTCGCGCACGACCGCGGCGTCGAGCTCGACGAGGAGCGGGCGCAGCGGGCCGTCGCGGCAGGTCACGGCGACCGCCTCGAGCAACAGCTAATCGCCGCCGGGAGAGACCCTGAAGCCGGCGGCCCCTGAGCGGCTGTTGCTGCCGGCGCTGGTCTTCGTCGTCGGCGCCGCCAGCCTCGGGGTCGAGATCGCCGCGGCGCGCCTGCTGGCGCCCTACTTCGGCGCCTCGACGATCGTCTGGGCGAACACGATCGGCGTCGTGTTGGTGGCGCTCTCGGTCGGTTACTGGCTCGGCGGCCGCTACGCCGACCGCCACCCGCACCTGCGCGGCCTCTGCCTGCTGGTGCTCGCGGCCTCGCTGCTGATCGCCGTCGTCCCCTTTGCCGCCCGTCCCTTCCTCGGCTTCTCGGTCGACGCCTTCGACACGGTCTCGGTCGGCGGCTTCGCCGGCTCCCTGTTCGGCGTCCTCGTCCTCGTCGCGGTGCCGGTGACGTTGCTCGGGGCGGCGGCGCCGTGGGCCGTGCGGCTGGCGGTGGCGGACGTCGACCGCTCCGGCGAGGTCGTCGGCCGCCTCTACGCGATCTCGACCGCCGGCTCGCTGCTGGGGACGATGCTCTCGGCCCTGTTGCTGATCCCGCTGCTGGGGACGCAGCGCACCTTCTTCGTCTTCGCCCTGGTCCTCGCCGTGGTTGCCTGCGCCGGGGTCGGTTGGCGCTTCGCCCTGGTCCCGGTCTTGCTGGCGCTGGGGATGGCGGCCCCGGTCGGGACGATCAAGGCCGCCGACAGTGGCCGCGTCCTCTACGAGGCGGAGACCACCCATCAGTACGCGCGCATCGTCGAACGGCCCGACGGCAGCCGCGCCCTCGAGCTCAACGAGGGCCAGGCGGTGCACTCGCTCTGGCGGCCCGGCACCTACCTGACCGGGGACTACTGGGACGGGCACCTGGTGCTGGCGGCGGCGTCGCGGGCGCGGCCGCCGCGGCGGATCGCGGTCCTCGGCAACGCCGGCGGCACGGTGGCGCGGGCCTTCGGCCACTTCTTCCCGGCCACGGCCGTCGACGCGGTCGAGATCGACGGCGAGCTGACCGAGCTGGGCCGCCGCTTCCTCGATCTCCGCAACCCCCGCATGCGGACCTTCGCCGAGGACGCGAGGCCCTGGCTCGAGCGCGCCGACGGCGGCTACGACGCGATCATGGTCGACGCCTACCGCCAGCCCTACATCCCCTTCTACCTGACCACGCGCGAGTTCTTCGAGCTGGCGAGCGAACGGCTGGCGGCGGGCGGCCTGACGATCGTCAACGTCGGCCATCCAGAGGGCAGCGAGGAGCTGGAGCGCGTCCTCGGGCGGACCATGGCCGCCGCCTTCGACCGGGTGTTGCGCTACCCGATCGAGCCGACCAACACCCTGCTCGTCGGCGGCGACACCGACTTCTCCGCCGCCCGCCTGCGGCGCAACGCCAGCGTCCTGCCGGTGCCGCTGCGCCCGCTCGCCGCTGCCGCGGCCGCCCGGCTGGCGCCGCGGCTGCCCGGCGGCGAGGTCTTCAGCGACGATCGCGCCCCGGTCGAGTGGCTGGTCGACAGCTCCCTGCTGGAATACGCGAATGAGTGACGTTCGGAGGGGTGGGGGGACCGACCGCCTGCGGGCCTGGCTGGTCACGGGGCCGATCGGCCGCGGTCTCTCCTTCGCGATCGACTTCGCCGCGGCCCTGCGCACCTTCCTCTCCCGCTAGGGTCAGGCGCCCGATGCAGACCTCTCTCCAAGAGCTGCCCGACTCGCGCGTCAGCGTCGAGGTCGAAGTTCCCGCCAAGGACGTCGAGCGAGCCACCTCGCGCGCTGCCAGGGCGATGGCGAAGGAGATGCGGATGCCCGGCTTCCGCCAGGGCAAGGCGCCGCCGTCGCTGGTGATCCAGCGGCTCGGTTTCGAGCCAGTGCTGCAGGAGGCGATCCGCGAGGCGCTGCCCGAGTGGTACGAACGGGCGTTGCTGGACACCCGGATCAGCACGATCGGGGATCCCAGCATCGAGATGGTCTTCACCCCCGACGAGGAGGGCGAGCCGCTGACCTTCAAGTTCGAGGTCGGTGTGCGGCCACCGGCGGAACTGGGCGATTACAGGGGCCTCGAGGTCGGCCGCAAAGAGAACGAGGTTCCCGAGGACGTCGTCGAGCAGGAGATCGAGCGGCTGCGCGAGGGCTTTGCCCGGCTGGACCCGGTCGAGCGCGAGGCCGCGGAGGGCGACTCGCTGCTGATCGATTTCGAGGGCCTGATCGACGGCACTGCCTTCGAGGGCGGCAAGGCCGAGGACTACCTGCTCGCGCTCGGCTCGGGGCAGCTGATCGAGGGCTTCGAGGAGCAGCTTGCCGGCGCCAAGGCGGGGGAGGAGCGCAAGGTCGAGGTCAGCTTTCCCGACGACTACCAGGCGGAGCACCTGAGCGGCAAGGACGCCGTCTTCAACGTCAAGGTGAAAGAGGTGCGGGAGAAAGTCCTGCCTGGGCTCGACGACGATTTTGCCACCGACGCCTCCGAGTTCGAGACGCTGGAGGAGTTGCGGGCCGACATCCGCGAGAAAGTCGGCGAGGCGCTCGACAGCCGGGCCGAGGAAGACTTCCGGATTGCCGCCGTCGACGCCGCCGTCGACGCGGCGACTGTCGACGTCCCCGCCGATCTAGTTACCGCTCGCGCGACCGAACGTTGGGAGCGGATGGAACGCCAGCTCGCCCAGCGCGGCATGGACCCCAACGCCTTCCTGCAGATGCAGGGGAAGACGCGTGAGGAGCTGATCGAGGAATCGAAGCCCGACGCCGAGCGGGAGCTGAAGCGCGAGGCGGTCGTCACCGCGATCGCCGCGGCGGAGGAGATCGAGGTCTCCGACGAGGAGCTGGTCGAGGCGCTCGAGCACAGCGCCCAGCACGAACGCACGACGCCGCAGAAGCTGCTGGAGAGACTGCGCGAGAACGGTCGCGACGCGATGGTCGTCGAGGACATCAGGGCGCGCAAGGCGATCGAGCTGGTTGCCGAGGCGGCCAAGCCAATCCCGCTTGAGCAGGCCGAGGCGCGGGAGCAGATTTGGACGCCGGAGAAGGAGCGCGAGAAAGCCGGCGGGCTGTGGACGCCCGACTCTGACTGAGAGGCATCTGCGGCTTTGGCCGCACGGTTGGTGTGGTGGAGGGGGAGGGGCCCGGTCGCCCTCGGGCGAATTGAGTCGCGCGCCCTGGGGCGCGGCTCCGGATGTTGGTGCCCGCCAATGGCGGGCAGATGACAGATTGCATTTCGCCGCTTCGCGACATTCGCCCGAGGGCGACCGGGCCCCTCTACCGACACGCACCAGCGGGACGGCCGAGGTCGGAAGCTCTTCAAGCAGGCAAGTATCCCTTGACAGGGGGTATATTTTGCGCATTCCGAAGCGCCAAATCTCCGTCCTGACTAGCGCTGCGTTCCCCAGCCTGAAATGACAAACGGCCGGGGCGCCGCCTAAACGGCCCCCGGCCTGGCACGGAGAGGTGGTGCTCCCCATGCAAGGCAAGGGTATTCAGCGCTCGGCAACCGAAGGCGAAGACGAACAAGTGCAACGGGCGGTGCTCGCGCTCGTTCTGAACGAACACCCCGCGCAGTTGACTGGCGAGGAGATAGAGCGCGAGGTCGGTAAGGACGCCGAGCAAGCCACGGACGATCTAGTCAGCGTTGGGCTTCTGCGTCGCGAGGGCGCTTCAGTGCTGCCGACGCGGGCCGCGCTTCATTTCGACCGGATGGCCGCATGACGGCTTCAGAGCGCTTTGGCGAGAACTTGATGATCTACCGCAAGCGGGCAGGGCTGTCGCAGGAAGAGTTGGGCTTCCGCGCTTCGCTGCACCGGACGGAGATAAGCCAGCTTGAGCGGGGCTTACGGCTCGCTCGGATAGACACCCTCGTAAAGCTCGCTGGGGCGCTCTCCGTGCCGCCTGGCGACCTTCTGAAAGGCATGGCTTGGACGAGCGGCAGCAGATGCGAAGGGCGGTTCAGATTTGGCCATGGGGACGACCACGGCAGCACGTAGACACTTTCCCCCAAAGTTCCTCTCTCGGTCCCTGAGAGGGTCTTGTGAGGGGTGTGAGGGAAAGACGACCGGCGTGTGTGTAGAATGAAGATATGGCCATCGACTCGCCCATCACTGCCCTTCTCGCCCAGCGCTCCGCTGAGGAGCTAGAGGCGATGCGCGATAAGGCCTCAGAGGTAATGGAGACTGCGAAGGCCGAACTGGCTTGGATCGAAGACGCGCTAGCTCGCAAGACCCAGAAGCATCAGCGGCGCGCCGCTCGTAAAGGCGATACCAAGAAGCGCGTACTCGATTACCTGGCCGCCGCCACCGAGCCTGTCGGCCCCGCCGAGGTCCGCGACGCCCTCAACGCCGCCGGGGCAGAAATCGGTGGCAGCACGATCTACAACACCTTCAAGCGCCTTGTCGACGCCGGAGAGATCGTCCGCGTAGACGAGGGGCTTTACACGCTTGCACCCCGGAATGGTCACCGGGACGATGAGATTGAGAATGGCGGAGGGTCGCTGTTGACGACCACCCATTCCCATGAGGGTCATACCTAGGTACCTAGGTCACTGACTAACGCGATGTGCACCCGGGTCGGCCGTCCAGTTTGGCCGGCCCGGTTCGCTTTCTGCTAGGCATTCTACAGGGTGCTTCGGCATTTCCTTCGCCCCCCCTGCATATTGGACGTTTGATCGCAAGGGGCGGCTATCCTCTGCTGTATGGAGAAAGAAGCTGATCCCTCCAACAATGGTCGCGATGCGGGCGCCGGTGACGATCAGCGTCGGGAAAAGACGGCCACCGGTATCAAGATCAAACCCCGCAAGCGCTCCGCGGTGATGAAGGATTTCGAGAAGATCGTCGGCCCCCTCAGCGGACGAAACGGCGCCAAGCGGGATTAGCGCGCCGCTGTCTCGATTAGCGAGAAGAACATCGCTCGGTCATCGTCGCGGCGGTTGTAGCGCCCACTGAACTCGTTGAGGTAGCCCTGTAGCCACTTGCGAGAGACGGCGTGGTAGGTGCCGGCAATCCCGCGCTTCATGTTGCCGAAGAAGCCCTCGACGGTATTGGTGTGAACGTCGCCTTCGGCGTAGATTTTCTCCGCGTGGCGGATGCGCCGATGGGCGGCGTAGTGCTGATCCAGCTTGCGGTAGCCCACCCACTCATCGGTGTAGACGATCGACTCGGGTAGAACGTGCTCATGGACCAGGGCGCGCACGGGGCGTTGCTCGCGGGTCTCGGCGAGCATTGCCCGGACCCGGCCGCCGCGTTCGACCATCGCGACAACGGTGGTCTTCTTCTCTTTCGCCCACTTGACCGCCTCCTGACGGGTCATGGGGCCGTCGCTGGCACGGGGCTTTCCGCCCATCGCGGTCTCATCGACCTCGACCTCGCCGGACAGCGGCTCGCTATCCATCTCGTCCATGAGCTGGTTGCGGATCAAGTTGAGCATCCTCCACGCCGTCTTGTAGGTGACGCCGATCTCGCGCTCTAGCTGCTTGGCGCTGATCCCGCAACGGGTCTGAGAGGCGAGGAACATCGCATAAAACCACAACTGCAACGACGTAGAGGACTTGTGAAAGATCGTGTCTGCGGTCGGGTGCATGTGGTGCCCGCAGTAGTCGCAGTCCCACGCCGGTCGGCCGCTCACGCGATGGAGGGGCCGGTCTAGCTCGCACTTGGGGCAGAAGGCTCTCTTGCCCTCCTCATCTATCGCGCAGCGGGTCTGCCAGAGCCAGCGCAAGCACGCCTCATCGTCGGGGAACTCCCGCATGAACTCCATGACGGAGTAGCGGGAGTCCGACGATTTGGCGCGGACGGGATTGGAGCGGTCAACGGGTGGCACAACCGCTAGTCAAAGAGAATTCTTACCCCCTGTCAAGGGATACTTGCCTTCAAGCGAGACCGGCGGAGCCCGCGGGCTTTCTCGTAAGAAGCTGTCGTGTTGACTTGGGCGCCGTCATCGTCTTGAGCGTCTCTCGGTGCTCGTTTCGGGGGAGGGATGGCGGTGGCCCTGTGCGGGAATGTCGCAAAG
>DASTNW010000030.1:0-24627 GCA_035762685.1 Solirubrobacterales bacterium | reverse complement strand
GCAAGAGGCCCCCGCCCCGTCCCCTCACAGCTTTCCAACAGCTCCGAGAGCTGTCCAGCCCTGAGAGCTGTCGAGTAGAGATGATCGGCCTCGGGCGGGGTGGCCCTGCCCCGGAGGCTCAGGACACCACATTCCGAGCCCCCGACGGCGACCCAGCTGCGCAACGGCCTCCGGGGAAGAGGCCCCCGCCCCGTCCACGCATACCCTGCGGCGCTACCCTGCCGCTGATGGCGAAGCGCTTTCACGTCACCACCTTCGGGTGCCAGATGAACGTGCACGATTCGGAGCGGATGCGGGGGATGCTGGCTTCGCTCGGGTACGAGGAGTCCGAGGCTCGGGACGGCGCCGACGTCATCCTCTTCAACACCTGTTCGATTCGCGAGTCTGCCGACAGTCGCTTCATCGCCCATCTGGGGGAGGCGAAGCGGTTGAAGTCGGAAGACCCGACGCGGATCGTCGGGGTCGGGGGGTGCTGGGCGCAGTCGGTCAAGGACGAGGTCTTCCGGCGCTTCCCCTTCGTCGACGTCGCCTTCGGCCCTGGTCAGATCCACAAGCTGGTCGAGTTCCTCAACTCGGACTCGCTCAGTGCTCAGGGCTACTTCGAGTTCGAGGACTTCTCCGGCCACCTGCCGACGCGCCGCGAGCGCGAGTTCCAGGGCTGGCTGCAGATCTCGCAGGGGTGCAACTGCGCCTGCGCCTACTGCATCGTCCCCTCGACCCGCGGGCGCGAGGTCAGCCGCGACCCGGTCGAGCTGATTGCCGAGGCCGAGGCCCTGGCCGCCGACGGCGTGCGCGAGGTGACGCTGCTGGGCCAGAACGTCAACAGCTACGGCCGCGACCTGCCGAAGGGACGGCGGATCGGGTTCGCCGAGCTGTTGGCCCGCGTCGACGCCGTCGAGGGCATCGAGCGGATCCGCTACACCAGCCCGCACCCGAAGGACATGAAGGAGGACGTCGTCCGTGCCCACGCCGAGCTGCCGGCGCTCTGCGAGCAGGTCCACCTGCCGCTGCAGTCGGGTTCCAGCGCCGTCCTCAAACGGATGCGCCGCACCTACGACCGCCAGCGCTACATGGACCGGGTGGCGCTGATCCGCGAGCACGTACCGGACTGCGCGATCACCACCGACATCATCGTCGGCTTCCCGGGCGAGACCGAGGCCGACTTCGCCGCGACCCTGGAGGTCGTGGAGGAGGTCGGGTACGACGGCGCCTTCACCTTCGTCTTCTCGCCGCGGCGCCAGACCGAGGCGGCCGAGATGGAGGACCGGGTGCCGCACCCGGTCAAGGTCGAGCGCATGGAGCGCCTGGTCGAGGCGGTGCAGCGACGGGCAACCGAGCGCGCCCAGCGCTTCGTCGGCCGCACCATGGAGGTGCTGGTCGAAGGGACCAGCCGCACCGACGAGACGAAGCTGCGGGGCCGGACGCGGCACAACAAGGCGGTCAACTTCGACGGCGTCGCCGGCCCGGGTGAGTTCGTCGAGGTCGAGGTCGAGGCGGCGACTTCGCAGACGCTGAGGGGGAGCGAAAGGCTGCTGAGTCGGGTGAATGGGTAGCGGCGCCCGGCCCCGCTTGGGGGTCATCGCGATATTTGGCCCCACGGGGGTGGGCAAGACCGGGGTCGCGATCGAGTTGGCCGAGCTGCTGCGGGACCGCGGCGAGGACCCGGTCGCGGTCAACTGCGACGCGCTGCAGGTGTACGCGGACCTGGGGGTGCTGACCGGGGCGGCAACGGCAGCGGAGCAGGAGCGGCTGGAGCACCGCCTACTGGGGTTCGTGCCGGTGAGCGAGGACTTCTCGGTCGGCGACTACATGCCGCTGGCCCATGCGGAGGTCGACCGGGCGCTGGCTGCCGGCCGGACGCCGATCGTGGTGGGGGGGACGGGGCTCTACCTGCGCGCCGCCCTCGCCGAGCTCTCGCTGCAGAAGGTACCCCCCGGGGCCGAGGACTCCGAGCTCTGGTCCCCCGAGACGCGCCACCCGACGACGATCTTCGGGCTCGACATGGACCGCGCCCAGCTCTACGAGCGAATCGACGCCCGGGTCGAGGCGATCGTCGCCGCCGGCGCTCTGGAGGAGGTGAAGCGCGCCGAGGCCCTGGGCCCAGGCCGCACCGCGCGCAAGGCCCTCGGCTTCGACGAGCTGCTGGCCGGCGACCTGGACGCGATGAAGCAGCGCTCCCGCAACTACGCCCGCCGCCAGCTCACCTGGATGCGCAAGTTGCCGAACCTGCGGACGATCGACCGCGGCGGAATGAGCGATGCTCAGGGGGCCCGTGCGATCCAGCGAATATAAATATAAAAGTATTTTGACTAAAAAATCTTCTTGACTTAAACTTCGCACGGTGAAGCTGCCACTCCGCATCGCGCTGGTCTTGGTGGGCGTCCTCGCAATCACCGCCATCGGCACTGGCTCGGCCTCGGCATCGACCCTCTGCATGGTCAACAAAAGCAGCTGCGCGGCAGAAGATGTGGTTGAAAAAGGCATCGTAATGCCCGCCGGAAGTGAAGGTACGAGCAGGTTCGTTTTCGGATCGACTGAAGTCAGTTGCGGCCCGACGCTCAGCGCCAAAGTCACTGATGTCGGTGGAGAAGAAGGGGGGAAAGCAAAACCTGTTAAAGCCGAAGTCACGGCGCTCAGCTTTGGATCGTGCTTCGGGAAACCTTGGGGGGCTCCTTGCTCGATTACCGCGCAAAACCTTCCCTATAACGCAGAATTCACCGGAAGCGGAGGCAGCGGCTCGTTCGTGATGACGGGCGCTCCGGCGAGGTTTTCCGTTAAATGCGAATTTCCAACTGTCATCAATTGCGTCTACTCGGCTGGAAAAATGGAAATGAGCTTCACCGGGAAAGAACTTTACGCGACTACTTCCGGTTTCAATATTTCTTCGCTATCGGCCGTGGAAGGCTCCCCTTGTCCAGCTCCAAGCGAATGGTTCACGTCGTCGTATAGCTGGCTCTCGCCAACGAGCATGTACATAGTGGGTGGTCCCGCACCAACGCCCATCGTTCGTCTGTGCAAAGTAAAAACCAGTCCCTGTCCATTGCCTTATTTCGTTTTCCCCAACCAGAAGTACCCAATCGGAACCGCACTCGAAGGGACGCTCGAAGGGAACTCTGTCTTCGAATTCCTCTACGAAGGCAAAGCACGTGAACCTGCCTGCGAAGGGGGATCGCTTACCGGGAAAACGACGGAACCTGCCAAACCGCTGATCGGTGAAGTAAGCGCCATGTCGTTCAGCAAATGTGGGGGTGGGGTCTGCTCGGTCGAAGCGCAGAGCACTCCCTATAAAGCTGAAATCGAAAGCACCGGTAGCGGTAATGGGACGCTGGCGCTGGTAAGCGGAGGGGCGGGGTCGCCGAAGCTCGAAGTGAATTGCGGCAAAGCATACAAATGCGTCTACAAAGCGAGCAGCGTGAGCTTTACGGTGACTGGTGGGGAACCGGCGAAACTAGTCGTGTCGAAAACGATGGAAAAAGACGCCGCCTCCGAAGCGGAATGCGGCTCTACGATGACGTGGAAAGCGACCTACAAACTGACCGAACCGACGCCTCTTTACGTCACCTAACTCGACGCAGGGGCGGTCGCTAGGCTGTCCGGCGTGAAATTCGAGAAGTGGCAGGCGCTGGGGAACGACTACCTGATCGTCGAGGCCGACCGGCTTCCGTGGGAGCTGACGCCGAAGCGGGCGGAGTGGCTCTGCGACCCGCATTTCGGGGTCGGGGCCGACGGGGTGTTGCTGCTCTCTCGCAGCGACGACCCGCAGTTCGTCGCTGATCTGCGGATCTTCAACCCGGATGGCTCCGAGGCGGAGCTCTCGGGCAACGGGGCGCGGGAGGCGATCCTCTACCTGCGCCGGCACGGGTGGATCGAGGCGGACACGTTTGCGATCAAGACCGTGGCGGGGCCGATCGTGCCGACGATCACCGGCGAGCTCACCTGCAGTGTCGAGATGGGCAGGGCGTCGACCGCGTCGAAGGACTTCCCCTCGGGTGGGGAAGACGGCAGGGGGAGGCTGGAGGCGGCCGGGCGCGAGTGGGAGTTCCAGCACGTCTCGATCGGCAACCCCCAGTGCGCGATCGTCGTCGGCGAGGAGCTCGACGACCTCGACCTGGGCGAGATCGGCCCTGGGATCGAAGGGCACGAGCTCTTTCCCAACCGCACCAACGTCTCTTTCCTGGCGATCGACGGGAGCCGGGTGCGGGCGCGGATCTTCGAGCGCGGGGTGGGGGAGACGCTCTCCTCCGGCACCGGCGCCAGCGGTGCCGCGGTAGCCGCTTTCCTGGGCGGTGCCACCAGCCCGATCGTCGTCGAGCTCGACGGCGGCGAGCTCGAGGTCGAGGTCGCGGAGGACCTGGCGGTGCGGTTGACGGGCTGGGCCGAGCCCGTCTACGCGGGCGAGCTCTCGCCCGAGCTGCTGCAGGCGCTCTCCGAGCTGGACTAGCGACCTAATCGTTAGGGTTCCGCGCCCATGGGAATCGCTGACCCGTCCGTGCGCCTGGAGGCGATGCCTCCGTACATGTTCCAGGAACTGGAGCGGCGCATCGCCGAGAAGCGCGCCGCCGGCATCGACGTGATCAGCCTCGGTATCGGTGATCCGGACGAACCGACCTATCCCTACGTCGTCAAGGCGATGCAGGAGGCGGTCGCCGACCCGGCCAACCACCAGTACCCGAGCAACCGCGGCCGCGAGGAGTTCCGCCAGGGCTTCGCCGACTTCTACGACCGTCGCTTCGGGGTCGAGATCGACCCGGCCACGGAGGTGATCCCGGCGATCGGCGCCAAGGAGTGCATCTACAACCTCTGCTTCGCCTTCCTCGACCCGGGCGGCGTCGCCCTCGCCTCCGATCCGGGCTATCCCGTCTACACCGGCGGTCCCATCCTCGCCGGCGCCAAGCCCGAGCTACTGCCGCTGGTTCCAGAGCTCGGCTTCGCGCCCGACCTCAGCGCCGTGCCCGCCGACGTCGCCGCCAGGGCGCGGCTGATGTTCCTCAACTACCCGAACAATCCGACCGGCGCCACCGTCCCCGAGGGGTTCTTCGAGATGGTCGTCTCCTTCGCCCGCGAGCACGAGGTCCTCGTCGTCCACGACAACGCTTACTCGGAGACGACCTACGACGGCTACGTGGCGCCGAGCTTTCTGGCGACGCCGGGGGCCAAGGAGGTCGGCGTCGAGGTCTTCTCGCTCTCCAAGGGCTTCAATATGACCGGGTGGCGCTGCGCGGCGGTGCTCGGCAACGCCGAGGCGGTACAGACCTACTGGCGGCTGAAGACCAACGTCGACTCCGGCCTCTTCGAGGCGGTGCAGATGGCGGGCGTGGCGGCCCTGCAGGGCCCAGAAGGGCCGTTGCAGCGGATGAACGAGGTCTACGCGCGGCGTCGCGACCTGGTGGTCGCAGCGCTGCGCGAGATCGGCGTCGAGGTCGCGGCGCCGAAGGGGACGATCTACGTCTGGGCGCCAGTCCCCGAGGGGCACACCTCGACCTCGTTCGCCGAGCTGGTGCTCGAAGAGGCGGCCGTGGTCGTCTCGCCGGGCTCGATGTACGGGCCCAGCGGCGAGGGCTTCTTCCGGATCGCCCTCACCGCCCCGGACGACCGCATCGAAGAGGCGGTCGAGCGGATGCGCGAGCACCTCGCCTGACACGCCTCCCTATTTGAGCTGGACTTCCTCGAGCTGGCCTTTGAGGGCGTGCTGTGCGCCCCCCTGGCGGTCGCTGACGAAGCACATGAAGACGTAGTTCCCCGGTTTGAGGTCGAGCGGGATGACCTGGCTTTCCCCGCCTTCGATCGCCGCCGCGACCCGGTGGATTTCGCTGCTCAGCGGCGCCAGGCGTTCTTCTTTCTTGAAATAGCGTTCGACGTCTTTGACGTCGTTGCCTTTGAGGATTTCCGAGACAATCAGGTTGTGCGGCTGTTTGCCCGCGTTTTCGAAGACGATCCTGCCCGGACCGGCGTGCAGGCCGGTGGTCTTGAAGGTGTACTCGGACGCCGTCACCTTGCCGTCCGGAGCGGAGAGCTGCTCGTCTGCGGTGGCCTTGCCGGTGACCTCGAAGGAGGCCGTGGCTTTTTTCTGCGGCAGGGCTTCACCTTCGGTGTTGACCGCAACGTAGTTGCCCGGTGCCAGGACCTGTTCGACCTCGGCGCTCTTGCGGGGAGCGACTTCGCCAACGCCCCCGGCGACGAAGAACCAGCTGGGAACAGGTTTTACTTCGCGGGCCTTTTTTGCCCCGTCGAGAACTTCGTCGACCGAGTGTTTCCCCTCGACCCGGATCAGCTGCAGGTTCGCTTCGAGGTTGTCCTGGTTGTCGAGACTGAGCTCCGAGAGGCCAGCGTCGGCTTTGGCCGGCCCGCTCAGCTGCCCGGCTTTGCTGAGCTCGAAGGCGAGTCGCTGGGGGCCGCTTTCCCCGCCTGCCTCGTCACTGCCGTCACTGCTGCTGCCGCAGGCGGCCAGCGCCATGGACGCGATGACCGCGACCGCGATGGCGGTGATGCGAACGTTGACTCGGCTCGACTTGCTTCTCAACGGGGCCTCCCTCGTGGAAATGACGGTTGAGACCGTACCGTATGGTCGATTTTTTTAGCGCTTGTTCCAGTAGCGGTCGAGGCCGCGCCACTGGTACTGCGGCGGCACCGCCTGGATCAGCTCGTCCGCGGTCTGCGGATCGACCTCTGCTTCGACCCGCCGGCGATGGTGCTGCTCGTACTCCTGCTCGGAGAGGTCGCGCGCCAGTTGCGCCTCCTCACGCAGCCGTTCGCGGACCGCGGCAAGGTGAGGCGCGGGCTCGTCGACCGCGCCGAAGTGGGTCAGGGCGAGACGCTCGGGGCGCCAGGACTCGACGATGCCGATCGACTCCTCCCAGGACTCGACGTCGATGTCGGGAGGCGGCGTCGGCGGCACGATCAGGTCCGAGGGCGGGATGCGGACCCCGGCGACGTCGCCGACGAAGGCGGTGCCGGTCTCCTCGTGCAGGTAGCAAACGTGGTGGGAGGCGTGGCCCGGGGTGTAGGCGACGCGCATCCCCAGCACCGTCTCGCCGCCCGAGAGGACCCGAACGTTCTCCTCCGACACCGGCACGATCTCTCCCCAGAGTTCCTCCATGCGGTCGCCGTAGAGCCGCCCGGCGCTCGCCAACAGCTTCGAGGGATCGATCAGGTGCGGAGCGCCCCGCTCGTGCACGTAGACCTCGAGCCCGGGCCAGCGCCGCACCAGCGCCCCGGTCGCCGCCGCATGGTCAAGGTGGATATGAGTGAGGACAATCGCCCGCGGCTGCTCCCCGCCCAACGCCTCGACCACCGTCCCGATCGACGACTCCGGCCCCGGATCGACCAAGACCCCATCGATATCCCAGCAGCCGATCACATGCGGTCGGCCGAGGTGCATCACGTCTATTACCCGCATCTGCTGCAGCCCTCAAGCAACCGGGTCCGGGAACCGCTCATCCCCCTCGAGCGTCTCCCGCAGCCCCTCTTCCAGCCCCCGCGGCGCATATCCGAGCTCCCGCCCGGCCTTCTCGTAGCTGGCCCAGAAGGTGACGCCGTCGGCGGAGGAGATCAGCTCGCGCAGGTTCGGCGGCTGGCCCATCAGCTTGCCCACCAGCGGGCCGATCGGGACCATCGCCTTCATCAACCCGGTCGGCAGGTCTCGCTTCGGCGCCTTGCGGCCGCTGACCTTGGCGACCGTCTCGATCGCCTCGCGCATAGTCGTCACCGGGCCGCTGATCACGTAGGTCTCGCCCAGCTTGCCTTTGTCGAGCGCGAGCAGGATCCCGTCGGCGATGTCTTCGACGTGGGTCATGCAGATCCCCAGCTCGGGGAAGGGCAGTAGCGGCAGCTTTCCGGCGAAGAATTCCTGCAGCAGGTCTGCGACCTGAGAGGTGTCGCCGGGGCCGTAGACGCCGCCCGGCTGGACGATGATCGCCGGCAGGCCCTGGTCGGCGATCATCCGCTTGACGATTTTGTGGGCCTCGAGCTTCGTCTCCTCGTAGTAGGAGGTGAACTCCTTGCCGGGATGCTCGTAGGTCTCGTCGACGACCTGCTTGTGGGTGTTGCCGAAGACACCGCAGGTGGAGACGTAGACGGTCCGGGGGACCTTCGCCTCCAGCGCCGCTTTCATCACCCGCTCGGTGCCGGCGACGTTGGCCTCCCACATCGCCGGGTGCTGCTTGGTCGGGATGCCGACCTCGTACATCGCCGCGGCGTGGACCACCGCGTCGCACCCCTCCATGCCGGTGCGCAGCGCCCCGGTGTCGGCGAGGTCGCCGGCAACCAGCTCGCAGCCGAGGTCGGCGACCTTCTTGCCCTTCTCCGGGGTGCGAACGAGGCAGACGACGTCGTCGCCGCGCTGGCGCAGCTGGCGCACGACCTCACCGCCGATGAATCCCGTTCCCCCGGTGACGAAGACCTTCACGGCGCGCAAGCCTATATGCCCCGAGCCGTTGCCTACAATCTGCCTGAGTGCATCGTTCGAGAAATGGCCGCAGCACGCAGACGCACAACGGTGCGGCCAGCGTCAACGGTGCCGGCGTCTCCAACCCCCGCGCCCGCCAGCGCGCCCTGGCGATCGGCATCGTCGACGGGCGCGAGCAGGGCGAGCCGCTGGCAGAGCTGAGGGAGCTGCTGCGCACGGCGGGGGTCGCCACCGCCGGCGTCGCCACGCAGCAGCGGCCGCAGCCCGACCCCGACCGCTATTTCGGCCGCGGCCGCCTGCAGGAGCTGAAGCGGGAGATCGCCGCCTGCGACGCCAACCTGGTCGCCTGCGACGACGAGCTCGCCCCGCGCCAGGAGCGCAACTTGGAGGCGGCGCTGGGGGTCCCCGTGATCGACCGCACCGCGGTGATCCTCGACATCTTCGCCGACCACGCCCACTCGGCCGAGGGCAAGCTGCAGGTCGAGTTAGCGCAGCTCGAGTACAACATGGCCCGCATGCGCGGCCTCTGGACCCACCTGGAGCGCCTCGGCGCCGGCCGCATGGACGGCGGCATCGGCACCAGGGGCCCGGGCGAGAGCCAGATCGAGACCGACCGCCGCCTCGCTCGCGACCGCATCTCCGCCCTGCGCCGGCGGCTGACCCGCCTCGAGCGCAACCGCAGCGTGATGCGGGCCCGGCGCGACCGCTCCTCGCTGCCCCGGGTCGCCCTCGCCGGCTACACCAACGCCGGCAAGTCGACCCTGCTCAACGCCCTCACCGGGGCCGAGGTCGGGGTGGGGGACAGGCTCTTCCACACGCTCGATCCGACTACTCGCAGCCTCGAGCTGTCGGGGCGCGATTACCTGCTGACCGACACCGTCGGCTTCATCGAGAAGCTTCCGCATCAATTGGTCGAGGCGTTCAAGGCGACGCTCGAGGAGACGGTGCTGGCGGACCTGATCGTGCACGTCGTCGACGCCGCCGAGCCGGAGGAGCGACGGCTGCTCGATATGCGGGCCGTCGACGCCGTCCTGGAGGAGATCGGGGCCGGCGAGAAGCCGCGGCTGCTGGTCCTCAACAAGGCCGATCTGCTGAGCGAAGACGAGCGGCAGGAGGTGACGCTGGCCCATCGCGAGGCAACGCTCGTCTCGGCCCGCGAGGAAGAGGGGCTGGAGGCGCTCAGGGAGCGGATCGAGCTCGCCTTCGAGGAGACCCTGGCCGAGGTCGAGCTGCTGGTCCCCTACTCCGAGGGCGGGCGCCTGCACGAGCTGCACGAGCTGGCCGGCGACCTCGAGCGGACCGAGCGCGAGGACGGCGTCCTGGTCCACGCCCGCGTGCCGGTCGCCGAGCTGCACCGCTTCGACGATCTCGCCGTCGTCTAGGCTGCCGCGCGTGGACCTGCGAGTCGCGAAGTTGGTCGAGGGGGCGAGGCTGCCGACGCGCGCCCACGAGGGCGACGCCGGGCTCGACCTCTACGCCTGCGAGGCGGCCCACATCGGCCCGGGCGAGCGCTGGAGCGTCGGCACCGGGATCGCGGTCGAGGTCCCCGCCGGGCACGCCGGCCTGGTCCTGCCGCGCTCGGGCATCGCCCGCGAGCACGGGATCGCGCTCGTCAACAGCCCCGGCCTGATCGACGCGGGCTACCGCGGCGAACTGCGGGTGCTGTTGCTCAACACCGACCCGGCGGAGACCTTCCGGGTCGCCGCCGGCGACCGCATCGCCCAGTTGACGATCGTCCCGATCGTCCTCGCCGAGCCGGTCGAGACGCCGGAGCTGGCCGACTCGGCCCGCGGAGGCTCCGGCTTCGGCTCCAGCGGCCGCTGAGCCCCCTACGGGCGAGACTGGCAAGGAAGCAGGGAGCGCCGTGTGCACCGCACACAAGCGACCGATGACGCCGCCAGCCGCGCCCGTAGGGGGCTCAGTCAGATGCCGGCGGCGGCGCGGGCCGACTGGTGGGCCGCGGCCTCGAGTGCATCGTCGAGCGGCTCGAGCTCGGGGCGGACGCCGTAGCGGCGCTCCAGGGCCAGGGCGATCAGGTGGTCGGCGAGCCAGGCGTTCTTCGGCAGCAGCGGGCCGTGCAGGTAGGTGCCGAAGAGGTTGTGGCGGCGCACCCCCTCGAGTCCGTCGGCGCCGTTGTTCCCGTTGCCGGCGACCACCCTGCCCAGCGGCTGCACGCCGGGGCCGAGGTAGGTGCGGCCGCCGTGGTTCTCGAAGCCGGCGATCAACCGCGGCCCGGTGCCGAGGTCGGCCTCGATCGTGACGTTGCCGATCAACCGCGGCCCCGGCTCGCGCACGGTCTCCAGGTCGGCCAGGCCGAGCCCGGGCAGCGTCTCCTCGCCGAGCTGGTAGCTGTGGCCGAGCAGTTGGTAGCCGCCGCAGACGGCCAGCAGGACGGCGCCGCTCTCGACCGCGGCCGCGAGGTCGCCGCGCTTGCCGGCGACCATGTCGGTCGCGACCATGCGCTGGTCGCGGTCCTGGCCGCCGCCGACGTAGAAGAGGTCGTGGGCGGTGGGGTCGAGGGGCACCCCGGGGCCGGCGGCGGCCAGGGAGAAGCCGATCCCGCGCCACTCGCAGCGCCGCCGCAGGAAGACGATGTTGCCGCGGTCGGCGTAGATGTTCATCTGCTCGGGGTAGAGGCTGAGGACGCGCAGCTCCATCGTCAGACCGGCCTGCCGAGGACGACCACGGTGGAGCCGACGTGGAGGTCGGTGGGGGGGACGTCGCGGCGGCCCAGCGGCACCAGGTCGACCTCGGCGCCCTCGCGCTCGAGCTGCGCGGCGGAGAGCATCTGGATCCGCACCTCGTTCTCCTCCTCGTCCAGGGCCCCCGCCGGCGAGACGGTCTGACGCAGGCGCCGGATCGCGATTTCCCCGCCGTCGACGGCGGTGTCCAGCGGCAGGCTGGAATAGACCCAGTCGTCGACCTCACGCACGTCGGGCAGCGGCGGGACGCCGTTGCCCGACGGCAACGACTCGACCAGGGCCAGGGCGACGCGGCCGCCGGGGAGCAGGTGCGCGGCGATGCTGCCGAGCAGTTCGAGCCGGTCCTCGGCCCCGGGCAGGAGCTGGACGAGCTGCATCGGCGCCAGGGCCAGGGCGATGTCGGTCTCGAGCTCGAAGGCCCGCGCGTCGCCGAGGACGGTCTGCACGGGCATTCCGCCGGCCCGTGCGTCCAGCCGCTCGAGCAGCGCCGGCTCGACGTCGAGCCCGATCACGGGATGACCGCGGCGAGCGAGGTGCAGGGCGACCCGGCCGCTGCCGCAGCCGAGGTCGAGGACCGGCGTTCCGGCGTCGCTCGCCAGCTCCTCCCAGAGGCCGAGGTCGGCCTCGTAGGAACCGCACTCGACCTCGTGCCAGATCGCCGCGCTCATCGCCAGAACTCCTGCGCGAGACCACGATCGGAAAGCAGCTTGCGGAGCTCGAGCAGGGCCGTGTAGGTGGGCAGGGCGAAGAGCGGCCCCGGAGCGGCGGCGACGGCGCGGTCGAAGGAGGCCTCGATCTCCGGCTCGACCTCGATCGAGTCGGTCGGCCAGCCGGCGTACTTCAGCCGCAGCGCCATCTCCGGCGCCCGGGTGCCGGCACAGACGACGCGCCGGACGGCACCGGTCAGGAGCTCGAAGTCGGCGTCCCAGACCCAGGAGACGTCGCGGCCGTCGGCGATCCGGTCGTTGAGGCCGATCCAGAGGTCGACCCGGTCCTCGCCGGCCTCCAGGCGCAGCGTCCGCAGCACCTCGTTGGCGCCGGCAGGGTTCTTGACCAGCAGCATCCACACTGCTTTACCCATTACTTCGATTTTCTCAACCCGTCCGAAGGCGGCTTGCACCTGGGACAGGGCGCTGCCGATCCGCTGCGGCGAGATCCCCAGGTGCAGCCCCGCCGCCACCGCCGCCAGCGCGTTGTAGACGTTGTAGAGGCCCGGCAGCGGCAGCTCCAGCTCGATCTCCCCGGCGGGGGTGCGGACGGTGGTCCGCGATCCCTCCATGCCGCGCAGCTCGATCGCCGTCGCCGCCACCTCGGGCCGCGGCCGCTGGGCGCCGCAGCTGGCGCAGGAGTAGTGGCCGAGGTGGCCGACGAAGGCGCGCTCGTAGGTATAGGGGTGGCCACAGCGGCGGCAGTGCTTGGCGTCGAAGGCATGCTGCAGCTCCGGCAGCGCCTGGGAGGCGTCCTCGACGCCGAAGTAGACGACGCCCTCGCGCGGCCGCTCGTCGGCGTCGCGGCCGAGGTCGGCGATCAGCGGGTCGTCGGCGTTGAGGACGAAGGCGGTGCGGCCGGCACGCTCGGCGACGGTCAGCGCCCACTCGTCGGCCAGGGCCTCCATCTCGCCGTAGCGGTCGAGCTGGTCGCGGAACAGGTTGCCGAGCACGATCGTCGCCGGCTCGAGCTGCGCCGTCACCTGCGGCAGCCAGGCCTCGTCGACCTCGAACAGGCCCTCGCGCCCGCGCTGCTCGAGCAGCGCCGTGGCGACTCCCCAGGTCATGTTCGAGCCGGCGCGGTTGTGGACGGGCCGGCGCCCGTCCGCCGCCAGGGCGGCTGCGATCATCGCCGCCGTCGTCGTCTTGCCGTTGGTGGCGCTGACCAGCGTCGTGCCGGCGTCGAGGCCGCCGCCGAGCCGGGCGATCGCGTCGGGCTCGAGCCGCAGCAGCACCCGCCCGGGCAGGGTCGTGCCGCCGCCCCGGCCGCTGGCCCTGCTGGCGGCGCCGATCGCCCGCGAGGCCGCGACCTTGGCGCCGAAGAGCGCGCCCCGCCGCCCCCTCGCCGCGGGCGCCCCGGAGCTCAAGTCGCGGCCGGCGCCGGCACCAGCACGGTGAGCGCGCGCGGGAGCACCCGCAGCGAGGCCGGCAGGTCGGTGAGGTGCTCGCCGTCGGCGTAGACCGGGAACGGCTTGCTCGCGCTCAGCTCGAGGTGGGGGGCACGGAAGACACGCACCTCGTCCTTCTCGACGTGGGTGCCCTTGAACACCCTCGGCAGATTACCCACGAAGCGCAGCCTGCTGACGGCGCCGACCGCGACGATGTCGAACTCGCCGTCGTCGAGCTCAGCGTCGGGCGCGATGTACATGCCGCCGCCGAAGGCCTTGTTGTTGGCGACGGAGATCGAGTACCCGGTCAGGCGCATCCGCTCCTCGTCGACGCGGATCGTGAAGCGGGCCGGCTTCCAGCCCACCAGGGTGCGGATCGCGGCGTAGGCGTAGACCAGGTTGCCGCGCAGGAAGTGGTTTTCGTTGGCGCGGCGATTGGCTTCGGAGTCGAAACCGACGCTGACGATGCCGAGGAAGCGCCTGCCGTTGGCCTCGCCGACGTCGATGCGGCGGCTGTGGCCCGAGAACAGGGCCTCGACCGCGGCCTCGGGCTCGCTGGGGACCCCCAGCACGCGCGCGAGATCGTTGCCGCGCCCACCGGGGACGATGCCAAGCGGCACCTCCGAGCCCGCCATGGCGCCGCCGACGGCGCCGAGCAGGCCGTCGCCGGACATCACGACCGGCAGCTCCCCGGCCTCGATCGCCCGCAGCGCCTGCTCGGCTCCGTGCTCGAGGCCCTTCGTCCGCTGCACCCGGAAGGCCGCCCGGCGTGCGTCGAGCGCCTGCTCCACGCGCGGCAGCAGCTTCAGCGTCCTGCCGCCCGCCGAGGCCGGGTTGACGAGCAGGGTCAGCGGCATCCCCTCGGTGTCCATGCGCTCGCAGCCTAGTCGGCGCGCGTGCCGCGACCGGCGCCGCGCAGGCGGGCGACAGAGAAGCTGC
Organism: Solirubrobacterales bacterium; assembly: GCA_035762685.1. Classification (GTDB taxonomy): domain Bacteria; phylum Actinomycetota; class Thermoleophilia; order Solirubrobacterales; family 70-9; genus VAYN01. The sequence continues at coordinate 10,487 of DASTNW010000030.1, read as the reverse complement.
CGTCGCCGGCGGCGGCTGACTCGGTCGGCTCGATGCCGTGACGGCGCAGACGGCGGCGCAGCAGCCAGGCCCCCGGCCCGGCGGCGGCCCGGCGGTCCCCGGTATGCGCCAGGACCAGGTGGCCCTGCGGACGCAGGACGCGAGCGACCTCGGCGGCCGCCGGACGCCCGTCCACCTGGACCACGAGGTCGAAGAAGTCGTCGGGGTAGGGAAGCGCCCGCGGACGGCCGACCTTGAAGGCGACCCGGCCCTCGGGGTCGAGGCCCACCCTGGTGGTCGCCGCCCGCACCCGGTCCGGCGAGCGATCGACGCCGCGCACCCGTGCCGCCGGGTACTCGCGGGCGAGGAAGAGCGCCGCCTCGCCGTCGCCGCACTCGATCACCAGCGCCCGCTCCGGCGGCGTCGCGACCCGCAGGACGGCGGCCGCGAGCGCGGTCAGCGAGGGAGCGTCCACGACCGGATCCTCTCAGCCGAATGGGAGGCGCGAGTCGCGCACGGCGATCTCGGGCGCCCGCTCCCGCGCTGCCTGGTACACGGCCTTCGCCGCAGCCGAATCGCCCGCGCCCTCCAGCAACTGCCCGAGCTGGAAGGCGAAGCCGGCGACGGTGGGCTTGTCGACTCGCTTCATCACCGAGCGGTAGAGGCGCTCTCGGGCCTGGAACGTTTCGGGGGCCCGGAGCCGCTGCATGGCGAGGACCGCTTCCGGGGAGCGCTGGAAGTCCCGCGCTTCGACCGCGCGCCAGTAGAGCGCTTCGGCGGCCTTCCCTTCGTCGCGTTCCGCCAGCAGGTCGCCGTGGTGCAGCAGCGCTTCGACCGCGTAGGCCGGTTCCGGTCCGCTGGGATCGGCGCCGAGCGCGTACATCTCGGCCGCCTCCCGGTACAGCCCCCCTCCGCGCAGGGTGTCGCCGAGTTGGACCGCCACCGAGGAGTGCGAAGACGCGTGCTTCCGCAGCAGCTCGTCGGCCTCCGCCTCTTTGCCGGCGACCCGCAGGTTCAGCGCCAGCCGCCCCGCCGCCAGGGAGACGACCTGGGGGTCGCCGTCCTCGAGTGCCTGCAGGTCGAACAGTTTTGCTTTCTCGGGGTCCTCGGGCCCCAGCAGTCCCGCCAGGAGCACGGCGGCCTGCGAGCGCATCGGCGCCGTTTGGGAGCCCGCCGCCTCGGCTAGGAGCCGTTTCTCCTCCGCGCTCGTGTCTCCGGGCATGGTCGAGAGCAGCGCCGCGAGCGCCACTTGTCCCAAAGCACGCTGGGCCTCGCTCTGGGCGGTGTCGCCGGCGAGCAGGTCGCGGTAGACCGCGACCGCCTCCTCCTGGCGCTCCATCGCCGAAAGCCGGTCGGCCAGGACCAGGGCGATTTCGGCGTCGCGCGCGACGGCGCGCTGCAGCTCCTCCCACGCCGCCTCCTGCCCCTGCGTCTGGGCCAGAAGCGCGGCGCTCTCCGCCGCCGCCATGGCCGCGGCTTCGACACCATTCCCCGCCTCGATCGCCGCCCTGAAGGCCCTCACGGCGCGCGAGCGGCGCTCCCGTTCCGCCTCCAGCCGGCCCAGGGTCAGGTAGTGCTCGGATGCCATCGCATCGCCGTCGAGACGCTGGGCCCGCCAGAAGGCCCGGGCGGCCTCGTTCGGCTCACCGACCGAGATCAACTGCTCGGCAACCAGCAGCAGGGTCGCCGGCGAGGAGGTCAGGGCAGCGGCTTCGAGCAGGATCTCGCGGCGCCGGTCCTCGTCGATCAGGTTCGCGACTTCCAGCACCGAGTGGTGGACGGGATCGTCCTTGAGGATGGAGTCGACGATCTCGCCGAGCAGGCCGAGGCACTGCTGCCCGAGCTTTTCGCCACGCCCCTGGACGGCTTCGGTATTGAGGACGGAGCTCATCTCTCGCGCCACGCCGACGTGGGCGTTGAGCAGCTCGGGCCGGCAGCGGTGATAGACCCCGCGCAGTCGTTCGCAGAGCAGGTCGGCCTGGTCCGGGGCCAGCGGCGCCATCGCGTTGACCCACTGGACCAGGGCCCGGACGTGGGTTTCGGTGAATTCGCGGGTCCAGCGCACCTGGCCGTCGCCGAGCAGCTCACGGACGTAGCGACCGTTGGCCGCCAGGCGAGTGCCGCCGTCCTTGGTGGCGAAGGCCGGGTGGGGAAGGAGCTGCCGCAACACCTCTTCCAGCTTCGATTCGCAGGCCCGCTGTTCGTGCTCGAAGGAGCCGGGCTGCGATCCGTTCCGCATCGTGTTGAACCGGACCGACTGTTTCGCCTTGACTTCGACTGTCAAGAGCTGCGCCGGCAGGCATTCGGGCTCGCGCCGGACCACGTCCGCGAGCAGCCGGACCACTTCCGCTTCGAGGCCGTCCGCCTCTTCCACGTCGCCTCTCCTGGAGGCGTTGTTGGCTTCGTTCCAGAAGAGTTCGGCGAGGTAGAGCTTGGGCAGGACGAAGTGCGGGTTCGCCTCGATCGCCGCCCTGAAGGCATCGTGGGCGCGCCGCAGCTCGGACCGGTTGCCGCTCCGTTCCCAGTGCGCCTGGTAGGCAAGGGCGCAATCGTTGTGCACGAAGGCCAGCACCGACTGGACCATCCTCTCCTCGCCCTCGCCTTTCGCCGTTGCCGCGTGCCGTTCGACCTCGCTCCGGTAGCGGTCGTAGCGCGCGACCACGGCCGGCGTGATCACCCTGTAGAACTGCTCGAGGAACTTGACGCGGGGCTCGTCCAGCATCGCCGAGACGGCTGCGATGTAGTGCTCGTAGGCGGCGGCGAACCTGCCCTCCTCGGCGGCGAGCCGGGTCAGGGTCCAGTCGAGCTCGGCGATCATCGTCTCGCGCCGGACTTCCTTGTACTGCGTCCCCGCCTCCAGCATCGCGATCGCGTGGGTCCGCCAGTCGAACCCCCCGTCCGCCTTCCCGTTCTCCTGCTCCGAGATCGGCGGGGACAGGAGCCAGCCGATGTAGCCACGGTTTGCCCAGGCGGAGATGTTGCCGGGGTTGATCGAGATCACCGTGCTGTATTCCGCGTCGACGGTGTGGGCGATCGCCGGCTCGAGCTCCTCGCGGCGGCGCCAGAGGGATTCGCTCTCCAGGGCGCGGTGGTAGTGAGCTCGCTCGAGAGCAGGGTCGAGCTCCACCGCCTGGCCGAACAGCCGCAGCGAGCGCAGCGGTTCCGCCTCGATCATGCCGGCGGCGAAGAGGAACTCGGGCTTCTCGCGGGCACCGGCCGGAAGCTCGGCCTCCGCCTCCTCCAACGCCACGGCTGCCCCCGGGCTGTCCTCGAGCAGGCATTTGACGATGGCGTCGGCGACGTGGGCCCGGAACAGCACCTGACGCTGTTCGGGGACGTCCCTGGGGACACGCGAGAGTCGCTCGATCGTCTTCGCGATTCGCGGCAGCGCCTCGTAGAGCTCGGTCGGCGGGGTGCCGCAGAGCAGTCGCAGGTGCCACTCCGCGGCCAGCGTGCGCGCGTAGCCGAGGCGGGCGCGGGCGGTGAGGACCTCGCGCCGGCCGAAGTAGCGCAAGGCGTGGGCGGCGATCAGCCGCAGGCGCCGCCTGATCCAGTCCAGCCCCCGCCGCAGCCCCCGCACCGTCCGTCGCCAGCGGGTCGCCGGCCGCTCCCTGGAGCCGACGTCGTACATCTCCAGCGCTCGCAGGTACAGCGTCCGCGCGGCCTCGTAAGCGTCGAGGGTGTTCGAGGCGGCGTAGTCGTCGGCCTCGTAGAGATAGGCGGCGGCGCGCAGGTGCCCGGGCGGGAGCAGCCCCACCTTCTCCTCGACGCCGCGGCGGATCTGGTCGTAGATGGTGGAGGCGACGCTCCAGTAGACGCGCTCGAACAACCGCCTGTAGGCCGTCTCGTCGAGCGGCGGCGGTTGCGCCCCCGGCTGCCCGTTGCCGCTCGATCCGTCGCGGAGCCGGAAGCAGACGGTCTGCGCCAGCTTGGCGGCGGCGCCCTTGCCGCCGAGGCGGACCTTCGGCACGACTTCGAGCACCCAGTTGCCGTCTTCGAGCCGGCGGATGCCGTACCAGCCGGTGATGTGGACGTGCGAGGCGGGCGGGCCGTCGGGCTCCGCTTTCGGCGCGTCCTCCTCGTCGAGCAGCGAGAGCCGCTGCACCCGTGAGCTCAGCTTCTCGGTCAGGTCGCGGCCGAGCCAGTCCATCGGGCCGCCCGGCGCCAGCGGCTCGGCGGGCCCCTCGCCAGGAGGAAAGCTCTCGAAGGCGCCGACCGAGAACGTGTACTGGAAGGGCTCGCGCGATTCCTGCACCCAGATCCGCGTCCAGTTGACCAGCAGCAGCGAGATCGTCAGCACGATGCCGCCGATCGCGAACTGGGTCGGATGGGTCGTGGCCTGGGAGGAGACGGATTCGTCGCCGAAGACCGAGTTCAGCTGCGTGACCGCGAAGGCGACGATGCTGCCGAGGACGCCGAGCCAACCGACCGAGCGGTAGCGCCGCCCCCGGCGCACGCGGCCGAGCAGCTCGGGGTCGACGATGGCGCTGGCTGGAACTTTGGTCGGGATCACGCTTGGCATTCGGCGATCTTCATCTATACCTCGCCGTACCGTCAAGTACGCGGCGGTGCGCGGAGCGACCGCTACCGACGAAGAAGGAATCGAATAGCGTTCGGCCCGATGGAGGAGCAACCCGACCGCCGCTGGATCATCCTCGCCGTCTTCGCGCTGGTCGCGATCGGCATCGTCGCCGCGATCCTGATCTCGCGCGGGGGGGACGACGAGGGCTCCACGACCGCGGCGGCCGGGGCGGAGGGCTGCGAGCAGGTCGAAGCGCCGGCGCCGAAGCAGGTCTCGTTCAAGGCGCCGAAGCAGGTGCTGCAGCCGGGCGAGAAGGCGACCGCGGTCGTGCAGACCAGCTGCGGCAGCTTCGAGATCGCGCTCGACACCGAACGGGCGCCGAAGACGGCCAACTCCTTCGCCTTCCTGGCCGACGAAGGCTTCTACGACGACCTCACCTTCCACCGCATCGTCCCCGGGTTCGTGATCCAGGGCGGCGACCCGGAAGGCACCGGCACCGGCGGCCCCGGCTACAGCGTCGACGAGAAGCCGCCGGCCAACCTCGCCTACACCAAAGGCGTTGTCGCGATGGCCAAGAGCTCGGCCGAGCCGCCGGGCCGCAGCGGCAGCCAGTTCTACGTCGTCACCGGTGCCGACGCCGGGCTGCCGCCCGAATACGCCCTGGTCGGCAAGGTCAGCGAGGGCCTCGACGTGGTCGAGCGGATCGGCGAATTGGGAACCCCCAGCGAAGAACCGAAACAGACGGTCCTGATCGAAGAGATCACGATCGAAAAGGGCTGAGCGGCGCTAGGGTGGTTCGGTGGCCAAGCTCGACGTAGGCGACGCAGCCCCCGACTTCGAGCTCCCCGGCACGGGGGGCAAGACCTACCGGCTCTCCGACTACCAGGGCCGCAAGCTGGTTCTCGCCTTCTACCCGGGCGACGCCACGACCGTCTGCACCAAGCAGTTCTGCTCTTACCGCGACCAGGGCGACCGCCTCGACGCGCTCGGGGCGGAGGTCCTCGGGATCTCTCCCCAGTCGCTGGAGTCCCACGAGCATTGGGTCAAGGAGCAGGAACTGAACGTGCCGCTGCTCGCCGACGAGGACCTGGCGATCAGCCGGCGCTACGGCGTCACCGGCTGGCTCGGTCCGTTCGCCCGCTTCACCGAGCTCGAGGACACCCCGGGCGGGCGCTACGTGATGCGGTCGATCTTCATCGTCGACGAGGAGGGGACCGTCCGCTACCGCCATGTCTCGCGGACCGGCAGCACCTACGAGTCGGTGGAGGACCTCGAGCAGGCGCTGGCCGCGATCGCCTGATGCCGGTCGCACCGCCGGCGCCGTTCACGGTCGACGGCCCGCCGGTCCTGCGGGGCGAGGCCGCCGGCGCGGGCCCGCCGATCGTCCTCCTCCATGGCCTTACCGCGAGCCGGCGCTACGTCCACCACGGCTCGCGGGCGCTGGAGCGGGCCGGACACCGCGTCCTCGTCTATGACGCCCGTGGGCACGGCGAGTCGGAGTCGGCGCCGGCCGGCGAGGGTTATGGATACCCGTTCCTCGTCGCCGACCTCGAACGGGTCGTCGCCTCGGAGGTGGGGGAGGAGCGGTTCCTCCTCGCCGGCCACTCGATGGGCGCCCACACCGCCGTTGCCTACGCCCTGCGACGTCCCGAGCGCCTGGTCGGCCTCGCCCTGATCGGGCCGACGTACGTGGGGGAGACGGGCGCCGCGGCGCTCGCCTACTGGGACGGCCTCGCCGCCGCGCTGGCCGAGGGCGGGGTGGACGGGTTCGTCGCCTACGTCGACCGCAACCAGGAGATCGACCCCCGCTGGCGCCAGTCCGCGCTCGGCTTCACCCGCGCCCGCATGCTCCTGCACCGGCATCCGCAGGCCCTGGTCCAGGCGCTGCGCGAGGTGCCGCGCTCGCGTCCATTCGAGTCGTTGGACGAGCTCGCAGGGCTCGATCTCCCGGCCCTGGTCGTCGCCAGCCACGACGGCGCCGACCCAGGCCATCCCTACGCGATCGCGGCCGCCTACGCCGAACGCCTGCCACGGGCGGCGTTGATCAGCGAGGAGGAGGGGGAATCGCCGCTCGCCTGGCAGGGAGGGCGGCTCTCGCGGAAGTTAGCCTCCTTTTACGTCGAGGCACTATCTTCGCCGCGATGAAAGTCCCGAGCGAAGGCACGTTGCGGCAACTGATCGCCTTCGTCGCCGTCCTCGGGATCGGCGTCGCCAGCTACATCGCGATCGTCGAGTCGAGCGGCGGAACGCCGGCCTGCCTGGCCGGCGGGGGCGGGTGCGAGACCGTCGCCAAGAGCTCCTACTCGCATCTGGCCGGGGTCAACATCGCCATCTTCGGGCTCGCCGCCTACCTGGCCCTCTTCCTGACCGCGTTCTTCGTCAACGACCTGACCCGCTTCACCGGCTTCGCGATCTCACTCGGCGGCTTTGGCTACAGCGTCTACCTGACCTACCTGGAGATCTTCAAGATCGAAGCGATCTGCCACTGGTGCGTGGCCAGCGCGGTGCTGATGACGGTCCTCTTCCTGCTCAACGCGGCCCGCCTGGTCGGCTACGCCGGGACCGTCGACGGGGGGAGCGCGCGGGGGCCAAGGCCAAGCCTGTCCCAGACCGGAGGCGATGCATGAGCGACAAGCGAGAGCGGGAAGGGCGCCGCGAGGAGCGGTTGCGGGAGGAGTCGGAGGCCGATGCCGGGGAGCGCCGCACGCGCCTGCTCCAGCTTGCGGCCGGCTCGGTGTTCCTGGCGATCGTGGTCGTCGCCGTCTTGGTCGTCGTCAACGCCGGCAGCAACAGCGGCGGTGACGCCGCCAACCTCGAGGGGGCGGCGGAGGTCGACAGCCTCCTCGCCGGGATCCCGCAGCGGGGCCTGGTCCTGGGCGATCCCAGGGCCAAGGCGGAGCTGGTCGAGTACGGAGACATGCAGTGCCCGGTCTGCAAGGCGTACTCGGAAGACTTCGTGCCGCAGGTCATCGAAAGCAAGATCAGAAGCGGCAAGGCCAAGGTCGTCTTCCGCAACTTCGCTTTCATCGGGGAGCAGTCGGAGACGGCCGGCGCCGCGGTGCTCGCCGCCGGGGCCCAGGGACGCGGCTGGGAGTACCTCGAGCTCTTCTACAGGAACCAGGGCATCGAGAACTCGGGCTACGCCGATGACGAGTTCCTCACCGCCGTCGCCAAAGCGGCCGGCGTCGAGGACATCGCCAGGTGGGACCGCGACCGCAAAAGCGCCAAGTTCACCGACGAGGTGGCGAAAACCACCGAACAGGCACAGGACCTGGGCCTGACCGGCACGCCGTCATTCGCCGTCGAGGGCCCGAGCAGCGACGGCCTCGAACTCCTCGGCACCCCGAACTCGCCCGGGGAAGTGGAGGCGGCGATCGACGCCGCCGCCTGAATCCAGCGCCTTTCCTGCCTAGGTTTACATAACCACCATTATCGTGCGTTGGATCGATCGGGCGAGGCAGTTGCCGAGCAGGCGCTCTATCTGACGAATGCAGATATCGCCCCGCCTGCCTCCAGAGCGGTCAATGGCCCGAAACGGAGAGACCACGTGTCGTCCAGGCCCTGCAGCATCTTGCACTCGATGCCGGTCGAGGCCAGTATGCGGCGGTGCTCCTCGCAGCGTTCAAAGCCAGACGCGCCCTGAAAGACCGCATCGAGGCCGTAGCGGCCGTCGTCAACGGGCCAGAGCGTCAGTTTGTCAGCGACGGGACCGGCGGGCATGTCGAGCTCGGGGGGAATACCGACCGTATCGGCATGACCTTCGTACGGCTATACCCGTAGCGAGGCGCTGCCGCTGACCAGCGGTTCGACGATCGGGACGGCCTTGGGGAGCTTGTCGTGCTGGACCTCACCCAGCGCCAGGGGCGAGGCCGCGATCGTCGCCACGGTGTCGCGGTTGCAGTGGCAGCCGTCGCCGAGGAAGCGCCAGGGCGTCTCCAGCCGGTCCTGCCAGCGGGCCAGGCCCGGCTCCGCCGCCCGTACGTGCTCGAGGAAGAGCAACCGCCCGCCCGGCTTGAGCACGCGGGCGACCTCGACGAGGGCCGCCTCCGGGTCCGGCACCGTGCAGAGCACGAGCGTCACCACCGCGGTGTCGAAGCTCGCGTCCGCGAACGGCAGGCGTTCTGCGGGCGCTTCCACGACCTCGGCCGCGCGCCCCCACTCGGCCAGTTTCGCCCGCAGCCGCTTGCTCATGTGCGGGTCCGGCTCGGCCAGGACCAGGGCCTCGACCGCGTCTGGGTAGAGCTCGAGGTTGGCGCCGGTGCCGGCCCCCAGCTCCAGCGTTCTCCCCCTCGCCTCGGCGAGCAGCTCGCTCCGCATCTGCCGCAGCCCGGCCTCTTCGGTGGCCTTGAAGGCGCGGTCGTAGACGGCGCTGAAGGCCCGCCCCCAGGTGGCGTCGTAGAGCCGGCCCAGCAAGGCCCTGCCCCTACGCGGCGTCGCGCTGCGCGGGCGCCGGCGTCTCGTCCACTGCGGTGTCGCTACCGGGCTCGCTCGCCGCGGCCCGCTCCTCGTAGGCGCGGCGGGCGCCGTGGTCGACCTCGAACATCAGCTTGTCGGCCTTCATCAGCCTGCCCACCGCCTCGGCCACCCGCCGCGGCATCAGGGCGCTGAAGCGGGTCATGATCGCGTTCGAGCGCGGCACGTAGACGTCGAAGCGGCCGAGCTCGAGCGCGTCGACGATCTCCCCGGCGACGTCCTCGGCCTCGACCGGTTTGATCCATTTCTGGGCGAGCCCGGCGGTCAGTTCGGTGTTGACCACGGTCGGCATCACGCAGTGGACTTCGACCCCGGTGTCGCGCAGCTCCGCCCGCACCGCCTCGCTGACGCCGACCACGGCGTGCTTGGTGCCCGAGTAGGTGGCGATGCCGGGCAGCGGCGTCTTGCCGGCCTGCGAGGCGATGTTGACGATGTGGCCGCTGCCGCGGGGCCGCAGCCGCTCGATTGCCAGCTGGGTGCCGACGATGACGCCGTAGACGTTGATGTCGAGCTGGCGGCGGACCGAGTCGTCGGACTCGTCGACCAGCGCCGTCACCGGCATGATCCCAGCGTTGTTGATCACCACGTCGACCGGGCCGAGCTGGCGCTCCGCCTCGTCGAGGAAAGAGGCGAACGAGGCCCGCTCGGTGACGTCGAGCGGCAGCGCCACGGTGCCGCCGCCGAGCTGCGCCGCGGTCCCCTCCGCCAGCTCCAGGTCGAGGTCGCCGATGGCGACGCGGCAGCCCTTGCGCACCAGTGCCGTCGCGGTTGCCTTGCCGATCCCGCGGGCGCCGCCCGTGATCGCCACGACCTTGCCGTTCAGTGAGCGCCGCTGCTTCGCCATCGTGTCCTCCTGGTTGGGTGCGGCGGGCCTCAGCCCACCGGCTTGTAGACGGTGACCACGGCCGCGCCGCCGAGGCCGATGTTGTGCTGGAGCGCCACCTTGGCGTCCTCGACCTGCCGCTTCTCGGCCTGGCCGCGCAGCTGCCAGGTCAGTTCCGAGCACTGCGCCAGCCCGGTCGCGCCGAGCGGGTGCCCCTTGGAGATGAGCCCACCCGAGGGGTTGACGACGACCTCGCCGCCGAAGGTGGTCGCTTCCGCCTCGACCAACTTGTGCGCCTCGCCCTCGGCGGCGAACCCGAGCGCTTCGTAGGTGATCAGCTCGTTGGCGCTGAAGCAGTCGTGCAGCTCGCAGACGTCGACTTCGCCGGGGCTCACTTCGGCCTCCGCGTAGGCACGGTCGGCGGCCAGCTTCGACATGTCGGCGCCGACGATCGTCATGCAGTCTGCGTCCTCGGCGAAGGTCGAGGAGAGGTCGGTGACCATCGACTGGCCGGCGATCTCGATCGCCCGGTCCCAGAGGTCGTGCTCGTCGACGTAGCGCTCGGAGGCGACGATCGCGCAGGCCGAGCCGTCGGAGGTCGGCGAGCACTGCAGCTTGGTCAGCGGGTCGTGGATCATCTTCGCCGCCTTGATGTCCTCGATCGTGTACTCGTCCTGGAACTGGGCGTAG
>DASTNW010000029.1:0-12161 GCA_035762685.1 Solirubrobacterales bacterium | reverse complement strand
ATCTAGAAGAAGCCACCTCCATGTGGCGTGCGAGGTCGCGTGGGAAACCGCGCGACCTCCCTCGACGCCTTATCCCCGCCCCGCCCGGTGCCGCTCGAGCTCGGCGACCATGAGCTTGGTGTGGAGAGCGGCGATCAGGTCTTTTAGAGGCTGGGCGCCGGCTTCGAGCATCTCGACTACGCGCTCGGGGGGGACTTCGCCGGCGAGGCGATTCATCACCATGTCGACCTCCTGGTGGACCAGCTGCTCGAGGGCCTCCTTGTAGCGGAGGGTGTCGTAGACGGTGAAGCCGATCTGCTCGTCGTAGCCGCCGGCGCGGAAGCGGCTGATCGCCTCGATGATCTTGACGTCGGAGGGGGAGTAGCCGCGGCTGTTGGGGGTGACGATCTCCAGCTCGGCGAGGCGATCGAGTACCTCCCTGGGGACGCCGTAGCGCTCGCGGACCTCGGCGGCGCTGGTGCGGGCCCTCTCCCCCGCCAGGGCCCGGTCGAGGATGCGGTCCTCGAGCTCGAGCAGGGCGCCGGCCCGCTCGGGGTCTTCGTCGAGCACCGACTTGATCGCCTTCAGCGGCATGAAGCGCTCCTCCTGCAGGCGCTTGATCAACTTGATCCGGTCGACGAACTCGGGTGGGTAGTAGGCCATGTTGCGGCTGGTCTTGACCGGCTCCGGCAAGAGGCCCTCACGCAGGTAGTGCTTGATCGTCGGTGCCGGCACCCCCGAGGCCTCGGCGAGCTCCCCCATCCGCAGCAAATCCGGCCGATGGGCCGATATGTCGCCCATCGGTGGACTGATCGGCCCGTCGGCGGTCATGCTCGGAACGAGGTCGCGGCGTCGGCGCTGGGGCCGGCGGCGGCGCCCGACTCGAGCATCGCCGCCACCTCCTCGGGCGAGTAGCCGGCCTCGCGCAGCACCTCCTCGGTGTGCTCGCCGAAGGCCGGCGCCGGTCGGGTCGGGTCGGCCGGGGTGCGGCTCATCTTCACCGGGTTGCCGAGCTGTCGCACGGGGCCGAGCTCGGGCTGCTCGAGCTCGACGACCATCTCACGGGCGCGGACCAGCTCAGAATCGAGGGCCTCGTCGAGGTCGAGGACCGGCTCGATGCAGCAATCGTGCTCGTCGTTGAAAGCGAGCCACTCGTCGCGAGTGCGGGAGCGGAAGACGTCGGCAACCTCGCGCCAGGCGTCGGAGCGAGGCGCCTCGAACTGCTTCTCGATCAGGTCCGGGCGCCCGACCCCGTTGCAGAAGGCTGCCCAGAACTTCGGCTCCAGGGCGCCGCAGCTAATCCAGCCGTCGGCGACCTCGTATGGGAGGTAACAGATCAGGCCGCCGGCGAGCTGCTGCTCGCCGCGCCGCGGCACCTCGCCGTCGCAGAAATAGCGGCCGGCAACCATCGCCAGCCAGGAGAGGGCGCCGTCGGCCATCGAGACGTCGACCATCTGTCCCAGGCCGGAACGCCGTCGCTCGTGCAGCGCCGCCATCACCCCGAAGGCGGCCATCAACGCGCCGCCACCGAGGTCGGCGATCTGGCCGCCCGCCTGGACCGGCGGGCCGTCTTTGGTCCCGGTCAGGCCGAGCAGGCCGACCAGACCGAGGTAGTTCATGTCATGGCCGGCGCGCTGCGTGTAGGGGCCGTCTTGGCCGTAGCCGGTGATCGCGCAGAAGACGATCGCGGGGTTCGCCTCGCGCATCCGCTCGTAGCCGACGCCGAGCCGGTCGAGCACGCCGGGACGGAACCCGTCGAGGACGACGTCGTAGCGCTCGACCAGGCGCAGCAGCGCCTCGCGCCCGGCCTCGCTCTTGAGATCGAGCCGGACCGAGCGCTTGCCGCGGTTGAGCGAGAGGTAGAGCGAAGACCGGGTACCGAGCGCCTGCTGCTCCTCGCTCCCGTAATAGGGCGGCGCCCAGCGGATGTAGTCGCCCATGCCGGTGTCCTCGACCTTCAGCACCTCGGCCCCGAGGTCGGCCAACAGCAACGAGCAGAAGCCCCCGGGCAGGAGCCTGGTCAGGTCGAGGACCTTGACGTCGCTGAGCGGCAGCTCGCTCATTGCGGCTCGACCTCGACCGGGAACTCGACCGAGTTGGCGATGAAGCAGCGCTGGTGGGCGCGGTGGTGAAGTGCCTCTATCGCCTCGGGCTCGGGAGGCTCCCCCGCCCACCGGACCCGCGGCCGCAGCGTCGCCGCGGTGAAGCGCTTGCCATCGAGCACCCCGTCGGCGTCGTCTTCGTAGGAGGCGACCTCGAATCCTTTTCTCCGCGCCAGGTCCAGGAACCAGAGCATGTGGCAGCTGGAGAGGGCGCCGACCAGCAGCGCCTCCGGGTTCGATTTGGAATCGTCGCCGCCCAGCTCCAGCGCCGAGGAGCTGGGAAGCGTCTGGGCCCCGAGCAGGACGTCGTGGGCGCGGACGTCCTCCCCCTCGCCGCCCGTCCAGGAGACGCCGGCGCGGTGGATCGAGGCCGTCACCGGCCTAGGCCTCCGCCCGCCTGGGGATCCCCAGCAGCTCGCGCGCCTCGGCGACGGTCGCGGCGCGGCGGCCGACGTCCTCGGCCATCTGCCGCGCCTTGGCGATCAGGTCGCCGTTGGAGCGGGCCATCTCGCCGTTCGGCAGGTAGAGGTTGTCCTCGACCCCGGCGCGGACGTTGCCGCCCAGCACCAGTGAGGAGGCGAGCAGCTTCCACTGGTCGCGCGAGATACCGATCACCTGCCACTGGTTCGGACCCTCGGGCCCGCCGGGGATCTGGTCCGACATCAGGTTGACGTTGCGGGGCGTCGGCCGGATCCCACCGGTCACCCCCATCACCAGCGAGATCTGCAGCGGCGGCTCCAGCAGCCCCATGTCGATCAGCGGGTCGAGGTTGGCGACGTGGCCGGAGTCGAAGCACTCGTGCTCGGGCTTGATCCCGAGCTCGCGCATCGCCGTCAGGAACTCGACGATCGTGTCGAAGCTGTTCTCGAAGACGGTCTTGAAGACGAAGTCCTTGCGCCGCTTCGAGTACTTGGCGTAGTTCATCGAGCTCATGTTCAGCGCGGCGACGTCGGGGCGGCACTCGCGCAGGTACTCGATCCGCTTCTCGATCGGGATCCCGATCGCGCCGGTCGAGTAGTTGACGATGACGTCGCCGACCTCGGCCAGGATCGCCTCGGTGATCGCCCGGAAGTCCTCGACCTCGTATGAGGGCGTGCCATCCGGTTTGCGGGCGTGGATGTGGATCTGGGAGGCGCCCTCGTCGACCGCCCGCCGCGCCTCCGCCGCGTACTCCTCCGGCGTGTAGGGGATCGCCGGGCACTGGTCCCGATTGGCGATCACACCGGAGATCGAGCAGCTGATGACGACGGGATCCTCGAAGCGGCTCATACGGGCATCACTCCGTGCCTTTTCTTCGGCTTCTCGACGTGTTTGTCGCGTGCCATCCGCAGCGCCTTGACGATCGTCGGCCGGGTCTCGCGGGGGTCGATGATGTCGTCGATCACGGCGTTGCCGGCGGCGATGTAGGGGTCGATCTGCTGGCGCACCGCGTTCAGCATCGCCTCGCGGGTGGCCTCGGGGTCGTCGGAGGCCTCGATCGCCGAGCGGCCGATGATTTCGACCGCGCCCTCGGCGCCCATCACCGAGATCTCCGCCCCCGGCCAGGCGACAATGAGGTCGGGCTCGTACGCCTTGCCGCACATCACGTAGTAGCCGGCGCCGTAGGCCTTGCGGACGATCACCGTCACCTTCGGCACCGTGGCGCGGCTGACCGCGTAGAGCATCTTCGCCCCGTGGCGGATGATCCCCGCGTGCTCGACCTTCGAGCCGACCATGAAGCCGGGCACGTCCTGGAGGAAGACCAGCGGCACGTTGAAGGCGTCGCAGAGGTTGATGAAGCGCGCCGCCTTGTCGGCCGAGTCGTTGTCGAGGATCCCGGCTAGCTGCTTGGGCTGGTTGGCGACGATCCCGACCGGCTGCCCGCCGAAGCGAGCGAAGCAGGTGATCAGCGTCTTCGCGAACTTCGGCTTCAGGTCGAAGAACTCGCCGTCGTCGACGATCTCGCGGATCACGTCGTACATGTCGTAGGGCTGGCGCGAGGAGTCGGGGACGATCTCCAGCAACTTGTCCGACATGCGGTCGATCGGGTCGGCACTCTCGGCGATCGGCGGCTTCTGCTCGCAGTTGGCCGGGAAGTAGGAGAGGTACTTCTTGACGGCTTCGATGCACTCCGCGTCGTCCTTCACCTCGAGATCGCCCACTCCCGACTTGCGGCAGTGGACCTTGGCGCCACCGAGCTCCTCCATCGAGATGTCCTCGCCGGTCACGGCTTTGGTCAGGTGCGGCCCGGCCAGCGCCATCGCGCCCTGTCCCGAGACCATCGGGACGAAGTCCGAGAGCGCCGGGATGTAGGCGGTGCCGGCGGCGCAGGGGCCCATCATCGCCGCCACCATCGGGACCACGCCCGACATTTCGACCTCCTCGCGGAAGAGGTGGCCGGAGCCGGCGAAGAGCGAGCCCGCTGCCTCCTGGATGCGGGCGCCGGCGGAATCGAGCAGCCAGATGAACGGCATCCGCTTGGAGAGCGCCATCTCGCGCAGGCGGGTGACCTTGAGCTCGCCGGTCATCCCCATCGAGCCCGCCATCACCGTGAAGTCGTAGGCGGCGATGCAGCAGGGGCGGCCGTCGACGTCGCCCCAGCCGGTGATGACGCCGTCGGCCGGCGCCTCGACCCCGTCCATCGCCCGCTGCGCGAAGTGGGGACGGCCGTGGATACCGAGCTCGACGAAGGTGCCGCCGTCGACCAGCAGGTCGAGCCGCTCGCGCGCGGTCAGCTTGCCGCGCTCGTGCTGTTTGGCGATCTTCTCCTCGCCGCCGCCCAGCTTCGCTTTCTCGCGCCGCGCGTGCAGCTGCTCGTTCAACTCCGCCAACGAGGCGGTTCCGGGAAGGAGGTCTTTCGTCTCCTGCTCTTGCTCGGTGCTCGCCACTACCGTCCCTTCCACTGCGGGTCGCGTTTCTCGAAGAATGCGGTGACGCCCTCGACGATGTCCTCGGTGGTGAAGGTGAGCGAGAGCTGGGAGCGCAGGAACTCCAGCGCGTCGTCGAGCGCCATGTCCTGCTGCCGGTACATCGCGTCGTGCCCGAGCCGCATCAGCACCGGGCTCTTCGAGGCAAGCTTCGCCGCCCACTCGGCGACGGCGGCGTCGAACTCCGCCGCCGACACGACCTTGTTGGCGAGCCCGAACTCGACCGCCTGCTCGGCGCTGAGCCGCTCGCCCAACAGCATCATCTCGTTGACCTTCTTGCGCGGGACGTTGCGGTAGATGATCGACATGATCATGTAGGGGAAGGCGCCGACGTTGATCTCCGGCGTGCCGAAGGTCGCTCCCTCTTTGGCGATCACCAGGTCGCAGGAGAGGGCCAGCCCCATCCCCCCGGCCAGCACGTGGCCGTTGGCGGCGCAGAGCGAGGGCTTGCCGAGCCGCGGCATCAGGCGGAAGAACTCGAGGAAGAGGTCGGAGGCGAAGTGTTTGGCGATCAGCGGCACGTCGGCCGCGAAGCCGCCGAGGTCGGCCCCGGCGCAGAAGGCCTTGTCACCGGCGCCGGTGAGGACGACGGCGCGGACCTCGTCGGACGCTTTCGCCTGCTTCATCGCGTCGACCAGCTCGACCAGCATCTGCCCGGAGAGCATGTTGCGCTTCTCCGGGTTGTTCAGCGTCACCGTGGCGACGCCGTCGGCGACCTCGTAGGCAACCAGCTCGTAGCTCCCCTGGCTCATCGAGCCGCAACCATACCGAGTTGCGTTGAAAGTGGGAAGTGCTACTGTCTACTCGCTTTTGAGGCGGCGACGCCGCCGGACCGGAACCCAAGCGAGGAGAGAGACCAGTGGCGACCGCGACGACCAACGGCTCCAGCGTCATCAAGCCCGACCACGCAGCCGGGCGCAAGCACTTCATCTTCAGCCAGGAGCACGAAGACCTGCGCGAGTCGATGCAGTCGTGGGTGAAGAAAGAGCTCTGGCCCCATCGCAACGAGTGGGAGGACACCTACTGGCCGACCGAGAAGATGAAGCGGGCGGGCGAGCTCGGCTTCCTCGGCCTCTGCTTCCCGGAGGAGTACGGCGGCCAGGGCGGCGACTACTTCTACTCGCTGGTCCGCGCCGAGTGCATGAGTTACTCCGGCTCCGGCGGCACCAACATGGGCTTCGCGGTCCAGACCGACATGGTCCTGCCCCCGATCCACCTGCTGGGAACCGAGGCGCAGAAGAAGAAGTACCTCGAACCTGGCCTCAAGGGCGAAAAGGTCGGCAGCCTCGGGATCACCGAGCCCGGCGCCGGCTCCGACGTCGCCGGCATCCGCACCACGGCGATCCGCGACGGCGACGAATACGTCATCAACGGCTCCAAGACCTTCATCACCAACGGCCCGCGGGCGGACTTCATCGTCCTCGTCTGCAAGACCGACCCCGACGAGCGCCACGCTGGGATCACCCTCTTCGTCGTCGATCTGCGCGACGAGAACGGCGAGAAGGTCCCGGGCTTCAGCGTCTCGGCCGAGCTGGAGAAGATGGGGATGCACGCCTCCGACACCGGCGAACTCGCCTTCGACGACGTCCGCGTCCCCGCCGACGCGGTGCTGGGCGAGGTCGGCAAAGGCTTCTACCACATCGCCTGGGAGCTCCAGGGCGAGCGCCTGGTTGCCGCGGCCGGCTCCCACGCGGGCTGCGAACGGATGATCGAGAAGACCCTCGAGTACGCCAAGGAGCGCGAGGCCTTCGGCCGCCCGATCGGCAAGTTCCAGGCGATCCGGCACAAGTTCGCCGAGATGGCGACCAAGACCGAGGCGGCGAAGCAGTTCACCTACGCGACCGCCTGGCGCTTCGCCAACGGCGAGTACCCGGTGCGCGAGATCACGATGGCGAAGCTCTTCGCCTCCCGCGTCGGCTGTGAGGTAGCCGACGAGTGCATCCAGATCCTCGGCGGCTACGGCTACATGAAGGAGTACGAGATCGAGCGCGCCTACCGCGACGTCCGCCTCAACCGGATCGGCGCCGGCACCGACGAGGTGATGCTCGACGTGATCGGGAAAAGCTACGGGCTGTAGGGACGGGATCGCGTCAGATACGGGTGACGATGAGAGCGGCGACGGTGGCGACGATATTCATGGCCCAGAGGCGCCAGACCAGGGATCGCAGCTCGCGGATGTCGCGGTCGACGTGGTCGAAGCCGGCATCCATCCGCCGCGAGAGATCATCCAGCCGGCCGTCGGTCCACATCGTTCGCTCCACCCCTTTCACGCTACAGAGCCAGAACGCTAGAGAGGCTCTTTGTCTGCAACGTTATCGGAACGTCTCCGTGCCATGACCGGCACGGAGCGGGTCCGGGCCTACTACGAGGCACTGAACACGGGCGACGGGGCAGCGGTCTCGTCGCATTTCACCGACGACGCGGTCCATTACTACACGCGGCTTGGACCGCACGAGGGGGCGGAGACGATCGGCGGCTTCGCCGCCCTCGGTGTCTCGACGATCGATGCCCAGTGGTATGTAGAGAACGCGATCGAGCAGGGCGACCAGGTCGTGATCGAGTGGACGATGACCTGGCGCGACCCGAAGAGCGGCGAGCGCCGGCTCGACCGCGGCACCGAGTGGTTCTTGATCCGCGAGGGCAAGATCGCCGAGGTACGCGCCTACCATCACGGCGGCAAGAAGAACCCGCAGGGCGACCTGCTCGGCTTCGACCACAAGGAGCGCGGTCACACGATGCTCGAGGACTGGAAAGCACCGGCGCAGAGCACCGAGGAAGCGGCGTGACGGTCGTCAAGGACAGCGGCGCCCGCGCCACCCTCCCGCCCTTCGGCGAGGAGCACGAGGAGCTGCGGGAGACCGTCCAGCGCTTCGTCGCCAAGGAGATCGCGCCCAACGTCGACGAGTGGGAGGCGGCGCGGGAATTCCCCCGTGAGCTCTACTCGCGCTGCGCCGAGCTCGGCTTCCTCGGCCTCAAGTTCCCGGAGGAGTACGGCGGCCAGGGCGGCACCCACCTGCACGACGCGATCTGGGTCGAAGAGCTGGCCCGCTCGGGCGGCTCCGGCGGGGTCGCCGCCGGGCTCAACGCCCACGCCTCGATCGCGATGCCGCCGATCTTCAACTTCGGCACCGAGGAGCAGAAGCAGCGCTGGCTGGTGCCGGGGATCGCCGGCGAGAAGATCGGCGCCCTCGGGATCACCGAGCCCGGCGCCGGCTCCGACGTCGCCGGCATCTCGACCAAGGCGGAGAAGGTCGATGGGGGCTACGTCGTCAACGGCTCCAAGACCTTCATCACCAACGGCGTCCGCGCCGATTTCCTCGTCTGCGCCTGCAAGACCACCCAGGAGGGTGGCCACCACGGCATCTCCTTCCTCGTCCTCGAGCGCGAGATGCCCGGCTACGAGGTGGCCCAGAAGCTGGAGAAGATGGGCTGGCACTCCTCCGACACCGGCGAGCTGGCCTTTACCGACGTCGAGGTGCCGGCCGAGAACCTGTTGGGCGAGGAGAACGGCGGCTTCAAGCTGATCATGGCCAACTTCGCCTGGGAGCGGCTACTGATGGCGATCGGCGCCATCGGCGCGATGCAGAGGTTGATCGAGAGGACGGTCGAGTACGCGCTCGAGCGCGAGGCCTTCGGCCGCCCGATCGGCAAGTTCCAGGCGATCCGCCACCACGTCGCCGAGATGGCGACCAAGGCCGAGGCCGCCCGCGCCCTCACCTACAACGCCCTGCGCCTATTCCACGACGGCCAGGACTGCATCCGCGACGTCAGTATGGCCAAGCTCGTCACCCAGCGCGCCGTGCTCGAGATCGCCGACCAGTCCCTCCAGGTCCACGGCGGCTACGGCTACATGCGCGAGTACGGCATCGAGCGCGCCGTCCGCGACGCCCGCCTCGGCCCGATCGGCGGCGGCACCGACGAGATCATGAAAGAGATCCTGGGCAAGCAGATGGGGCTGTAGGCGCCCAGCGGGTCAGCGTCTGGGGCCGGCCTCGCAGGTGTGGGACTGGCCCCAGTCGGCGCCGCCGTCACAGTAGTCGTATCCCTCGCCGCCGTAGAGCTGGTCGGGGTCGCCGTCACCGTAGAGGCGGTCGTTGCCGGCTTCGCCGTGGCAACCGTCCTGGCCGGGCCCCATCACGCAGATGTCGTCGCCGGGGCCTCCCCAGCAGCCGTCGCTGCCGGTGCCGTGCCGACAGTAGTCGTCGCCCCCGCCCCCGACGCAGTCGCTGTTGAGCGAGCCGGTGATGCAGACGTCATCGCCGCCGTTGCCGACGCAGCGGTTGCGCATGCTCCCTTCCGGATAGCAGATGTCCTTCTCGGCGTTGCCGATGAACTTGTCCTCGCCGGAGCCGAGGCGAACGGTCAGCGGGAACGGCAGGCGGTCGAGTACTTCGACGAAATCGCCGCTCGGCCCGGTCGCGATTTCGATCGCGTCGGCGTCGCCGATCGGGCAGACCGCAGAGTGGTGGCCCCGCGTGAAACGGCACCCCCGTGGCTGCGCCTTCGCCATGATCCCGTCGACGACGATGTTCGGGCCGCTCGTGCTCACCTTGAGGTGGGAGCCGGAGGCGGCGCCGTGGAGGACGATCCGCTCGGTCGTGGAAGCCGCACCCGGAATCGCGAGGAGGCCCATCGTCGTGGCGGCCAAGGCAAGGATTAGCAGCCTGTGAGTTTTATGAGGCCGGGAAAAAATCTCCGGGCATCCTAGGGACTCGGGACGACGAAGGCATCGAGGGCGGTCAAGGATCCCGATCCAAAACTCGCATTTTCCGCACAAACCGACCGCCAGCTAAGTTCCGCCGGGACAACGAGCGGAGGAGGCACCGATGCTGTCGTGGCTGGCCAAGAAGATGATCGCCCGCAACATGGCCCGGGCGAGCGCCGGAGACATAGGGCCGACGCTGAAAATGGACGCCGAGGACGTGCGGTTCCACTTTCCCGGCGACAGCTCCTGGGCGACCGACCTGCAGGGGAAGAACGAGCTGGAGAGGTGGCTGCAGCGGTTCGCCGACGTCGGCCTGCAGATCAGCCCCGACGAGGTCGTGCTCAAGGGCTTCCCCTGGCGGCAGACGATCTGCGTCCGCGGCACCGACCACCTCGACACGCCCGAGGGCGAGCGCGTCTACGAGAACCGCTACGTGATCTGGGGACACCTCCGCTGGGGCCTGCTGCGCGACTACGAGGTCTACGAGGACACCCAGAAAAGCAAGGCGCTGGACGAGTACCTTGCGAAGGCGGGCAAGCTTTGAGCAGCTGAGCAAAGCTACACGAGCAGCGTGATCGTGCCGCGGAGCAGGAGGAGGCCCCCGAGCACCGCGGCGACGATCACGGCCGCGCTGCGGCCGTTGCGACCGAGCCAGGCGCGGAAGCGCGTCACCCTGTCCTGCGTCCGCTCGGGGGCAAAGGCGTAGCCGAGCAACGGCACCTCCAGCAGCAGCTGCTGCATCAGGCAGAAACCGACGACCAACAGCACCGTCTCCAGCGTGCCGATGTCCAGCTTGGCCATGCGGTCGAGGGCGGTCAGGTAGGAGACGCCTGGCAGGGTGAGGACGATGCCGACCGCGAAGGTGATCCGCGCCGAGCCCCGGCCGAGCATCCTGTCGGTCCAGGGTTCCTTCGCCTCGTCGCCCTCCTCCCTGGCCTCCCGGCGCCGCTGCCGCCGCTGTTGCAGCGGCGCGTCGCGCCCGGTCCCGAGCACGAAGGCAACCAGCAGCGCCAGCAGGCCGAGGGCGATGTCCTCCCCCGGCCCCAGCGTCTGCTTGGCGGTGTTGACGCTCGCGGAGTCGTTGAGCGAGAAGACGATCAGCAGCCCCAGGCTGATGCTCGTCGTCAGGGCGCCGAGTAGGTAGCCGAGCATCAGCCGCTTCGGGTTCGGCAGCAGCATCATCACCGTTACCGCGGCCAGCAGCGTCGGCGTGAACATCGCGAGCAGCGCAAGCAGGAAGATGCTGCCGAGGTCGCTCACGGCGGCCATTCTTACGGGCGTATCGGCCCCATGCTGGAAAACTGGCCGGCTGACCAGGATTGCGCGGTTCCCTGTAGCCTCCGGCGCCGACTTCACGAACCAAAGGAGACGCAGACTGATGGGACTTCTCGATGGGAAAGCGGCGATCGTCACGGGATCGGCGCGGGGGATCGGACGGGCCACCGCGGAGCTGTTCGTCAGCGAGGGCGCCAAGGTCCTGATCAACGACCTCGACGCCGACGTTGCCGAGCAGACGGCCGGTGAGATCGATGGCGAGACCGCGGTCTACGCCGGCGACCTGACCAAGGAGGGCGCCGCCGACGAGCTGGTGGCCGCCGCAGTCGACGCCTTCGGCGCCGTCGACATCGCCGTCAACAACGCCGGCTACACCTGGGACGGCGTCGCCCACCGGATGAGCGACGAGCAGTTCCAGGCGATGCTCGACATCCACACGGTCGTCCCCTTCCGCGTCGCCCGGGCCCTGGCGCCGCACTGGCGTGAGGCGGCCAAGGCCGAGCGTGGCGAAGACAAGGAGGTCTTCCGCAAGCTGATCAACGTCTCCTCCACCTCTGGCACGATGGGCAACGCCGGCCAGGTCAACTATTCGGCCGCCAAGGCGGGCGTCGTCGGCCTGACCAAAACCCTCGCCAAGGAGTGGGGCCAGTTCAAGATCAACGTCAACGCGGTCGCCTTCGGCTTCGTCGACACGCGCCTCACCGCGGCCAAGGAGGAGGGCGGCGAGATGACCGCTCCCGGTGGCGAGAAGATCGAGCTCGGCATCCCCGAGCAGATGCGGGCGATGGCCTCGGCGATCATCCCGATCGGCCGCCCCGCCTCGCCCGAGGAGGCCTCCGGCCCGGTCCTCTTCCTCGCCTCGCCGCTGGCCAACTACATGCACGGCCAGGTCCTCAACGTGACCGGCGGCATGTTCGGCGGGATGTACACCTGAGATGACGACGACGGCGCCGCAGGCCAGACGCACCCCCCGCTACCTCGACGTAGCGGACAAGATCTGGCCTGCGACCCGCCGTTTCATGGGTGCCCACACGTTCCTCTACCGCCACACCGGCGGGCGGATCGGGCACTCGGTCCCGGGAGTGCGGGGCAAGATGCTGCTGCTCGACCACGTCGGCGCCAAGAGCGGCAAGCTCCGCACCTCCCCTCTGCTCTACGTCGACGACGGTCCCGACGTGGTCATCGTCGCCTCCA
>DASTNW010000028.1:0-16337 GCA_035762685.1 Solirubrobacterales bacterium | reverse complement strand
GGCTCCCCCGACCCCTCCTCCTCCCCCCTCATACTAAGCGTTGGTGGACGACCAGCTTTTCGACACCAGCGAAGAGGCCCGGCCCAAGCCCGGTGAGAGAGCTGAGGAGACTCCGGCCTCAGACACCCCCCTAGCGGTGCGGATGCGCCCGCGAAGCCTCGACGAGCTGGTCGGGCAGGAGCACATACTCGGGCCTGGGTCGGGATTGCGGACGGCGATCGAGAGCGGGCACCCGCACAGCGCCATCCTCTACGGGCCTCCCGGGGCGGGGAAGACGACGCTGGCGCGGATCGCGGCGGCGGGGGCCGACGGGGCGTTCGAGGAGGAGTCGGCGGTGAACGCGGGGAAAGCCGAGATCCGCGGGGTGATCGAGCGGGCGCGGGAGCGGCGCAAGGGGTCGGGGCGGCCGCAACTTCTTCACGCCATGGGGGTTTTAAGGGCGGCTTTCCAAGCTAAGCCAGGGAGAGCCGACATACGGCCGGAGGCCTGGACTGGGGGTCTCCGGTCGAGCTTCACCCAGGGGGGAGAGGGCGTCGAGTTGACTGGGCTCGGCGCCCTCTGTATTTCCGCTTCCGGCCATGGCCTAAGGTGACGAGATGGCCACGGATGACAGCGAGCGGTTGCGGCTGGGAGGGATGGCGCTGCGCAACGGGTTGCTGATCCACGGGCCGACCCACTGGGCGGCGGCGGTCCGCGACGGCGGGGGACGGATCCAGGTCGCCTCCGAACGCAAGCCCGAGCTCGCTCCCGCGCTGGTCGCGAAAGCCCCCGGCCTGCGCGGCCCGCTGAAGCTGGCCGAGGCGATGGCGGTGTTGCCGCTGGCGCGCCGGCGCTTGCGCGCGGCGCGGCTCCCCTTCGAGGACTGGCGGGTCGTTACCGCTGCCGCCGCGACGCTGGCGGCGACCGGGCTGCTGCGCCGGCGTGGGGAGCGGACCTCGGCCCTGCGCGAGGCGCTGGTGCAGGCGGTCGGCGTGGTGCCGGCGCTGGTGGCGCTGATGGACCGCGACCTGGCCGCCTATCACGGCGTCGAGCACAAGGCGATCGCCGCCTACGAGCAGGGCGTCGACGATGTCGCCGGAGTGCCCAAGGAGCACGACCGCTGCGGCTCCAACCTGATGCTGCCGATGATGCTGCTCTCGGTCGGCGGCACGCTGCTGCTGGAGCGGTTGGTCGAGAGCCCCAGCGCGGTGGCGCGGGCCGGCGTCGGCCTCGGCGGCGCCTCGATCGCGGTCGAGATGTTCGCCTGGAGCGATCGCCACCACGGCGACCCCCTGGCCGAGGCCTTCCACGCCCCCGGCCGCGAGATCCAGCGGCACTGGGCAACCAAGGAGCCGACGCCCGAGCAACTCGAGGTCGGCCTGGCAGCGATGGCGGAGGTCCTCCGGGTCGAGCAGGGCAACGGCGGCGACGAGCTGCCGCCGGCCGCATAGACTGGCCGCCGTGTTCGGAAGGATCGACCACATAGGCGTCGCCGTCGAAGACCTCGACGCGGCCATCGCCCTCTATGAGGGGAGCTTCGAGATGGCGCTGGCGCACCGGGAGACGGTCGAGTCGCAGGGCGTCGAGGCGGTGCTGCTGGACGTCGGCGACGGCCACGTCGAGCTGCTGGCCCCGCTCGGGCCCGACACCGCCGTCGGCAAGTTCCTCGCCCGCAAGGGAGAAGGGCTGCACCACGTCGCCTACGCCGTCGACGACATCGACGCCACCCTGGGCCGGATCGCCGCCGCCGGGATCGAGCTGATCGACTCCGAGCCGCGGACCGGCATCCGCGACAGCCGCGTCGCCTTCCTCCATCCCCGCTCGACCGGCGGGGTGCTGACCGAGATCGTCGAACCCGCGGGAGGGCACTGATGGCAGAGTCGCAGCGAGTCGAGATCGGCTTCGAGGGCGGGCAGGTCATCTCCGCCCGGCTCGCCGAGGGCGACCTCAAGGACCTTCGCAAGCAGCTCGAGAAGGGCGGCTGGCACGACCTGCACACGGAGGACGGGGTGATCTCGCTCTACCTCGGCAAGGTCGCCTTCCTGCGCATCGACTCGGGCGAGCACCGGGTCGGCTTCTCGCTCGGCGACTGATGCGCCCCCGCCTCCTGCTCGGCGCCGCCGCGGGAGCGACCCTGGCGGCGGCCCTCTGGTGGCGCAAGAACCCGTCGGCCTGTCCCTACGGCCAGCGCTTCTGGGTCGAAGCGCCGCACCCGGTCATCACCCGCGACCGCCTGCACCAGGTGCTGCGCCCCCAGCCCGGCGAGCGCCTGCTCGAGATCGGCGTCGGCACCGGCTACTACTCGTTGGACCTGGCCGGGTGGGTGGCGCCGGAGGGCAGGCTCGAGCTCTTCGACCTGCAGCAGCAGTTCCTCGACCACGTCATGCGCGCCGCCGGTGAGCGCGGCCTCACCAATCTGGCCCCGACCCAGGGCGACGCCACCGCGCTCCCTTATGAGGACGCCTCGGTCGACGCCGTCGTCCTCACTGCCGTCCTCGGCGAGATCCCCGACACCGCCGCGGCGCTGCGCGAGGTCCGCCGCGTCCTCAAGCCCGCCGGCCGCCTCGTCGTCGGCGAGCTCTTCGGCGACCCCCACTTCACGACCCTCGCCAGCCTCAAACGCCAGGCGGCCGAAGCCGGCCTCGCCTACGAGGAGCACTCCGGCCACTGGTTCGCCTACTTCGCCCGTATCGGCATCCCTGGCGTTTAGCGGCCCTTGGTCGCTGAAGTTGGTGTTCCTTTTGTCCCTATAGCGGACAAAAGGAACACCAACTTTCGTTGGCGCTAGTACCGGGGCGGCTCGCGGACTTCGCGGCGTTCTTCGACCGCGGGGCCGGGCGGCACCTCTTCGCGGCGGCGGCGGGACCAGATCGCCTCCTGCAGGAAGCTGAGGAGGAGCCCGGCGGCGCCGGCGATCATCAGGATCACGCCGACGGTGTCGACGCTGACGCCCTGCACGTGGACGTTGGTCGCGAACTTGAGGATCGCGCCGACGGCGATCAGGAATATTGCAGCGGCGATGGTCATGGGGCGGGAGTACCCCCGAGAGCGACGGGGCAAACGTCTGGGGTCGCCGGGCGTCGCGCTCAGGCCGCTGCGAGCGTCGTCCAGAGTTGGGCCTCGGCCTCGGCGACCCGTTTGGCCGCCGCGTCGATCGAGGCCCAGAGTGCGGCGTCCGCCTCGTCGTCATCGCTGGCCGTCCGGAATGCCTCGGCCAACTCCGTCCACCGCGCCGCCGCCGCCGCGGCCAGGGCTGCCTCGGGCCGACCCGTCTCCTCGAGGAAGCGCGAGTACATCAGCCGGAAGGCGCCGCCGCCGGTGCCGCGGCGCTCGATCACCTGGTAGGCGAAGCGGGCGCACCACTGCCAGTCCTCGGCCACCTCGGGCCAGGAGCCGGCCTCGGCGGCGAGGCGTTCGACGGCAGGCAGGCCGGCGAACTCGTCCCAGGTCGGCGCGAGCATCTCGCTCGCCGCCCGCTCGATCGCCCGCGGGACCGCGGCTTCGAGCTGCGCGCGGTCGACCGCTTCGGAGACGGTGAACATGTGGCCCTCCAGCGGATAGGCGGGGTGGCCGCTGTGGCGGGCCTTGGCGAGGTTCTCGAGGCGGGTCGTCTGCAGTTCCTCGAACCCGGTGTCGGAGAGCTGGGCGAGCTCGTCGTCGTAGCCGGCGAGGACGACGGCGTGGCCGGGGAAGTGGGCCGAGTTGCCGTAGTGGTCGAGGTAGTAGAGGTCGGTTAGGAGGAGGGCCGGGTTGCCGGCGTCGACCTCGGCCCGGGCCGCCTCCCAGGCGTCGCCGTCGCCCTCGGCGAAGGTCCGCATCTCCAGCGCCGCGCCGGTCAGCTCGCGGAAGCTCTCCTCCAGCCGCGCCGTGCGGCCGTTGAACCAGCGGCTCGGCGAGGCGTCCTCGAGGGTCAGGTAGTAGAAGCAGGCGCCGGCCCCGAGGCCGAAGGCCATCTCCTCGCTGAGCTCGACTCCGTGGAAGGCGAGCAGGTTGCGCAGGGCGGTCGAGCCGCAGTGGTTGCCGGGCTTGTGGACGTAGCCGGGGACGGAGGGCATGACCGGATACTGACTGAGCGGCTTATCCTGCGCGCCGATGCGCGATCTCGACCTGAAGCTGCTGCGGGCGATGCGGACCCGCGGCCACTCGCCGGAGCTGGAGTCCGCCGCCAAGGCGCTGGGCAAGGCCGGCAACCACGGCCTGGTCTGGGTCGTGCTCGGTCTGGCCCTTGCCCTGCTCGACCCCGACCGCCGCGAAGCCTGGCTGATCTGCGCCGCGCTCGGCCCGATCGCGATCGCCCTCAACTACGGGATCAAGCTGGTGGTGCGGCGGCCACGGCCGGTGCTCGAGGGCCTGCCGCCGCTCGGCGGCGCCCCAAGCTCGCTCAGCTTCCCCTCCGCCCACGCGCTCTCCTCCTTCGCGGTGGCGACGGCGATGGTCCGGGTCGACCCGGCGACCGCGGGCGCCCTGTTCGTCGCTCTCGCGCTCTCGCTCGGCCGCCCCTACCTGGGGATGCACTACCCGTCCGACGTCCTCGCCGGCGCCCTGCTCGGCGTCGCGCTCGGCCTGATCGTGCCGCTCTCCTTATGAGGGGGAGGGGACGGTGAAGGTCGGGATCGTCGGGCTGCCGAACGCCGGCAAGTCGACGCTCTTCAACGCCCTGACCAGGGGCGGGGCGCAGACCGGCGACTACCCGTTCACGACGATCGAGCCCAACGTCGCGGTTGCCGAGGTGCCGGACGAGCGGCTGGAGCAGGTCGCGGCGACGGTCGGAAGCTCGAAGCTGGAACCGGCGACCATCTTCTTCCACGACATCGCCGGCCTGGTCAAAGGCGCCTCCGAGGGCGAGGGGCTCGGCAACCAGTTCCTCGCCTCGATCCGCGAGACCGACGCGATCTGCCATGTCGTCCGCTGCCACGAGGACTCCGGCGTGCCGCACCCCGACGGGCGCGTCGACCCGCTCGCCGACGTCGAGACGATCGAGACCGAGCTGGTGCTGGCCGACTACGACCAGGTCGAGCGCCGCCTGGGCCGGGTCGCCAAGCAGGCCAAGTCGGGTGACGCCGAGGCGATCGCCGAGCACGGCTGGCTGCAGGCGGTGCACGAGGCGCTCGCCGCCGGCCGGCCGGCGCGCTCGGTCCCGGTCCCGGACGCCGCCCCCGACGCCGCGACGAACCTGGGCGCCCTGACGACGAAGCCGATTCTCTACGTCGCCAACGTCGACGAGGGCGACGCCGAGGCGCCGGAAGCCCTCGTCTCCCACGCCAAGGCGGTCGGTGCAGGCGTGGTCGCGGTCAGCGCTCGCATCGAGGGCGAGCTGGCCGAGCTCGACCCGGCCGAAGCCGAGGAGATGCGCGAGTCCTACGGGGTCGAGGGCTCGGGCCTGGCGCGCCTGGTCCGCGCCGCCTACGACCTGCTCGACCTGCTCGTCTTCTTCACCGCCGGCGAGGGCAAGGAGGCCGTCGCCCGCCCGCTGCCGCGCGGCGCCACCGCCCTCGAAGCCGCCGGCACGATCCACACCGAGATCATGGAAGCGTTTGTCAAAGCTGAGGTCGTCAGTTGGCAGCAACTGGTCGAGTGCGGCGGCTACTCGGGCGCCCGCGACAAGGGCCAGCTACGGATCGAGGGCCGCGACTACGTCGTCCAAGACGGCGACGTGATCACGATCAAGGTCTGAGCACCTCTATCGATCGATTCTGGCGGTCCCGTTAGGGTCACCCATTGTCTCTAACGTTTTAGATTTATAACGTTAGAGTCGCGTAGAATGGCCCTATGGAATTGGAGGCCTACCGATCGACGGCATTCGGCGAGGCTCGGCGTACCCCGGGCCGTCACGGCTACGTGGCGTACTTTCCCGCGCCGGTACCTCGATCGCTGGAGCTGCCTGGATCCACGCTGCGGATGCTAGGAGATGCTGAGGGAGCGCTAGGCCAACTCGCCGGCGTCGGTCGCCTCCTGCCGACTCCCGACCTCCTGCTTCGTCCCTATCTCCTGCGCGAGGCCCTTTCGTCGACCCGGATCGAGGGAACGCAAGCGAGCATGGCGGAGGTCCTCGAATCGGATGCAGCAGGCGGCCCCTCGAGCGCCGACGTCGAGGAAGTCGTCAACTACGCCGCAGCGATGCGCTGGGGTCTCGAACGGCTTGACGACCTGCCCCTGAGCACCCGGCTGCTTTGCGAGATGCACCGCCAGCTGATGGACGGCGTTCGTGGCCGCGAGCTCGCCCCGGGCGAGCTTCGCACGAGCCAGAACTGGATCGGCGCCCCGGGCTCGACGGTCGAAACCGCGCAGTTCGTGCCGCCCCCGCCCGCCGAGCTGGCGGACCTCCTCACCGACTGGGAGCGCTTTGCCCATGAGGAGCCGGAAATGCCGCTGCTGATACAGAACGCGCTCCTGCACTCACAGTTCGAGACCATCCACCCGTTCCTCGACGGCAACGGCCGCCTCGGGCGGCTCCTGCTCGTTTTCTTTCTGGTCGCTCGAGGGAGACTGAGGGTGCCCCTGCTCTATCTGAGTGCCTATGTGGAGCGCCACCGTGACGCCTACTACGACGCGCTCCAGGCCATTCGCGAGACGGGCGACCCGATCCCGTGGATCGAGCTGTTCCTCACTGCCGTCCAGACCCAGGCCAGCGACGCGGTGCGTCGCGCCCAGCGGATCATCGAAGTGCGGGAGCGGTACCGCCAAGCCGCTGCAAGGCTGGGGACTTCGAATGCGATGGCGCTAGTCGACCTGATTTGCGAGAACCCGGTCGTTACGACGCGGTCGGTAGAGGCCCGTCTCGGCGTCAGTCGGCCCACCGCTCTGCGCCAGCTCCGCCGCCTGGAGGAACAGGGAGTGCTGAGCGAAGGTGCCGAAGGCCCGCGTGGTCAGAGGCGCTATGTGGCGGTGGCGATGATGAAGGCAGTCGCCGAGGATCTCCGCCCGGTGGGTCAGTAGCTGCAGTCTTTGGCGATGCCCCCGACGTATTGCAGCGGGCCGATCTTTTCGGGGGCGCCGCCGGAGTCGGACTGGTTGGCGCCGTTGACGACACCGCTGTCGGAGACCTGCCATTCGAACAGGTTGTAGTGGCCGTACCAGCTAACGATCTCCTGGACGAGCCAGGAGCCGTCGGGATTGACGCGCGCTTTCTGGACTCCGTATTCGCCGACGCTCTTGACGTCCGAGCCGGAGGTCGGCCGCAGCCAGCACTGGTAGAAGGTGCTGCCGGCGGAGTGGCTGTAGCGGTTCTCGAAGCCGCCGCAAGCGGGCCAACCGGGGACGCAGTCGGTGAACGTGGAGTTCGGCAGGTAGGGCTTCAGGTACTCCTTCGCCTCGGCTTCCTCGAGGGTGCGGCCGGGATCGGGGAAGAGGCCCTGGGCGGGGGCCGGGGTCGGCGGAGGCACCGGTTTCGGTTTCGCCTTTTTCTTGCAGATCGTGACCTTTTTGCCGTTTCGTTTGACGCTCACCGGCTTCTTGCCCTTCGGGCACTTCTTGCCTTTGGCTTTGCCTTTTTTCGAGACGGAGGCGCCGGCTCCGGACGGCGCCGCGCTCGCCGCCGCCGCGCCGAGGACCGAGGCGGCCAGCAACGCGAGCGCGCAGGTGAGGACGAGCAGGTGGCGGGCGAACGACACGGCCGGGAGCGTATACACCGGCACCGGCGCAGATCAATCGATTGCGACGGACGTCCGGGTCGGTCTAGAGTCAGCGGCGATGAACGAAGGCGCCAGGTTCCCAAAGGTCGCCGCCAAGGCCGGCCACTACGAGAGCTTTTACATCAAGGCCTGCGAGCCCGGCGGCGGCCGCGGCATCTGGGTCCGCCACACGGTGCACAAGCGCCCCGGCGCCGAGCCCAACGCCTCGATCTGGTTCGTCTTCTTCGACCGCGGGGCCGCGGGGCCGCGGGCAACCAAGGTGACGGTGCCGGCGGCGGAGCTGTCGGCTCCCGCCGGCTCCTGGGTCCGGGTCGGCGACGCCGAGATCGGGCCGGGCCGGGCCGAGGGCTCGGTCGATACCGACGCGCTCAGCGCCGCTTGGTCCTTCACCTTCTCCAGCGAGGCCGACCCCTGCAAGTACCTGCCGGCCGACTGGCTCTACGAGGCGCCGCTGCCGAAAACGAAGTTCGTCGCTCCCGTCCCGCTCGCTCACTTCGACGGGCGCCTCGAAATCGACGACGAGTCGATCGAGCTCAGCGGCTGGCCGGGGATGATCGGCCACAACTGGGGGACCGAGCACGCCGAGCGCTGGGTCTGGCTCGAGGGCACCGGCTTCGCCGACTCGCCCGGGACCTACTTCGACGCCGGCGCCGCCCGGGTCAGGCTCGGTTCCCGCACCAGTCCCTGGATCCCTTCCGGGATGCTGATGCTGGACGGCGAGCCGCACCGGCTCGGCGGCCTCGGCGCGATCCGCTCCGCCTCGATCGAGGAGGCGCCCGCCGCCTGCTCCTTCGTCCTCCCCGGCAAGGGCATCGTCGTCCGCGGCCGCGTCTCCGCCCCCGAGAAGGACTTCGTCGGCTGGGTCTACGCCGACCCCAAGGGCCCCGAGCACAACACCGTCAACTGCTCCGTCGCCGACCTCGAACTGACCGTCGAGCGCCCCGGCCTCCCCCCACGCGAGCTCACGCTCGCAGCCGGCGCCGCCTACGAGCTGGGGATGCGCGAGACCGACCACGGCATCCCGGTCCAGCCCTACCCAGACGGTTGAGCCGCCTCCAGCGTCTGTTTGACGACCGCGATCCCGCGCTCCATCATCTCCCCGGTCGCCGCCGCGGCGGCGTCGGGCAGGAGGTCGGCGGTCCAGACGAAGCGGCTGCGCTCCGCGTCGAGGGCGAAGACCTGGGCCACTCCGTTGTGGTGGGTGTAGGGGCCGTCGACCACCGACCAGGCGAGGCGGCGGGCGTCGTCGTCGAGGTCGACGAGCAGCTCGCGGGCCTCCATCCCGTTGAAGAAGGTGACGATCCGGTCGGGCCCGTCGAGGCGGGCGTCGACGACGAAGCCGGGCACGAGGCGCTGGTGGATCGCGCCCCAGTCGCGCAACGCGTCCCAGACGTCCTCGGGCCGGGCGTCGATCTCGATCTCCTTGTGGACGCAGGCCATGCGGGCCTCAGCCTATGACCTTCTCGAAGGTCATCCAGGTGTCGTAGCCGCCGAGCGCGACCTCGAGCTGGGCGCCGGTGACGGTGCTGACGCCGCCGGTGCCGATCAGTTTGGCGGAGAGGATCCGCGGTGAGACGCCACGCCTGGTGACGACGACCTGCTTCAGGCGGCCGTCGAGGTAGGGGGAGAGGCGGGAGCTGATCTCGGGGCCGCTGAAGCGCAGGGTCCAGGTGTGCAGCGGGCAGTAGCCGTCGTAGGGGTCGGGGACGCCGACCAGGTAGGGGACCGCGGTGCCGAAGACGTTCTCGACGCTCTCGGTGTGGCCGCCGGAGCAGGCCGAGTAGAAGGTCTGTGCGACCTCGCCCCCGTACATGACGACCTGGCCGCGGGTCGCGGCGACGGCGGCGTTGGTCTGCGCCGCCTCGCTTTCGAGGCCCTCGTAGACCTGGCTGCGGGTGTCGCTGTAGAGGTCGAAGCCGTTGCCGCCGACGGCGCCGGTGAGGGCGATCGAGCGCACCGCCAGCGCCTGCGCTTTCAGCTCCTCGGTCGGCCAGGAAGCGGGGACCTCGTTCGGCATCACCCCTTTCACGTACTGCTCGAGGGCGAGCGCGTTGACGACGTTGAGCGAGCCGGCGTCGCTTTCGGTCGGCACGGTCTCGAGAGCGCCGCGGAAGGTGCCGGCACCGGCGATCTCGATCCTGCCGGCCCCGGCGGCCCGCAGCTTGCGCCCGCAGTTGGCCAGCCGCTTGCCGCCGGAGCTGCGCAGCACGACGGCACCGCCGGAGCGGTGGGCCTGGTAACTGCGCTCCGGGTCGAGCGCCACCCCGCAGGCGCTGGTGGCGCCGTCGAAGCCGACGTCGCCGGGGGAGATGTCGAGCAGGACGCGGACGACCTTTGGCCCCGGGAGGGCGCCGATCGTCGTCCCCGGGAAGTAGTGGCCGAGGATGAAGCGGTAGTCCCTGCCGTGCAGGGCGAAGCCGTAGGCGCCGTAGGCGCTCATGCCGACGCCGTGGCCGAAACCGCGGCCGTGGACGACCCAGTTGACGGCGGCGCTGGCCGGCGCGGGAAGGGCGGCCAGGCCTGCGAGGGCGGCTAGCGAGGCGATGGCGCGGGCCAGTGTGGGGCGGCGGCGAAGGCGAGGCATCGTTGGAGAAACAGGTTCGCCGCCGAGGAGTCGCGCCCTGTCTGCGGCGCCCTGGTCCGGCGCTTACAGGAACTAAGCTGTACCGGTAGAAAACTCGCAGCGCCCGCCACCGATGGCCAAAGCTCAAGGCAGGACCAGCAACGACGAGCCCCGGCGCCTGCCGCGCGGGCGCCACGCGCTCGCGCCGGAGGAGGTGCGGGAGGACCAGCGCCGGCGCCTGGTCGAGGCCGTCCCGCGGGTGGTTGCCGAGCACGGCTACGAAGCGATGTCGGTTGCTCACATCGTCAAGGCCGCGGCCGTCTCCCGCAACGCTTTCTACGACAACTTCGCCAGCAAGCGCGAGTGCTTCGCCGCCGCCCACGAGGCTTGCCACGAGCGCCTGCTGGCGGTCCTGGAAGCCCGCTGCGAGCAGGGGACGAGCGTCGAAGAAAGGGTGGAAACGGGCCTCGGGGCGGGCCTGGCGATGCTCTCAGCCGAGCCCCACCTCGCTCGCCTCCTCTTCGTCGAGGCCCCGTCCGCGGGCCATGAGATCGCCCTTCGCTACCACGAGTGGCTGCACCGCTACGGGGCGCTGCTGCGCTCCGCCGTTCCTGAGGCGGCGGAGAGGTCCAACATGGCGGCGGAGCTGGACCAGGTGATCGCCGGCGGCATCGCCTCCCGGGTGGCAAGCGAAGTTCTCCAGGGCCGGGCGAAGCAGCTACGTCTGCTCACGCCCCACCTGGTCGGCTACGTGCTCGCTTTTTACGGGTCCGCGGCCGCGGAGACGCTGGCCGTCCCCGCTTACGAGCGCGCCCGAGACGCGGTGGTCGAGCCGCGCCGCCGCCAGGCCGGCTGAAGTCCCGCTCCCCTAGCCGCGACGCCTCTCATACCATGTGCGTACCTTGACAACGACGGTACGGCGTGTTTATAGTCCACGTCGTCGCTTGGGTACGTCAATGGTATAGCCAAGCGAAAGTCAGGGAAGCAGTCGCAGCACCAAAGGGAAACCGAGCCTCAGGGAAGCGCCGTAAGGGAACGGCCGGCAATAGGGGCTCACGGGACAAGGAGAAGATTTGATGCTCTCGAGACTCCGCGAGCACTTCGGCACCGCCGGACTCGTAGTCGCGATCGTCGCGCTGGTTGCCGCCCTCGGCGGCGGCGCGGTAGCCGCCACCGGTGGCGGTTCGGGCGGTAAGGCCAGCGCCAGCGCCAGCAAGGGCAAGCCGGGCCCGAGGGGCAAGACCGGCAAGACGGGCCCGGCAGGGCCCGCAGGTCCGGCTGGCCCGGCAGGGCCCGCAGGTCCGGCCGGCGCCAAGGGCGATGCCGGCGCGGCGGGCGCTGCTGGCGCAGCGGGCGCCAAAGGGGCCACCGGCCCCACGGGACCGGCTGGCAAAAACGGCGAAGACGGGGAAACCGGCTTCACTGAAGTTCTCCCCAGCGGCAAGACCGAGACCGGTGCCTTCGCTGAGATTGTCGAAGCGGAAGCAATGACCTCGCTCTCCTTCCCGATCCCGCTCGAAGCGGGAATCCCCGCCGCCAACGTCCTCTATCTAGACGAGGGCTATGACGGCGAAGACGAAGTCGGCCCCGAACACGAAAAATGCCCCGGCAAAGCGGCGGGCCCCAAAGCAAAAGCAGGGTTCCTCTGCGTGTACGCGGGCAAAATCGTTGGCACCCTGTTCGCCGACCCGGAATTCAAGAACCCAGTCACCGGTGAAGCGGGCGGATCGGCGACCACCGGCATTGGGATGTTCGCGGGGTCGGCTGGGGCGTATTTCCTCGGCACCTGGGCGGTGACCGCTCCCTAGCCAGCTGTCCGTCTCGCTCCCGTCGGGCCTAGGCCCGACGGGAGCGATCGACACACCTCGAGACCGATGCCGACCCCCACCACAGAGAAGCAGGGCAAGGCCCAACAAGGAGCGGAGGGCAGGACGATGGGAAAGAGACTCGCAATCACTTTGGCGGCGGCCTGCCTCGCGGCGCTGCTGCTCGTGCCCTCCGCTCAGGCGGCCTTCAGCGTCACCGGCTTCGACGTCGCCTACGAAGACCAGAACGGCCTCTCCAGCACCGACGCCGGCTCGCATCCGTATGCGATGACGACGCAGGTCGAGTTCTCGACCAAAGAAGGGGCCAAACCCGGCGAAGTCCTGCCCGACGGCTCGATCAAGGACCTGACGGCCGAATTGCCGACCGGCCTGGTCGGCGACCGCGCCGCCGTGCCCTTCTGCTCCACCGCCGACTTCCTTGAGGTTCCCGACGGCATCAGCAACTGCCCCGACAACACCGCCGTCGGCGTCTTGAGCGTGCACAGGCCTGGGGAGCCGCCGGTGGACCTCGGCCCCGCCTTCAACCTCGACCCCCCGCCCGGCGCCGCGGCGAAGATCGGCTTCATCCTCCTGCAGGTGCCGGTGGCGCTGCTGATCAGGGTCAGCCCGGCCTATCCCCACAATCTCGTCGCCACCCTCAAGAACACCGCCGACGTGGAACCGATCGGCGGCTCCACCCTGACGATCTGGGGCAACCCGGCCTCCTCTTCGCACGACAAAGCGCGCGGCCACTGCCTCAGCACCGCCGCGGACGACGCCTGCCCCGTCGACCTCGAGGAAAGACCGTTCCTCACCCTCCCGCGCGCCTGCACCGGCGACCTCTTCACCACCTACCTCGCCAACAGCTGGGAGGAACCGCAGACGCTGGTCTCCGGCGCTTCTGAAAGCGCCCTGCGGACGATCAACTGCGGCAACCTCCCCTTCGGCCCGACGATCACGGCCAAGCCGACGACGCTCGCGGCGCAGAGCCCAACGGGACTGGACTTCTCCCTCGACGTCAAAGACGCAGGCCTGCAGAGTCCCGAGGGCACCGCCAACTCCGACGTCAGACGAGCGGTGGTGACGCTGCCCGAGGGGATGACGGTCAACCCCTCGATCGCCGAAGGCCTGGAGGTCTGCACCAAGGCCCAGCTGGCGAAGGAGACGGTCAACTCGGCTCCCGGGGAGGGCTGCCCCAACGCCTCCAAGATCGGCACCGTCGAAGTCGAGACCCCGTTGCTGGACGAAAACGTCAACGGCGCGATCTTCCAGGCACCCCAGGACGACCCGGCCACCACCGAACCGGGGGCCGAGAACCCCTTTGACTCCCTGATCGCCCTCAACATGGTGATCAAGAACCCGGAGCTGGGGATCATCGTCAAGCAGGCGATCGAGGTGAGACCGGACCCGGTCACGGGACGGCTGACCACCGTCGCCGACGACATCCCGCAGCTTCCCTTCTCCCACTTCCGCCTCAAGTTCCGCGAGGGCACCAGAAGCCCGCTCGCCTCCCCTCCCGGCTGCGGCACCTACCGGGCCGAGGCGCTGCTCTTCCCCTGGTCGGGCAACGCCCCGGTCCCCACCGACTCGGCCTTCTCGATCGTCACCGGCCCGGGAGGGGGCGCCTGCCCGAGCGGGGGAGTGCCTCCCTTCCACCCCGGCCTGATGGCCGGCACCCTCAACAACGCCGCCGGCTCCTACTCCCCCTTCGACCTCAGGCTCTTCCGCAACGACGGCGAACAGGAGTTCACCCACTTCTCGATCAAGCTGCCCCCGGGCCTGCTCGGCAAGCTGGCCGGGATCTCCTTCTGCCCCGAGGCGGCGATCGCCCTGGCGAAGACCAAGACCGCCAACGCCGAGCTGGCCGAACCGTCCTGCCCGAAGGCGAGTGAGGTCGGAAGGACGCTGGTCGGCGCGGGAGTCGGCCCGTCCCTCGCCTACGCCCCCGGCAAGCTCTACCTCGCCGGCCCCTACAACGGCAGCGCTCTCTCGATCGCCGCGATCACCGCCGCCAAGGTCGGGCCCTTCGAACTGGGCACCGTCGTGGTCAGGGAGGCGCTGAAGGTCGACCCCGAGACCGCCGAAGTCTTCGTCGACGCCACCGGATCGGACCCGATCCCCCACATCCTCAGAGGGATCCCGGTCCACGCCCGTGACATCCGCGTCTACGTCGACCGTCCCAACTTCGTCCTCAACCCGACCTCCTGCAAGCGCACCTCGACGGCCTCCACCGTTTTGGGCTCGGGCGCCGACTTCGGCTCCGAAGCCGACAACGTCCCCGTCACCGTCACCTCGCCCTTCCAGGCCGCCGATTGCGCAAGCTTGGGCTTCAAGCCGAAGCTCGCCATCAGCCTCCAGGGAGGCACCAAGCGGGGCGAGAACCCGAAGCTGAAAGCGGTCCTCACCGCACGACCGGGCGACGCCAACACCGCAAGGGCCCAGGTCACGCTGCCCCACTCCGCCTTCCTCGACCAGGCCCACATCAAGACGATCTGCACCCGCGTGCAGTTCGCCCAAGGCGCTTTCCCCGGCGAGAAATGCCCCAAAGGCTCTATCTACGGCTACGCCAAAGCGATCACGCCGCTGCTCGACGAACCGGTCCAGGGGCCTGTCTACCTGCGCTCCTCATCTCACCCTCTGCCCGACCTGGTCGCCGCCCTGCACAGCGGCAGGATCGACGTCAACCTGGTGGGAAGGATCGACTCGGTCAAGGGCGGGCAGATCCGCACCACCTTCGCCGCCGCCCCCGACGCCCCGGTCAAGACCTTCACCTTGACCATGCAGGGCGGCAACAAGGGATTGCTCGTCAACTCGACCGACCTCTGCCGCTCGGTCAACAAGGCCAAGGCGGACTTCACGGGGCACAACGGAAAGCGGCATGTCTTCGCCCCGGTGGTGAAGCCGGACTGCGGGAAGGCCCGGAAGAAACCTGGTCGCAAATGAGAGCCCGTAGCCTGAGCTGCGTCCTCGTCCTCGCGACGGTGGCGCTCGCGCTCGGCACGGCCAGCGCCTCGGCCGCCATTCCCTTTTGCACCTTCGGCAGCGGGCCGGGGCAGTGCACCGGACCCGAAGGGGTCGCGGTCGACACCGCCAGTGGCCGCGTCTATGTCGCCGACTTCGGCAACGACCGCGTCAACGTTTTCAGCGAAGATGGCGACTTCATCTCCTCCTTCGGCAGCTCTGGCTCGGGGCCGGGGCAGCTCGAAAACCCGACCGGCCTTGCCGTCGACGACGACCCCACCAGCCCCGCCTTCCACGATGTCTACGTCGTCGACAGCAAC
The DNA here is from genome assembly GCA_035762685.1 of Solirubrobacterales bacterium. GTDB lineage: Bacteria > Actinomycetota > Thermoleophilia > Solirubrobacterales > 70-9 > VAYN01. The sequence continues at coordinate 1,078 of DASTNW010000028.1, read as the reverse complement.
CAGCGGATTCAACGCTTCAGCCCCAGCGGCGCCTTCGTCCTCTCCTTCGGGAGCGGTTCGGTCCACTCGAGGACCAACCCGGTCGCCGTTGGCCCCGGCGGCACCGTCTATTTCGGCGAGGACAACTTCAAAAGTGGCATCGAAGCGATCAGGCGGATCGACAGGTTCACGCCGGCCGGGGCGCTCCTCGGCTCCTCGGACTTGCCGAGTACCGCCTTTCTTCAAGCACTTGCCGTCGATTCAAGCGGTCACGTCTACGTCAACCGCATAGGGACCGGTGGGATCGTCGAGAAGCACGAACTGAGCGAACCGAGCGCGACCCTGCTCGACTCCTTCGACGTCGGTGCCAACACCACGGCCCTCGCGGTCGACTCCACGGACCGCCTCTATGCCGCTCAGCTCAACGGTGGCCTGCGTGCCATCACCAAGCGCGACCCCAGCGGCAACATCGTCAAGCGCTTCGGCTACGGAGAGATCGGATTCGGCTTGCAGGGCATCGCCGCCGGCGCCGGCGGCGAGCTCTTCGGCAGCGAGGAATTCACCGGTTCCCCTTCTCCCGGCAACCGGGTCATCCGCCTCCCCCAGCCGGCCCCCGGAGCGCTGTCCTGCTGCCTCGAAGCGACTCTCGGCAACACCAAAGCCACGCTCAAGGGCGGGATCAACCCCGAGGGCAAAGCTGCCACCTACCACTTCGAGTACCTGACCGCGGCCGACTACGCCGAAAACGGCAACAGCTTCAGCGGCGCCAACCCGGCGACCAAAACCGCGGAGAGCGCCGCGGTCGGCTCGGACTTCGAGCTCTACCCCGCCGAAGCCCAGATCGGCTGCGCTACCCCCGAAGTGCCGCCGCAGCCCAGCTGCCTGGAACCCAGCACTGAGTACCGCTACCGCCTGGTGGCCAAAAACGCCGACGGCGAGAACTTCGTCGAAGGCCAGTTCACGACCAAAGCGCCTTTCGAAGTCCTCGAGACCTTCGCCACCGAGGCCGGCACCGACGCCGTGCGCCTGCATGCCTCTGTCAACCCGCTTGGCATCCTGGCCAGCGCCCACCTGGAGTACGTCGACGATGCCACCTACC
>DASTNW010000027.1:0-9315 GCA_035762685.1 Solirubrobacterales bacterium | reverse complement strand
ACCGTCAGGGTGCCCTCCATGCCCGCCTCGCGATGGCCAGGCACGGTGCAGAAGAAGGTGTAGAGGCCTGGGGCCAGCTCGGCGCTGACCGAGGTCTCGCCTTCGCCGATCAGATCGGAGCCGGCGAGCTCTTCGCCGCTTTCGTCTTCGATCGCGACGTCGTGTTCGAGCGCCGCTGGATTCGTGAAGTCGATCGTCACCTCGCCGGGCGCGCTGACTAGCGCCGTCTTGTCGTAGGCGATCGCGCTCGGGTCGGCGGCCAGCGCGAGCGTCCCGCCGGGGCCTTCGGCCGCCGCTCCCGCGGAGGCGGGGCTTTCTTCCTCGCCCGCCGCTTTGCCCGCTTCCTCTTCCTCGGCCGGCGCCGCGGCGCCGGCGTCCTCGGCACCCTCCGCTTCGAACTCCTCGCCGGCCTGCTCGAACTCGGCTGCTTTGTGATGTTCCTCGTCCTGGGCGTGGAGGACGGAGAAGGTGGTCGCACCGCCGACCAGGATCGCGAACCAGAGGATCACCACCGGGAAGGCTTTGCCGGGAAAGCCCTTCGCTTTCAGGCCGATGAAGCTGATCAGCACCGCCGAGACCGCGAGCGCGATCCCGCAGACGTAAAAGAGGGTTTCGTTGTCCACAGCGCCGGAATCCTAAGTCAGGACGGCGGTCGAGCGCCGCCAGCCCGTCAGGCCGCTTTGGCCTCCGGGGCCGGCGCCGCGGCTGGCGGCTCGGCGACCCCTGCGCCCGCTTCGCCGTCGATGTCGAGCGCCGCTCGCACCTTGGCCTCGATCTCGGCGGCCAGCTCCGGGTTGTCGACCAGGAACTGTTTGGCGTTGTTGCGGCCCTGGCCGAGGCGGGTCTCGCCGTAGGAGAAGAACGACCCGGATTTCTGCACCATGTCCTGCTCCATGCCGAAATCGAGCAGGGCGCCCTCGCGTGAGATGCCGACCCCGTACTCGATGTCGAACTCGGCCTGGCGAAAGGGCGCCGCGACCTTGTTCTTCACGACTTTCACCCGGACCCGGTTGCCGACCGCCTCGGTCCCTTCCTTCAGGGTCTCGATGCGGCGGATGTCAAGCCGCTGGGAGGCGTAGAACTTGAGTGCCCGCCCACCCGGCTGGGTCTCAGGTGAGCCGAACTGGACGCCGACCTTTTCGCGGATCTGGTTGGTGAAGAGGCAGACGGTTTTGGTCCGGTTGAGGTTGCCGGCCAGTTTCCGCATCGCCTGCGACATCAGGCGCGCCTGTAGGCCGACCGTGGTGTCGCCGATCTGGCCGTCCAGCTCCGCTTTCGGGGTAAGCGCCGCGACCGAGTCGATCGCGACCACGTCGATGGCACCGGAGGCGATCAGCCGATCGGCGATCTGCAGCGCCTGCTCGCCGTAATCGGGCTGGGAGACGAGCAGCTCGTCGGTGTCGACGCCGATCGAACGCGAGTAGACCGGGTCGATCGAGTGCTCGGTGTCGATGAAGGCGCAGACGCCGCCCAGCGCCTGGGCCTCGGCGATGATGTGGTTGATCAGCGTCGTCTTGCCCGAGGACTCCGGGCCGAAGATCTCGACGATCCGACCGCGGGGCACGCCGCCGATCCCGAGCGCCAAGTCGAGCGCGAGCGCCCCGGTCGGAATCGCCTCGACCTTGACCGTGCCTTTGTCGCCGAGCCGCATCAACGAGCCCTCGCCGAACTCCCTTTTGATGCCGGTGACCGCGCTCTCGAGTGCCGCGTCCTTGGCTTTGGCCTCCTTGGCGGAGACGTCGTTCAATTTCCTGTCTGCCATCTCAATCACCTCACTGCCACCCTCATCTGGGCAGCTCGACTTGGGCCAAGGGGACGTAGCGCGCACCCTGCGGCTGGAGTTCAGAACGGTAAAGACAGATTCGGACGGCTTTGAAGAAGCCGATGCGTGCGGTAGGAGAGGGGCCACTGGGGATGTCCACCCGCGCCGGCCGGCGCGAACCAGGCTCCTCGGCGCGTACCCTGGCAACCGTCACATGAGGCCAAAAGGGCCGTTTGTCCGGCTCGTAGAGGCGTTCGAAGGCCAGGATTTCAGCCAGTTCCGCCTGTCGCGCTTCCGCCGGTCGGGGAAACGAGACGGGCAGGGCGATCACGCGTGGCCTGCCGCGCGAGGGACGACCGACCGGAGAACCGAGCTCCAGGAACAAGGGCACCTTGGCTACCTCTTCGATTGCACGCTCGATCCGCTCGACGTCCCCCAGCGGCCTATTGCCGAGGAAAGCGAGAGTGATATGCAGTGACTCTGGAGAAACCCGGCGCAGCGCCGAGTCGGTCAGCGCACCCTCGCCCCAACTCGAGATATCGCTGCGGACCATCTCCGGCAGGTCCAATGCAACGAACATGCGAGCTCGGTCGGCCCCTTTTTGCTTTTGCCCACTCACCCGGTTCACGCTACGGGCCCAGAGCGCAAGTGTTAAGACACTTTCGCTACATCTTTGAAAAATCTCGCGCGCGGCCTTGAAACATTCCGCTAGAGCGGCGGCTCCTGGCCACTGAGCAGGATGCGAAGCAGGTGCATCCCGACCAGGGCCGAGCGTTCGCGGATGTCGGCGCGGCCGCCGGGGATGACCGGCTCGCGGGCGATGTTGGTGCCGTCGGCGAGGCGGGCGTTGAAGCAGACGTAGCCGACCGGCTTCTCCTCACTACCGCCGTCGGGGCCGGCGATCCCGGTGACCGAAACGGCGACGTCGGCGCCGAAGCGCTCGAGGGCACCGATCGCCATCGCCTCCGCCACCTGCGGAGAGACCGCCCCGTGCGCCTCGATCAGCGCCGTATCGACCCCCAGCAGGTCCGCCTTGGCCCGGTTGGAGTAGGCGACGACGCTGCCGACCATGTAGGCCGAGGCCCCGGGGAGATCGGTGATCCGTGCCGCCAGCAGGCCACCGCTGCAGGACTCGGCCAGGCCCAGTCGCCGTCCCTCCAGCAGGGTCGCGACCTGGGAGTCGATCGTCTCGCCGTCGAGGCTGAAGAGGTGGCGGCGGTGCCGCTCGGCGAGGCCGTCGCGCACGGCGCCGGCCACCGTCGCGGCCTCGTCGCGGTAGCGGACGTCGATCTCGATCTCGCCGCGGCGCAGGCAGGTCGTGATCTCCACCGCGCCCAGGTCGGTGCTCTCGGACTCGATCTCGCGCAGGCTCTTGGCGATCTCCGACTCGGGAACCCCGAACATCCGCAGGGTGTAGCCGCGCAGCGGCGTCGCCCGCTCCAGCACGGCGCGCACGGGGGCGGTTGCAAGCGCCTTTGGCCACATCGGCTGTAGCTCGCGCGGCGGTCCCGGCAGGACGACGACGACTCCGTCTCCCGCTGGGACCACCAGGCCCGGAGCGGTGCCGACTGGGTCGAGCGGCGTCGCCCCCACCGGCACCATCGCCTGCTTGCGGTTGGCCTCCAGCACCGCCTCCTCGTCGAAGTCGAAGCGCCGGGCGAAGCCGCGCAGGACCTCGGCGATCTTCGCTTCCATCCCCTCGTCGAGGACCAGCTCACGACCGGCGAAGCGCCCGACCACCTCGGCCGTGAGGTCGTCGGCGGTCGGCCCGAGGCCGCCGCTGGTGACGATCAGGTCCATCCCCTCGGCGGCCATGAAGCGCAGCGCCGCCTCGAGGTCGTCGGGACGGTCGGCGACGACGAGGATGTGCGCCACCTCCACCCCCTGCTCGGCCAGGCGTTCGGAGACCCAGGGGCCGTTGGAGTCGGAGATGCGCCCGGTCAGGACCTCCGTCCCGGTGACGACGATGCCGGCGCGAATCACGTGCAGGTCGGCCGTTCGCCTTCGGACAGTTCGCGCATCGTGCCACCGGCGCCGATCGCGTACCCGATCGGGCTGGGAGTCGCTGGAATGCCCGCCTGCTGTCCGTTCACCGTCATCGAGACCTCGCCGTTGCCGAGCGAGATCGTGAAGCTACCGGACCGGAAGGGACCGGCCTCTGCCCCCGAGGGGAGGACCAGCCCGTTCACCAGCGGTTCGCCGCCGGCGTCCAACAAGCAGACCCAGACTTCGGCGGTCGCGGTCAGGTGCACCGAGAGGCCGGGCTTCGGCCGTGGCGCCGCCTGCGGGGGCGCCTTCGCGGTGGCCCGGGCCTCGCCTCCGGGAGCAGCTCGCTGCGGCGCCGACGGCGAGTCGCCGCCACCGTAGAGCCCGACGGCAACCACGATCCCGAGCAGGACCAGCGAGACGAGCGCTGCCAGCAGCCGCGGCGAGAGCTGCCGACGGCGACGGCGTCGGGGCCTTGCCGGTGTCGCGGACGGATCGACCGGCAGGCGCTCCTGCGGCCGGTGGGCCGCGACGTCGCGACGATGCTCTTCCGCCAGTCGGGCGCCGTCGAGGCCGAGATAGCCGGCGTAGGCGCGGATGAAGCCGCGCGCGTACGCCTCACCGGGCAGTGCGTCCCATTCTTCGTTCTCGAGCGCCAATAGGAACCGCGACCGGATCTTGGTCTGCGCTTCCACCTCGGCAAGGTCGACCCGGCGCCGCCTACGCGCCTCGCGAAGCGTCTTGCCGACGCCGGACTCCATGCACCCATTGTGGCCGCTGCGACCGCCCGGGTGTGAAAAACGCCTGCTACTCCTCGGAGTCGGCCTCGACCGCGACCGGTCCGGCGACCGAAACACTGTCCTGGCCGGCCGGCGCGAGCACGCGGTTGAGATCGGCCTGCGTGATCAACACCTGGCGCGGTTTCGAGCCCTCGTAGCCGGAGATGACGCCGCGGCGCTCGAGCATGTCGATCAGGCGGCCGGCACGGGTGTACCCGACTCGCAGGCGGCGCTGGATCATCGAGACCGAGGCGGTCTCGGTCTGGACGACCAGGCGGATCGCCTCGTCGAGCAGGTCGTCGCTGTCGGGATCGAAGTCCCCGTCGCCGCCTTCCTCGGCCACCTCCTCCGGCGTCTCCAGCAACTCGGCCTCGAATTCCGGCTCCCCCTGCTTGGCCCAGTGGCCGGTGATGCGGGCGATCTCGTCCTCGGTGATGAAGGCGCCCTGGACCCGCTGCAGCTTCGAGGTGCCGGCGCCGCGGAAGAGCATGTCCCCCTGGCCGAGCAGCGCCTCGGCCCCACCCTGGTCGAGGATGACGCGGGAGTCCGTCTGCGAGGAGACGGCGAAGGCGATCCGGGAGGGGATGTTGACCTTGATCGTGCCGGTGATGATGTCGGTCGAGGGTCGCTGGGTCGCCAGCACCAGGTGGATGCCGGTGGCGCGCGACTTCTGCGCCAGGCGGATGATCGAGTCCTCGACTTCGGCCGGGGCAACCATCATCAGGTCCGCGAGCTCGTCGATCACGCAGAGGATGTGCGGCAGCGGCGGCTCGCCCGCCTTGCTGCGGGCACGGTTCAGCTCGTTCAGGTTGCGGCAGCGGGCCTCGCTCATGATCCCGTAGCGGCTCTCCATCTCACCGATCAGGTTGGAAAGCACGTTTGCTGCGAGCCGCGGCGAGGTGACGACGGGGGTCAACAGGTGCGGCACGTTCTCGTAGTGGTTGAGCTCGACCTGCTTGGGGTCGACCAGGACCAGCCGCACCTCGTTGGGCGAGGCCTGCATCAGGATCGAGGAGAGGATCGCGTTGACGCAGCCAGACTTGCCCGAGCCCGTGGTCCCGGCGACGAGCACGTGCGGCATCTTCGCCAGGTCGGTCCAGACCGCGTTGCCGTCGATCCCCTTGCCGAGCCAAGCGACCAACGGCGAGGTCTTCTCCGGGCGGCCGGCGTAGATGTCGCCGAGGCGGACGATGCGGCGGCGCGTGTTCGGCACCTCGACCCCGACCGCCTGTTTGCCGGGGATCGGCGCCAGGATGCGGATATCGGTCGAGGCGAGGGCGTAGGCCAGGTCGTTGGCGAGCTCGGTCACTTTCTTCACCTTGATCCCCGGCGCCAGCCTCAGTTCGTAGCGAGAGACGTGGGGGCCGCTGACGACGCCGACGATCTTCGCCTCGACGCCGAAGTGCCCCAGCGTCTCGACCAGCTTGCGACCGATGACCTCATGATCGCGCGGGTCCGGGCCCTTGTCGCCGTTCTTGCCGCGCTCCAGCAGCTTCGGCGGCGGCGGCCGGTAGTCGATCTCGTCCGAGGTGGTGACCCCGCGTGCCTGCCCCATCGGGGTCAGCGCCGGCTGTTCCGGCTCGGCCACCGGCTCCTCGGCAACCACCGCGTCCTCCTCGGAGGTCGCGATCTCCTCCAGTTCACGGTCGAAGCCGTCGCTGCCGGAGGTCAGGTCCGGCTCGTCCTCGGGCCCCTCCGCCAACTGCACCGTCGGCTCGAACTCGTCCGTGTCCGGGTAGGTGCTCATCACGTCGGTGGCACCGGCCTGGGTCTCTGCCTCCGACCGCGTCTGCCGTTGCTCGCGCCAGTCCATATGCGTCCGCGCCACCGTCTTCGCCGCGGCATCGCCCCCGCGGAAGATCGTCCGCAGGGTGGCGCTGGTGCCGCGCCCGATCCCACGCGCCAGCGCCGAGACCGACGTCCCCGTCAGCAGCATCCCTCCCGTCAGCAGCATCAAGACCGTGAAAATCCGCGCCCCCACGCTTCCGAAGAGATAGGTGAGCCCGGTCTCGACCCCGTACCCGACCTTCCCCCCCTCCCAGCCGAAGAAGAGCACGAAGACTAGGTAGACGCCGAAAGCGACCAGGAACAGCCCGATCAGGTCCAGATGCCGTTGCTCCAACCCAGCCGGCAGATGCAGTCCCCTCCTCGGCTTCGCGGCTTTCGACCGTTTCCCCCCAGCTTTTCTCGCGCGCGCAGGCGCCCGCTTCTTACGAACGAACATGGTGTCCGCATTCGACACCAAGGCCCGGTCCCCTTCGACCCTGTCCCCCCACTCCGGCGTTCGTCCTTTATGGGGCATATGCCGAAGAAAGGACGAACGCCGCGGCGAGGGGGTGGGCCGAACGTGCCTAAATTCGCGCTAAAAGCAGGCGGAATCGCGAGCGGACCGGGCTAACATCGACCAGATGCTCGCCGACTCAGACCAGACCGACGCCCGCGTCCTGATCGTCGAGGACGATGCCGACATCGCCGACGTCCTCCGTCGCTCCCTTCGCAACGAGGGGTACGAGGTCCGCACTTCAGGCGACGGCGTCGACGCCCTCGACGTCGCGGCCGGCTTCGTCCCCGACCTGGTCGTGCTCGACCTCGGTCTCCCCCGCCTCGACGGGATCGAGGTCTGCCGGCGGCTGCGGCAGGACGGCGACGTCCCGATCCTGATGCTGACCGCGCGGGCCGAGACCGACGATCGCGTCGCCGGCCTCGACAGCGGCGCCGACGATTACCTGGCGAAGCCGTTCGAGCGCCAGGAGCTGCTGGCGCGGATCCGGGCGCTGTTGCGGCGGCGACCGCCGCGCGGCGCCGCCTCGCTGCAGGTCGGCGACCTCCAGCTCAACCCCGACACCCGCGAGGTCCACCGCGGCGAGCGCGAGATCGAGCTGACCAATCGCGAGTTCGAGCTGCTCGAGTTCCTGATGCGCAACGAGCGCTTGGTCGTCTCGCGCGAGCGCCTGCTCGACGAGGTCTGGGGCTATGACCCGATGGCGGCGACCAACACGATCGACGTCTTCATCTCCAACCTGCGGCGCAAGCTCGAGGCCGACGCCGAGCCGCGGCTCCTGCACACCAAGCGCGGGGCCGGCTACGTGCTGAAGGACTAACGGTGCGGATCGGCCTGCCCGGATCGACCGGATCGCGGCGGCGCTTGCTGCACCCGGGCGGCTGGCCTCTGCGCTGGCGGCTGGCGGCGGTCTCGGCGAGCTTGACGCTGGTGATCCTGATGATCTTCGGCGCCGTCGTCGGCGGGGTCGCCACGCAGCGCATCCGCGACGACTTCAACGAGGAGGTGAGCACGGCCGCCCAGATCCTCGCCGGCGAATTCAAGATCGAATACGGCCCCTTCCGCACCTACGTCCAGGAAGGCCCGCGCCTGAACGACTTCGTGTTGCCCGACGACGCCTCGGCCCGGGTGCTCGACGTCAACGGCGACCTGCTCAAGGAGAGCACCGGGGCCGCCAACCTGGGGCCGCCGCGGTCGGGCCTCTCCGACCACGGCGGGATCAAGGTTGCCACGGAGCCGATCGTCGCCGTCGACGGCAGCACCAGCGGCTACGTCCAGTACGGCCGCAACGTCGAGCACGTCGATTCCACGGTCGAGCGGCTCTGGCTCTTCATCGTCGTCGGCGTCCTCGGCGGCACCCTGCTCGCCAGCCTCGCCGGGCTCACGATCGCCCGCCGGGCGATGCGGCCGATCGCCTCGCTGACCGCGACCGCGCGCGAGATCGCCGCCACCCGCGATCCCTCGCGGCAGATGCCGGAGCCGGCCGTGGACGACGAGGTCGGCGAGCTGGCCCGGACCCTGGAGGAGATGCTGCGGGCGCTGGACGCCGCCCGGGCGGAGCGCGAGGGGGCGATGCAGAAGCAACGCGAGTTCGTCGCCGACGCCTCGCATGAGCTGCGCACGCCCCTGACCAGCGTCCTCGCCAACCTCGAGCTGCTGCAGGCCTCGCTGGCCACCCCGGGCGAGGCCGAAGACCGCGAGGTGGTCGACTCCGCCCTGCGCTCCTCGCGACGGATGAGCCGCCTCGTCGCCGACCTGTTGCTGCTGGCTCGCGCCGACGCCGGACGGCTCGACGAGCACCGGCGCTGCGACCTCGCCGAAGTCGCCGGCGACGCTGCCGTCGAGGCCGCCCCGCTGATGGGCGACCGCACCCTCACCGTCGACAACGAGCGGCCGTTGCGGGTGCAGGGCAGCCCTGACGAGCTGCACCGGATGGTCCTCAACCTGCTCGACAACGCCGCCCATCACACCCCCGCCGGCGCCCTGATCGAACTCAGCCTGCGGGCCGAGGGAGGCGATGCCGTGGTCGAGGTGGCCGACGACGGCCCCGGCGTCCCGGCGACGATGCGCGAGCAGGTCTTCGACCGCTTCGTCCGCGGCGAAGGCCCCGCCGACACCGCCGCCGGGCCCGGCACCGGCCTCGGGCTGGCGATCGTCAGCGCCGTCGCGAGCTCCCACGGCGGCACGGTCGAGGCAACCGAGTCCGAGCACGGCGGCGCCCTCTTCCGCGCCCGCATCCCCCTGGCGGATCCTGAGCGAGTTGTTAGCGGGGCTTTAGGGCCGGTTTAGAGCGGCGGCTTAGGTTCTGCCGTGGACGAGACACACTGGCCCGCCGGGGCTTCTCCCCAGACACCGGCCCCGGCGGGCCATATCTCTCCCTCATCTCTCTCCTTGATGACGAGGCAGAAGGAGGGCGGGGTGCCCCCTCCCCGGAAACTCAAGAATTCCCACTACGAGCCCTAGGCGCTCGCCCCAGCTGCGCAACGGTTTCCGGGGAGGGGGCACCC
>DASTNW010000026.1:0-18291 GCA_035762685.1 Solirubrobacterales bacterium | reverse complement strand
TCCGAGCCGATCACGAGCTCACGCAGGGTCGGGCCGGCGGCGCTGTGCGGGGTCTCCAGCGTGCGCAGGGGGCCGGCCGGGGCGAGCAGCCGCACCGAGCTGACCAGCGAGTCGAAGCGCCCGTAGCCGCTCGAGGCCTGCCCGGCGGAGCGGGTGGCGGCGAAGCCGCCGATGGTCGCGTACTCGAAGGACTGCGGGAAGTGGCCGAGGGCGACGCCCTCGCGCCCCAGGGCCGCCTCCGCCTCGGGACCGCGCAGCCCGGCGCCGAGCCGGGCCGTCAGCGAACGCCGGTCCACCTCGACTTCACGCAGGGCGCCGAGGTCGAGGCTGACGAGGCGCTGATGGGAACCGCGCAGCGGCTCGACACCGCCGACGACGCTGGTGCCGCCGCCGTACGGGACCACGGCGATCCCCTCGGCGGCGCAGAGGTCGAGGACTCCTCGCAGTGCCGCCGCGTCGGCAGGCATCACCACGGCGTCGGGCGCGTCCTCGAGCTGGCCGTTGCGGAGGCGGGCCAGATCGGCGTAGCCGCAACCGGTGGCGTGGCGGAGCCGGTCCTCGACGGAGGTGAAAATCGCCTCCGGCCCGACGGCCTCGGTCAGCGCTGCGGGCAGCCGCTGCGCCGTCGGCAGCGGGAACTCCCCCAACTCCGCGGCGAGCGGCCACGGATCCAGCTCGCCGATCCGCTCCCGCAATACCGCGAGCGCCTCCGCGTCGAGCTCCGGCGTGACCGCGGGATCCCCCCATCCCCACCACTTCGAGTCCCGCCGCGGGGTCACGAACGTCCTCCCTTTGTTTTTTGTCGCCCACAGGGCGACAAAGGTCGATGGGGGCTCACGTCAACGCCCTCTCGATGCCGTCCAGTGCCTCGTCGAGGATCTCGCCCTGGCCGCGGCGCATCATCGGCGAGCCCAGGCGCGACATGCCCCTCAGCGACTGCACCGAACTGAGCTCGACCTCGGTGCCTTCGCCCCCACCGCGCAGCGCGATCTCGATTCGCGAACTGCGCAGGTGGCGGGCGAACGGCGTCCCCTCCAGCTCCTGCTCCCAGACGTAGCGCTCGTTCTCGGTGGCGCTGAGGCAGCGGTAGTCGGCCCGCACCCCCCTCCCCTCGGCGGTCTCCAAGACCTTGGTCCACTGGCTGCGGCGGCCGCTGCCTCGCTGCTCGACGTTCTCGACCCGGCTCACCCGCGGCCACCAGCGCGGCAGGTTGTGCGGATCGGAAACGAGACGCCAGACCTCCTCGCGCGGGGCGGCGATCGTCCTTCTCCTGGTCACTCGTGGCACGGACGCGCCGAGCCGTCAGTCGCCAGCTAGACGGCGGAGATCCCTAACGAGCAGCAGGTGCTTGAGGTGGCTGACCGTGGCAGCGAGGCTTTCCAGGCTCTGCAGGGCCTCTTTGCGCCGCTCCGGGTTGCGCGAGCGCAGCGAGGGGCCCAGCAGCGCTTCCAGCAGGTTCGCCTCGCGGTCGGCCGAGGAGCGGAAGACGCGCAGGTTGCGGGCGCCGACGCCGACCCGGGAAAGCTCGTTGGCGGCGCGGACGATCTCGCGGTCGGTCTCGTCGTAGACGGTCTTGCCCTCGCGCTTCTCCGGCTGCACGATGCCGAAGTTCTCCAGCTCGGCGATCAGCTCCTCCCGGGCCCCGGTCTCCTCGATCACCTCGTCCAGGGTCAGGTAGGCGCGCGAGGTGTCGACCAGGATCGCCCGCCGCACGGCCCCCGCCGGCCGCTTGTCGCCGTCGCCGATCGCGATGTCGCCACCGGCGGCCAGCTCCTGGCGGATCACCCGCAGCGGCAGGAACTCGTCGCGCTGCAGGCGCAGGATCGTCCGCAGGCGCTCGACGTCGGACTGGCTGTAGAGGCGGTAGCCGCCCGAGGTGCGGCGCGGGCTCAGCAGCTTCTGGTCCTCGAGGTAGCGGATCTTCGAGATCGAGACGTCGTCGAACTCGCCTTGGAGGATCTTGCAGACGGCGCCGATCGTCAGCGCCTTGCGCGGGCGGCTGGCCGATTCCGGCGGCCGGGCGGACTTCTCGGAGACGGCCATCGTGTTCCCTACCGCTCCAGGTAGCTGAGCTTGTACTTGCCGACCTGGATCTCGTCGCCGTCGGCGAGCCGGTGCGACTCGATCCGGCGCCGGTTGACGTAGGTGCCGTTGAGCGAGCCGAGGTCGTCGATGTAGAGGCCGTCGCGGCGGCGCACCAGCAGCGCGTGGTTGCGGGAGACGGTGACGTCGTCGAGGAAGACGCCGGCGTCGGGGCTGCGGCCGATGCTGACCCGGTCCGCGTCGATGCTGAAGCTCTCCCCCGCGCGGCCGCCGCCGGCGCGGATCACCAGCGCGGCACCCGAGCGCTCGACCACCTCGTCGATGTCGACCGGCTGCATGTCGCCGGTGTCGTCGACGGTGTAGGTCATCGTCGTCGGGTCGTCGCCGGACTCCGCCGGTCCGCCCAGGTAGGCGCCGCACTTCTGGCAGTAGTTGGCGCCCTCGGGGTTGGCGAACCCGCACTCTGGACAGTGGACGGCCATGCCGGCTCTCCCCTCCGCTAGGCGGCGGGGTCGTCCTCCGCGGCGGGCTGCGCCTTGCCGGCGAGGATCTCGGTCAGCTTGCTGACGTCGTCGCCGGAGATCATCGACTCGCCCGCGTCATGTTTGTCGCGCAGCCGGTTGACGAGCTCGGCGCGGAGGATGTCGATCTTTCCGTGCAGGACGCGCCGCTTGTAGGAGATCTCGTTCTCCTCCTCCGTGAGCTTGTCGATCAGGTCCTTCAGCTCCTTGTCGCTGAGGGAGCCCAGATCGGGAAAGGTGTCCTCCATCTCGCTCCTTAATCGAAGAGGCGCTGGCGCCTCCGTTTGCGCAGGGCGACGATTATAGGTCGAGGGCGGCCCAAGGTTCAACCGTAGGTTGAAGGTTTAGCCAGCTTGACCGTCAGATTGCATGCGAGCGGCGCGGACAGCGCGGACGCCGGTCCGGGCATAGAGGGCGGTGGCGAGGACCGCCATCGCCAGGCCCCAGAGCACCAGCGCGGTCGCGACCCAGCCGGGGGCGAAAAGCGCGAGCCAGATGCCGCCCATGATCGGGAAGACCGAGATCCGCCCCGGCCAGTTGACTTCGATGTCGACGCCATGTCGCAGCCCGTACTGGGCGAGGAAGAGCATCGCCAGCTCGCGCAGGGCGAGCAGTGCCAGCAGCCAGCGGGGCAACAGCTCGAAGCTCCAGCAGACGGCGGCGCCGGCGAGGATCGTCAGGCGGTCCACCAGCGGGTCCAGCAGCGCTCCCATGCGGCTGTACTGGCCGGTGACGCGGGCGAGGAAGCCGTCGAGGTAGTCGCCGGCGGCGATCGCCCAGAAGACCATCGCGGCGAGCAGCGAGGTGCCGTCCTCGGTCTCGTAGGCGAGATAGAGGAAAACGGGCAGCGCCGCCAGGCGGACATAGCCGACCAGGTTGGGGACCGTCCACGGGTTGAGCGGCTCGCCACGGCGGGTCGAGCTTGGTCTCGGGCCGCTGCGGTCGAGCCCGAAGAGGCGGCGCACGCGGCCGCGGCCGAACGGGGCGCGGCTAGCCATCGAGGCCCTGGAGAAGCCCCAGTGCCCGCTCGGCGGCCTCCCCCACGGGCAGCTCGTGCTCGGCGCCGGTGGCGCGCTCGGCGGCCTCGACGACGCCGTTGGCGAGGCCGCGGCGACCGGCGACGATCCGCAGCGGGCAGCCGAGCAGCTCGGCGTCGGTCAGCTTCTCCCCCGGCCCGGCATCGCGGTCGTCGTAGAGCACCTCCGCCCCGGCCTCGAGCAGTTCCTCGTAGAGGCGGTCGGCAGCCTCGCGCTCGGGCTCACCGGCCTTGGCGAGGGAGACCAGGTGGATGTCCCAGGGGGCGAGCGCCGGCGGCCAGACGATCCCGCGCTCGTCGGCGCGCTGCTCGATCGCCGCGGCGACGATCCGGGCCGGGCCGATCCCGTAGCTGCCCATCACGATCGGCCTTTCGCTCCCCTCCTCGTCGAGGTAGGTGGCACCGAGCGGCTCCGAGTAGCGGGTGCCGAGCTTGAAGATGTTGCCGACCTCGATCGCCGGCTCGATCTCGATCGTGCCGCCGCCGAGGGCGGTGTCGCCGGCCTCGACCGTGCGCACGTCCATCTCGTAGGCCTCGAAGTCCCGCGCCGGGTCGACGCCGCGCAGGTGGACGTTGAGCTCGTTGCCGCCGCAGACGTAGGAGTCGCCGTCGATCGCCGCGTCCTTGATGATCGGCAGGCCCGACGCCACCGGGCCGATGTACCCAACCGGGCCAAGCTGCTCCTCGATCTCCTCCGGGCGCGCCTGGCGGAAGTCGACCCCCATCCCGTTGCGCAGCTTGATCTCGTTCAGGCGGTGGTCGCCGCGCACCAGGACCAGGACCAGGCCGCGGCCCTCGACGACGATCGGCAGGCACTTGACGAAGGCGCCGGGCGGGAGCCCGAGGTGCTCCGCGACCTTCTCGACCTTGGCCAGGCCGGGCGTCTCGACCCGCTCCGGGGCGGGCAGCGGCGGTGGCAGCTCGACCGGCTGCGGCGCGGCCTTGGCAACCTCGACATTGGCCGCGTAGCCGGGTGCCAGCGCCACCTCGTTCTCCCCCGCTGCGCAGGGCGCCATGTACTCGTCGGCGCCGGAGCCGCCCATCATCCCGACGTCGGACTCGACCCGGTACCAGCGCAGGCCGCAGCGGTCGAGGATGCGCTCGTAGGCACCGGCCTGGGCCTCGTAGGAACGCGCCAGCCCCTCCTCGTCGCGATCGAAGGAGTAGGCGTCCTTCATCGTGAACTCGCGGGTGCGCAGGACGCCGGCCCGCGGCCGTGGCTCGTCGCGCTCCTTCGTCTGGATGTGGAACAGCATCAGCGGCAGGTCGCGGTAGGAGCGCACCTCTCGCGCGACGTGGTGGGTCACCGCCTCCTCGTGGGTCATCGCCAGCACCAGCGGCGACCCCTTGCGGTCCTCGAGCTTGAACAGCTCGTCGATCCCGTAGCGCCCGGTCTTCTCCCAGTTCTCGGCGGGCTGCAGCACCGGCATCAGCATCTCCTGACACCCGATCGCCTCCATCTCCTCACGGACGACGGCTTCGACCCTGCGCACGACCCGCCAGCCGGCCGGCAGATACGTCCAGAGCCCGGCCCCGAGCTGGCGAATGAGGCCGGCCCTGACCATCAGTTTGTGCGACAGGGCCTCCGCGTCGGCGGGAGCGTCCTTCAAGGTCGGGAGGAATACCTGCGACAGTCGGCTCACGGCGTGAAACCTACCCCGCTACTCGGGCGGGTGACACCGCGAGCGCGCTAGGCCCGCGTGAACCGCCTCCCGGCCGTGGGCGAAGCCTCCTCGTCGAGCAGCACTTTGTCCGACTCCCCCCGCTCCACCGCTTCCTTCTCCATCTGCGCGATCTTCTCGGGCGTCAGTTCGCCCTCGTTTTCCTGCTCGATCCTGGCCACCCACTCGGCCCCCTCGCGAGACTCCGCCTCGTCGAACTCGACCTCGCCGCCGCGGTCCAGCGACTTGTCGATCTCTTCGAACAGCGTATCGACCAGCCGCGCCTGCGGCACCTTCCGCAAGGGCTTGCCGTTGGCGAAGATCAGTCCCTCGTTCTTGGCCCCGGCGATGCCGAAATCGGCGTGGCTGGCCTCGCCGATGCCGTTGACGGCGCAGCCCAGCACCGCCACCTCGACCGGCTCGGCGTAGCCTTCCAGCCGCTGCTCGATCTCCGCCACGACCGAGTCCATGTCGAACTGCAGGCGCCCGCAGGTCGGGCAGGCGATCAGGACCGGGCCGCGCTCGCGCAACTGCAGCGCCTTGAGGACCTCCCAGGCGACTTTGACCTCCTCCTCGGCGTGGAAGGTCGAGAGGCTGATCCGGATCGTGTCGCCGATGCCGTCGGCGAGCAGGGTGCCGAGCCCGACCGCCGATTTCAGCGAGCCGGCCCATTTCGTCCCGGCCTCGGTGATCCCCAGGTGCAGCGGGTAGGGGATCTTCTCCGCCAGCAGGCGGTTGGCGGCGAGCGTGTACGGCACGTTGGTCGACTTGATCGAGACCTTGAAGTTCTCGAAGTCGAGGCCCTCCATCAATTCGACGAACTCGACCGCCGCGGCAACCAGGGCCTCGACCGGCGCTTCGCGCTCGAGCTCATGCAGGTGCTTGGGCAGCGAGCCCGAGTTGACGCCGATTCGCATCGGCACCCCGGCCGCGTTGGCCCGCTCGGCCACCTCGGCGACTTTCTCGCGGCCGCCGATGTTGCCGGGGTTGAGGCGGACGCAGTGGGCGCCGGCGTCGATCGCCTTCAGCGCCAGCGTGTGGTTGAAGTGGATGTCGGCGATGACCGGGATCGGCGACTCCTTGACGATCGTCTTCAGCGCCTCGACGTCCTTCTCGCGCGGCACCGCGCAGCGAACGAGGTCCGCACCGGCATCGGCGACCTTGTGGATCTGCTCCATCGTCGCCGCCAGGTTGGCGGTCTCGGTCTTGGTCATCGTCTGCACCGCGACCGGGGCGCCACCGCCAATCGGGACGTTGCCGACGAAGATCTGGCGCTTGGAAGCCATGCTCGAAGCGTATCGGGCAAGGGTTCTTCCCCTGTGCCTACCAGCGAAAGAACTTCTCCAGCATCCGGCCGGCGGCGTTTCGTTCCTCCCGCCCTCGCCGCGGCGTGCTGCCCTGCTGGCGGCGGATGCTGCGCTCGGCCGCGAGCACGAGAACCACGAGGAGGGCGATCAGCCCAAGCGCCGAGAGAATCCCCAATGGCCCATGGATCGGTTGTGCCGCAAGCGCGAGGGAAAGCTTGATCACTCAGACGAGGTTAACGGGCGTTGTAAGCGTCGCTGCCGAGGCGGCCGATGTCGTTGGTCAGGCCGATCACCATCAGCACCATCACCAGCGCGAAGCCGATCACCGTCGCCCGCTCCATCACCCGCAGCGAGGCCGGGCGGCCGCGCAGTTTCTCGACCAGCGCCCAGAAGATGTGTCCACCGTCGAGGGGGAGGATCGGCAGCAGGTTGACCAGGCCCAGCGAGAGGCTGACCAGGGCCAGCAGCAAGAGCGCTTCCACCCCACTCCGGTCGAGCGTCTGGTTGGCGGCGTCGCTGACACCGACGATCCCCGAGATCTGCTTGCGCTGCTCCTCTTCGAAGATGCGGGAAAAGATCGAGGCCGTTTTGCTGGTGACGAGCCAGATCGAGTCGAGCGATCGGGTGGCGGCAGTGCCGGCGCCGATGTTCTCCGGCTGCACCGCATATCTGAACCCGATCAGGGTGCGCGCTTCGGTCTGGTCGTACTTCGGCCGGACGGCGATCGTCAACAGCTGGTCATTTCGCTCGATTCGCAGCACCACCGGCGTCGTTGCCACACACCCCTCGACCTGTTTGCCCGCGCATTCGTGCGTCGCCACCTGCTTGCCGAACCGTTCGAGGCGAGCCTCTTTGTCGAGCCCCGTGAACCTCCTACCGTCGACCGAAAGGATCCGATCGCCCGGCTGCAGCACCTGCGCAGCCGGCGTCCCGGGGCTGATCTCGCCGACCTCCTGTTCGACCCTCTGCGAACTCGTCAGGTAAACGCCGAAGAGAATCGCGAAAGCAAGAGCGATGTTCACCGCCGGCCCGGCCGCGACGACGACGATCCGCTTCCAGACCTTCTGCCGGTGGTAGGCGCGGTGCTGATGCTCCGGAGGCACCTCCTCCTCCGGGTTCATGCCGGTGATCTTCACGTAGCCGCCGAGCGGGATCGCTTTGATCCCGTACTCGGTCTCGCCCCGTTTGAACGACCACAGGGTCGGCCCGAAGAAGAGGAAGAAGCGCTCGACCCGCATCCCGGTCGCCTTGGCGGCGACGTAGTGCCCACCCTCGTGGAGGAGGATGAGCAGCGAGAAGCCGAGGAAGATGTAGAGCCAGTTCATGCTGGAGTCAACCCGCGGACCTGCTCTTCGCTGCGCTGCCGGGCCTCGGCGTCGGCGGCGAAGAGGTCGTCGAAGTGGGCCACCGGCTGGGCCGGCATCGCCGCCAGCACCCGCTCGATCACGTCCCCGATGCCGGTGAAGGGGATGGCCCCTTCCAGGAAGGCGGCGACCGCCACCTCGTCCGCGGCGTTGAGCACGCAGGGCGCCGTCCCCCCCGCCGCACCGGCCTGCAACGCCAGGCGCAGGCAGGAGAAGGTCTCGAGGTCGGGCGCCTCGAACGTCAGCGCCCCGGCCGCGGCGAGATCGAGCTGCGGCACGTCGACGTCGGCCCGCTCCGGGAAGTGCAGCGCATAGGAGATTGGCACCCGCATGTCGGGGTGGCCGAGGTGGGCGAGCGAGGAGCCGTCGTTGAGCTGGACCAACGAGTGGACCAGGGACTGCGGGTGGACGACGACGTCGATCCGCTCGTAGGGAACGCCGAAGAGGTGGTGCGCCTCGATCGCCTCGAAGCCCTTGTTCATCAGCGTCGCCGAGTCGATCGTGATCCGCCCGCCCATCTTCCAGGTCGGGTGCGCAAGGGCCTCCTCGACGCTGACGCCGGTGAGGTCGTCGCGCCCGCGGAAGGGCCCGCCGGAGGCGGTCAGCACCAGCTTCTCCACCGTACCGGGCGCCTGCGCGCCGATCAACTGATGCAGCGCCGAGTGCTCGGAATCGACCGGCAGGAGACGAGCGCCGGTGGCCTCGGCCAATGCCGTCACCAACTCGCCGCCGAGCACCAGGCTCTCCTTGTTGGCGAGGGCGACGTCGATCCCCTCGCTCAGCGCGACCACGGTGGAGGCAAGACCAGCGGCGCCGACGATGCCGTTGAGGACGAGGTCCGCGTCGGACTCCGCGATCAGCTCCCGCACGCCCTCCTCGCCCGTGAGCACCCGCCCGCTCCAGGCGTCTCGCGCCCGTTCCGCCGCGTCCTGATCAGCGAGCGCGAGCGCCGGCACCCCGTGCTCCCGCGCCTGCTCGAGCGCCAGCTCCCAGCCCGATCCAGCCGCCAAGCCGACCGCCTGCAGCTCCTCAGAGGCACCGATCACCTCCAGCGCCTGCGTTCCGATAGACCCGGTCGAGCCGAGCACGAGAACCCTCTTCATCTGCCCCAGAGGGTAGTGAGGGGCACGCGTCTGCATTTACACGTGCATAGGACGTGTAAATGCAGACGCGGCTCAATACACAAGAGCCACCGCGAGGTAGTAGCCGACGACGACGGTGAAGAAAACGGCGTCGAGGCGGTCGAGGATGCCGCCATGGGGACCGAAGAGGGTGCCGGTGTCCTTGGTGCCGAGGTCGCGCTTCAGCATCGACTCGAAGAGGTCGCCCACCGGCGCGGCGGCGGCGACGGCGGCGCCGATGACCAGCGCGTCGACCCCCGAGAGCCAGTCCTGGTATAGGCCGGCGAACCAGAAGCCCATGGTGCCGATCAGGAAGCCGCCGACCAGGCCCTCGATCGTCTTGTTCGGGCTGAGATTGGGGGCGATTTTGTGGCTGCCGAACATGCGGCCGGTCGCGTAGGCGGCGGTGTCGGCGACGAAGGTGCCGACGAGGACGTCGACGAGGAGGCCGGCGCCGTGGTCGGGAAGGTCGCGCAGCAGCACCGCGTGCACCAGCGGGATCCCGATCCAGACGATCCCGAGCAGCGTCACCCCCATCGAGACCGTCACCCCGTCGCGATGCCGCCTGTCGGCGCCGAAGGCGAACAGCAGCGGGAAGGAGGCGGCAAGGACCAGCAGCACGTTGAAGGCGGTGCCGAAATGGGCAGCGACGATCAGGGCGGCGACGGTGGCGTAGGCGGGGATCGCGAGCGGCCGCGAGTCGGCGGTCATCGTCACGTACTCGCGCAGGCAGAGGACGCCGATCGCCAGCATCGCCGCCGCGAAGACAAGCCCACCGGCGACGATGACGCCGATCGCCGCGGCGATCCACGGCAGCACGACGACGACCCGCTTCGCCGTCTCTCCCCGCGGGCCACGCCTGCGTCGCGGTGGCCGGGGCGGCCGCGGGGCCGGCGCCGGCTCGTCCTCGAACATCTCGTCGTCGAAGAGGTCGATGGTCACGATCTCGCCCCGAAACGGCGCTGCCGCGTCTCGTACTCGCGCAGCGAGTCCTCGAAGGCCGCACGGTCGAAGTCCGGCCAGAGCTCGTCGCGGAAGACCAGCTCCGAGTAGGCGCACTGCCAGAGCAGGTAGTTGGAGATGCGCTGCTCGCCGCTGGTTCGTATCAGGAGGTCTGGGTCGTGCATCTCGGGCGCGTAGAGGTGGTCGCGGAACTCCTCCTCGGAGCCCCCCTGGAAGCTTCGCGCCGCATCGACGATCTCCGCCCTGCCGCCGTAGTTGAAGGCGACGAAGAAGACGATGCGGTCGTTGCCGGCGGTCGTCTTCTCAGCCCACTCCATGCGCTCGACCAGCTCCGCCTCGACCCCCTGACGGCGCCCGATGAAGCGCATTCGCACCCCTTCCTCGTGCAGCTCCGGCGTCTCGTCGTCGATGCGCTGGGCAAACATCTTCATCAGGCCCTCGACCTCGGCCGCCGGCCGCGTCCAGTTCTCGGTCGAGAAGGAGAAGACGGTCAGCTCCTCGACCCCCAGCTCGACCGCGTCGCGCAGCCTCGCCTTGACCACGTCGGCGCCCGCCCGGTGCCCCTCGACCACCGGCAGCCCGCGCTGCTGTGCCCAGCGGCCGTTGCCGTCGGTGATGATCGCTACGTATTTGGGCGCGGTCACGCTGCCGTGAACCGCCTCAGACCTCGAGGATCTCTTCTTCCTTGCCCTTCAGCAAAGCGTCGATCTCGGCGATCGCGTCGTCGGTCTGCTTCTGCAGCGCCGTCTCGGCCCGGCGCTCGTCGTCCTCGCCCGCTTCGCCGTCCTTCTTCAACTCGCGCAGGTCGTGCATGACGTCGCGGCGGACGTTGCGGATCGCGACCCGGCCCTCCTCGGCGACCCCGTGCACCACCTTGACCATCTCGCGCCGCCGCTCCTCGGTCAGCTCCGGGACCTGCAGCCGGATCACGTTGCCGTCGTTGCTCGGCGTCAGGCCCACGTCGGACTCCTGGATCGCTTTCTCGATCCCACCCAGGGCGCCCTTGTCGAAGGGGGTGACGGTGAGCAGGCGGGCGTCGGTGGTGGCGACGTTGGCAAGCTGCTTCAGCGGCGTCGGGTTGCCGTAGTACTCGACGACGATGCGGTCGAGCAGGTGGGGTGAAGCGCGGCCGGTGCGCACGGTGGCCAGTTCGCCACGGCTCGAATCGACCGATTTGGCCATCCGTCCCTTGGCGTCCTCCAGCAGTTCGTCGATCAGCTCCACCGGTTCCCGTCCTCGCTCACTCGGCGGGGGCACTGGCAACCAGCGTGCCCACCTTCTCGCCGCGGACGATCCTATCTATGTTGCTCTCGTCGCCCATGTTGAAGACGTAGATCGGCAGGTCGTTGTCCATGCAGAGCGAGAGCGCGGTCGAGTCCATCACTCGCAGGTCGCGCTCGATCGCCTCGCGGTGGCTGATCGCCGGGATGAACTTGGCGTCTGGGTGCTTCGCCGGGTCGGCGTCGTAGACCCCCTCGACCCCGTTCTTCGCCATCAGGATCGCCTCCGCGTGGATCTCCAGCGCGCGCAGCGCCGCCGCCGTGTCGGTGGTGAAGAACGGGTTGCCGGTGCCGGCGGCGAAGATGACGATGCGGTCCTTCTCCAGGTGGCGCATGGCGCGGCGGCGGATATAGGGCTCCGCCACCTCCTTAACGTCGATCGCCGACATCACCCGCGTGTGCTGGCCCAGCCGCTCCAGCGCGTCCTGCAGGGTCAGCGCGTTCAGCACCGTCGCCAGCATCCCCATGTAGTCGCCGGTGGCGCGGTCCATCCCGCTCGCCGCCCCGTCGAGGCCGCGGTAGATGTTGCCGGCGCCGACCACGATCGCGACCTCGACCCCACGCTCGCGCACGGCGGCCACCTGCTTCGCGATCCGGTCCACCTCGGCGCCGTCGGTGCCGAACTCCTGGCTGCCCATCAGGGCCTCGCCGGAGAGCTTCAGCAGGATGCGCCCGAAGCGGGGCTCGGGAGAGTCGGTCACGTGGGGGTGAGCCTATTCCTCGCCGACGCGGAAGTAGGCGAAGCGGGCGACGCGCACGTTCTCGCCGGTCTTGGCCGCCAGCTCCTGGCGCAGCTCCTCGATCGTCTTCGAGTCGTGCTTCTCGGCGTTGACGTGGGCCTGGTCCAGCAGCGCCACCTCACTCGCCCACTTCGAGAGCTGTCCCGCGACGATCTTCTCGACCACGTTGTCGGGCTTGCCTTCTTCGCGCGCCTTCTCTTCGAAGACCCGTTTCTCGGCCTCGCGCTCCTCCGCCGGGATCTCCTCGGCGGAGACGTAGCGCGGCGCCGTCGCGGCGACGTGCAGGGCCACCTGGTAGGCGAAGACCTTGAAGTCCTCGTTGCGGGCGACGAAGTCGGTCTCGCACTGGACCTCGACCATCGCCCCGACCTTGTCGTTGGCGTGGATGTAGGAAGCGACGACGCCCTCTTCGGTGCCGCGGCCTTCCCGCTTGGCGGCGGAGGCCTGCCCCTTCACCCGCAGCAGCTCGATCGCCCGCTCGGTGTCGCCATCGGCCTCGGTCAGCGCCGCTTTGCAGTCCATCATCGCCGCCCCGGTGCGGTCCCGGAGCGCCTTCACGTCGGCGGCAGTGATGCTCATTTCGAGCCCTCCTCTTTGGCCTCCTCGGCGGGGGCGGGAGCGGCCTCCTCGGCCTTCTGCTCCGCAGCCGGCGCTTTCTCCTCGGCGGCCGGGCCCTCCTCGGTCTTAGCTGCCTCGGCGGGGGCCTCGGCTTTGGCCGGGGCAGCCTCTGCCGCGGGTGGCGCCGGGGGCGCCTCGGCCGGGGCCTCTGCCTTGGCCGCAGGCGCCTCTGCGGTCGGCGGCGTCGGCGGTGCCGGCGCCTGCGCTGGGGTCTGCGCAGCTTTGGCCTGGGCCTCCGCAGTGGCTTTCGCCGCTTTCTCCGCCTCCTCGGCGGCTTTTTTCGCCTCCTCGGCTTCGACTCGCGCTTTCTCTTCTTCCTCGCGTTTCTTGCGCTCTTCCTCGTCCTTTTTGCGCCGCGCCATTTCCTCGGCGATGCGCTTCTCCTCCTGCACCCGCCAGGCGCTGGAGCCCTCCTCGACGGCGGCGCCGATCGTGCCGATGATGAGCTGGCAGGAGCGGATCGCGTCGTCGTTGCCGGGGACCACGAAGTCGACCGGCGTCGGGTCGCAGTTGGTGTCGACCAGGCCGATGATCGGGATCCGCAGGCGCGCTGCCTCGTGGACCGCGATCTCCTCCGTTTTCAGGTCGGTGACGAAGACCGCATCGGGCAGGCGGTCCATGTCGCGGACGCCGCCGAGGTTGAACTCGAGCTTGGCGAGTTCGGCCTCCAGCCCCATCCGCTCCTTGGTCGGCAGCAGGTCGAGTTTGCCCTCCTCTTTCCAGCCGTTGAGCTCGTGCAGGCGGGCGATCCGGCCCGACATCGTGTTGAAGTTGGTCAGCAGGCCGCCCAGCCAGCGTTTGTTGACGTAGGGCATCTTGCAGCGTTCGGCCCATTCCTGGACCGTGTCGCGGGCCTGCTTCTTGGTGCCGACGAAGAGCACCGTGCCGCCGCCGCTGGCGAGCTCGCCGGCGAAGCGGCGCGCGTTCTCCAGCAGCGCCTCGGTCTGGATCAGGTCGATGATGTGGATCCCGTCCAGCTCGCCGAAGATGAAACGGCGCATGTTCGGGTTCCACCGACGGGTCTGGTGGCCGAAGTGCACTCCGGCCTGGAGCAGCTCGGTGAGGCCTGCCTCTGGCATCGAATCTCCTTGTGTGTTGGGTACAGCTCCCCGTCCCGCTCGCCGGACCTGGCACCGGGCGCCAGGCAGGATCCGGCTTCGCTGCCGAACGAGGGTTGGTTTGGAGCGCCTGATTGTAGAGAGCGGCGCTAGGCCGCGCGGGCCGCGTCGAGGGCCCCGGCCAGGTCAGCCGGTAACTCGGACTGGAAGCTGAGCCGCTCGCCGCTGAGCGGATGCTCGAAGACGAGGCGGTGGGCATGGAGGAACTGCCGCTCGAGTCCGTACCGATCGGCGCCGCCGTAGGTGGAGTCGCCGGTCAGGGGATGGCCGATGGCGGCGAAGTGGGCGCGGACCTGGTGCGTGCGCCCGGTCTCCAGGCGCACCTCCAGGTAGCTCTCCTGGGCGAGCAGCTCCAGCACCTCGAAGTGGGTCCGCGCCTGGCGCGAGGCGGCGCCGGACACCGCCATCCGGTGCCGCTGGCGCGAGGCGCGGCCGATCGGGGCGTCGATCGTGCCGGTCCGGGAGCCGAGCTTGCCGCCGGCGAGGGCCAGGTAGGTCCGCTCCACGTCGCGCCGCCGGATCGCCGCCTGCAGGGCCGCGTGCGCCTGGTCGTCGCGGGCGACGACGAGCAGGCCGCTGGTCCCCCTGTCGAGCCGGTGGACGATGCCGGGCCGCTCGGGGTCGCCGCCGCCGGCGAGGAGCTCGCCGAGCTCGTCGACCAGGGTCGGGCCGCTGTACGAGGGGGCCGGGTGGACGACCAGGCCGGCCGGCTTGTCGACGACGGCGAGCGCCTCGTCGAGGTGGACGATCCGCAGCTCCGGCTCAGTCACGCTCGGGGCCTTGCTCGCCGTCGCGGAGGTAGAGGAGGACCAGCAGCAGGACGCCGGCCGTGATCGCGACGTCGGCGAGGTTGAAGGCGGGCCAGGGCGAGACGTCCATGTAGTCGGTGACGTGACCGGCGAAGACGCGGTCGACGAGGTTGCCGATCGCGCCGCCCGCCAGCAGCCCGACCGCCACCCACATCCCAGGGCGGGCAGGGTCGCGGGCGAAGAGGTAGCCGACGGCGCCGAGGGCCGCGACGGCGAGCAGGACCAGCGGGGCCCCCGCCCCGCCCGCGAGCCCGAAGGCGGCGCCGCTGTTGTGAGTCAGCGTCAGCCCAACCGGGCCGAGCAGGTCGACGTCCTCGCCCGCTACCAGGTTCGCCTCGATCACCGCCTTGGCCGCCTGGTCGGCGACGACGACAAGCGCGCAAAGGGCGCCACCCAGGCACCAGGCGCGGGCGGAGGCGCTCACCCTGCGATCAGGCCGACGAGGACCGTCTGCCCCACGAACAGCACGAGGATGCCGACGATCGGGCTGGGGTCCAGGGCGAGCCCGCCGAAGGAGATCGTGGGCAGGAAGCGGCGGAAGAGGTTGAGGTAGGGGTTGGTCGTCTCGGTGACGAAGTCGAGCGTCGCCCGCAGCGGCGGGCTGTAGGGCATGCGCGGCACGTAGGAGATGAGGACGTTGGCGAAGACGAGAGCGATGTAGACGATGAAGAGGGCGTTGACGTAGGTCGCGACGTCGCCGCGGCTGAGCGCCAGCGCGATCATCCCCGCATCCTCTCCAACGAGGCCCGCACGGCGGCTTCGAACGCGGCCCGGGCCCCTTCGCGGTCGAGCGCCTCCAGCCCCGCCTCGGTGCTGCCGCCCGGCGAGGCGACGGCCTTGCGCAGGTCGGCCGGATGACGAATGCGCAGCAGCTCCGCCGTGCCGGCGGCCGTCTCCACCACCAGCTCCCGCGCCCGCTCCTCGTCGAGCCCGTCGGCGGCGCCGGCGTCGGCGATCGCCTCCACGGCCAGCGCCAGGTAGGCCGGGGCGCAGCCCATCATCGCGGTGGCGACGTCGAATTCCTCGTCCAGCAGCTCGACCACGTGCCCCAGCACGCGCAGCTTCTCGCGCACCGCCGGCGAGACCGGGCCGGAGACGCAGAGGACGCCCCGCCGCACCTCGACCGCGACGTTGGGCATCACCCGGTGGGTCTCCGAGCGCGGGAAGGCGGCGGCGACCGTCTGCAGCGACGTCGCCCCCAGCAGCGAGACGACGACCTTGGCGCTGGCCAGCTCAGGCGCGACCTCGTCCAGCTTCGCCGGCTTCACCGCCAGCACCACGAAGTCGGCCCTCTCACCCATCTCGGCATTCGAGATCGCCTCGCCGCCAAGCTCCGCCGCCAGTTCCGCCGCGCGCCCAGAGCCGCTGTCGGAGAACAGCATCCCCTCGAACTCCCCGGCCCAGCCCCGCGCCATGGCCGCAGCCATGCTGCCCGACCCACAGAAGCCAACGATCATGGCCCGGAGACTATCCCCGGGCCATGATCGCGACTGCTGCCCCGTTCGAGATCAGCCCCCCAGCGTCTCGAACAGGTCGGTGTGGTCGTTGGTTCCCAGCACCGCGAGGGCGCCGGGGCCCGATCCCCAAACCGGGACGACCGCGCCGGTGTGCTGCTGACTCGGCGGGACCGCGACCGGAGCGGCCCCCGGGCCGCCGTAGCCGGCGGTGCCGTAGGTCAGGCTCAGCGTCTGCCCGTCCTTGGTCAGCAGGTTGGTCGAGTAGCCGGTCGGCACACCCGAGCCGGTCGCGTCCTCGCTGACGATCTGGCTCGTGTGCGAGTGATCGGCGCTGACGACGACCAGGGTGTCCGGATGGTCCTCCTGGTAGTCGAGCGCGACGCCGACCGCGCGGTCGAAGGCGACCGTCTCACCGATCTGCCCGCAGGCGTTGGTGGCGTGGTCCTGCTTGTCGATCGAGGCGCCCTCGACCTGGAGGAAGAACCCCTTGCGGTTGTTGTCGTCGAGCAGGTCGATCGCCCGCTGGGCCATCGCCGCCAGGCTCGGCTCGTTGGCCGGGCGCTGGCCCTCTTTGCAGGCGACGGGCGCGTTGCCCTTGCCGGTCGAGGCGGCCGGACCGCTCCACTCCAGTGACATGGTGCCGGCGTTGAAGAGGCCGAGCACCGGTTTGTTGCCGTTCGGCACGGTGCTGAGGCCGTCGGCGTCGGTGACGAAGCGGTAGCCCTTCGCCTGGGCCGACTGGACGACCGTCTTGCCGGCGTCGGGACCGCCGGTGATCGTCTGCGTGAAGCGACCGAGGCCGCCGCCCAGCAACACGTCCACCCTGTGATCGACCTCCTGCTCGGCGATCGAGCCGAGACCGCCGACGGCCTTCGTCTCGGTCGGACAGGCAGCCATGTTGGCCGGCCCCTGGCAGCCGCGCAGCGAGATGTGGGACGCGAGCACCGCCGGCGTCGCGTCGGTGATCTCCGCGGTCGAGACGTTGCCGACCCTCAGGCCGCGTTTCTGCGCGAACTCCAGCACCGTCTTCAGGTTCACGCCGGGAACGCTCTCGGCGCTGCTGGGCCCCTGCGAGATGCGCTCGTCGATCGTCTTCTCGCCGGTTGCCCACATCGTCCCGGTCGAGGCCGAGTCGGGAGCGAAGTCGGGCAGGTAGGGCGGCTGCGCGGCCGGCTTCACCGACCAGGTGGTGTCGAAGCCAGTGAACGGCATCCGATCGACGTTGAGGGCGTTGTTGACGCCCTGGTAGTAGCGGGCGGCGGTGATCTCCTGGGTTCCCATACCGTCGCCGAGCAGGAAGATCACGTTCTTCGGCTCACGATCGCGCAGGGCGCTGGAAAAGGCACGCTCGGTGGCGTTGCGGTGGGACGAAAACAGGCCCGTGGCGGCGGCGGTGCCGACACCGACCACCATCAGGGCGAGCATTGCCGCGATCGCGGCGGTAAGGCGCTTGCCTCTCATCTGTTCCCCTTCGACTGGGTTGGATTACGTGACGTCTGACCAGACGCCAGGCAAGCTAGGAGCACCCGGGCGGGGCGATGTGGCGTTGCTGTTGAGCCGCTGTGAAATTCCCGTTGCCGGGAAGCGGGCGGAGCGGGCTAGGACTGGTTGAAGAAGCCCTTGTCGATCAGCCTCGCCTTTTCCTCGGCGGAGACCTCGACGTTGCGCGGAGTCAACAGGAACATCTTCTCGGCGATCCGCTGCATGCCGCCGTCAAGGGCGTAGGTGAGGCCCGAGCAGAAGTCGATCAGGCGTTTGGAGAGCTCGTGGTCGGCGGTCTGCAGGTTGAGGATCACCGGCACCTGCCGTTTGAACTGGTCGGCGACCTGCTGGGCGTCGTTGAAGTTGCGCGGGATGACCAGGTGGACCTGGACGTCGCCGCCGCCGTTGTCGACCGGGCGCAGGGTGCGCGTGCGGCTCGCGGCGATCGGCTCGTCGTCGGCGAAGATGTCGTCGATCTCGTCGCGGCGGGCGCGGCGCGAGGTCGGCAGCCGGCGGACCGATCCCGGTTCGCGGTCCCGCTCGCGTTCGCGGCGCGATTCGAAGGCTTCTTCCGTGCCGGTTTCCGGCTCGAAATCTTCCTCGTATTCGGGACCGTAGTCGTGGTCTTCGGCGAGGCCGAAGTAGACCAGTGCTCTATGCCAAGTGTCTCGAAGGGCCATCTGTGGTGCGTTGTTCGGCCTAGGAAGGCCGACTCCTTTACGGAATATCGAGGAGGTTAGCGACGATTCACACGAATAGCGCGGTGCCCAA
>DASTNW010000025.1:0-6649 GCA_035762685.1 Solirubrobacterales bacterium | reverse complement strand
GGCTCCGGCTCGGCCTCAGACGCCCCTGCCTCGGGCTCAGGCTCAGCGGGAGCCTCGGCCTCAGTCGTCCCCTCGGCAGCGGCCTCCGGCGCCTCCTCGGGCTCGACCGGCACGACCTCCTCCTGGCTGACGCCCTCGGCGTCGACCGCAGTGGACTCGCCGTCAGCCGCGCCGGCAACCGCGACGACGTCGTCGTCGATGCCCCAGCGCCGCTCGGCGACGCGGGCGGCCTTGCCGATCCGGCCCCGCAGGTAGTACAGCTTGGCGCGGCGCACGGCACCGCGCCCCGCCACCTCGAGTTTCTCGATCTTCGGCGAGTGCAGCGGGAACGTCCGCTCGACGCCGACTCCGAAGGACTGCTTGCGCACCGTGAAGGTCTCCCGCGCGCCCGATCCCTGGCGCCGCAGCACGACGCCCTCGAAGACCTGGGTGCGTTTGCGGCTGCCCTCGATCACCTGGAAGTGAACGCGGACGCGATCGCCGGGGGCGAACGACGGCAGCCCCGGCTTCAGCTGGGCACGCTCGATGCTGTCTATTACGGAGCTCATCTGACGAGAAAAAACCGCCGGACCCGGTGCGGGAACCGCGCGGTGGCGGAATGGTAGCTACTCGGCGTCCGACTCGAACTGCTCGGCCCGGGCGCGGCTCTGCTCGAGGCGCCAGCGGCGCACCTTCTCGTGGTTGCCGGAGAGCAGTACCTCGGGCACCTCCCAGCCCCTATGGACGGGCGGCCGGGTGTAGTGCGGGTACTCCGGCATCCCCTCCAGCACCCGGCTGAACGACTCCTCCGCAGCACTGTCCTCGTGCCCCAGCGCCCCCGGCAGCTTCCGCATCAACACGTCCGCCACCACCATCGCCGGCAGCTCCCCCCCGGCCAGGACATAACGCCCAATCGAAATCTCGTCGTCGGCCAAATGCTCGTGCACCCGATCGTCGAACCCCTCATACCGCCCGCACAACAGCGCCACATGCGGCTCCGCCACCAGCTCGTCCGCAAGCGCGTCGTTCAGCAGCGGCCCCGTCGGCGACAACAACACGATCCGCGGCTTCTCCTCGGGATAGGCAGCCCGCAGCGCCGCATCGACCACGTCGACCCGAAGCACCATCCCCGCCCCACCCCCATACGGCGCATCATCGACCTGGCCAGCCGTCAGCGGAGTCGTGTCCCGGTAGTTGAACAGCCTCAGCTCGTTGCCTTCGCGAACAGCGTTCTCAACCGACCGCTGGCCGCGAAACCAGTCGAACGCCTCCGGAAAGAGCGTGAATATGTCGAGCTTCATCGGGCTTCTGAGCGGGGTCCGAGGTGAGGGTGGAGCGTCTTGTACTTTTCGCGCAGCGAAAAGTTAAGCGGAACCCTCACCTCGGACCCCGCCCGCACCCGCGTCAATCGAGGATGTCGACGATCACCCGTCGATCGATCCGCACCGCAGCCGCCTTGGCGATCGTCCTGATCGCGTTCGCGACCCGCCCGCCTTTGCCGATGACGCGCCCAAGGTCCCCCTCGGCCACCGTCACCTCGTAGACCAGGTCGCCTTCCTCTTCCAGCTCCTCGACGACGACGGCCTCGGGCTCCTCGACCAAGGCCTTGACGAGGAACTCGATCAGCTCGGTCATCGCGGCGCCCCGGGCGACCTAGCTGCCGGAGGCGGCGATGCCCTTGGTGCGCAGCAGCCCGGCGACCGTCTCCGAGGGCTGGGCGCCGTGCTCGAGCCAGTGGCGCGCGCGCTCCTCGTCGACCTCGATCAGCGAGGGATTGGTCTGCGGGTTGTACTGGCCGATCGTCTCGATCGTGCGACCGTCGCGCGGCGAGCGCTTGTCGGCGACGACGATCCGCCAGATCGGGTTCTTTTTCGAACCCACGCGTCTAAGTCTGATTCTCACTGCCATAGGCCGGGGCAGGTTACAGGACTAGCGCCGGCGGACCTTGGGGCGCGGCGCCCCGCCGCTCATCTGCGCCAGCTGCTGCATGTCGGGCATCTTGCCGCCGACCATCGAGCGCATCATCTTGCGCATCTGGTCGAACTGCTTGACCAGCTGCTTGACCTGCTGGACTTTCGTCCCCGAGCCGTTGGCGATGCGTTTGCGCCGCGAGCCGTTGATCAGGCCCGGATCGGCGCGCTCGGCAGGCGTCATCGAGAGGATGATCGCCTCGACCCGGTCCAGCTCGCCGTCGTCGACGTCGGCGTTCTTGAGCTGTTTCATCGCGCCCATCCCGGGCAGCATCCCGATCAGGCCGCTGAGCGGGCCCATCTTGCGGACCTGGCGCATCTGCGTCAGGAAGTCCTCGAGCGTGAACTGGTCCTTTTCGAGTTTCTTCTGCAGGTCCTGGGCGTCCTTCTCGTCGACCTGCTGCTCGGCTTTCTCGATCAGGCTGAGGACGTCGCCCATGCCGAGGATGCGCTGCGCCATCCGCTCCGGGTGGAACTTGTCGAAGGCCTCCAGCTTCTCGCCGGTCGAGGCGAAGAGAATCGGCTTGCCGGTGACCGCGTTGACCGAGAGCGCGGCGCCACCGCGGGCGTCGCCGTCGAGCTTGGTCATCACAACGCCGTCGAACTCGGCGGCCTCGGCGAAGGACTCGGCGACGCCGACGGCGTCCTGCCCGGTCATCGCGTCGACGACGAGGAGGACGTCGTGCGGCTTGACCTTCTTGCGGATCTTCGCCAGCTCGGCCATCAGCTCCTCGTCGATATGGAGGCGGCCGGCGGTGTCGACGATCAGCACGTCGCGGCGCTCCTCGCGCGCCCTCTGCAGCGCCCACTCGGCGATCTCGACCGGGTCGCGGTCGGTCCCCTGCTGGTAGACGTGGGCGCCGGCGCGCTCACCGACCGTGACCAACTGCTCGACGGCGGCGGGCCGGTAGACGTCGCAGGCGGCGACGGCGACGTCCTTGCCTTCCTTGCCGAAGTACTTGGCGAGCTTGGCGCAGGCGGTGGTCTTGCCCGACCCCTGCAGGCCGGCCATCAGGACCACGGTCGGGCCGCTGGCGGCCATCGCCAGCTCGCGGCCGCTGCCGCCCATCAGCCCGGCCAGCTCCTCGTTGACGATCTTGACCACGTGCTGGCCGGGATCGAGGCTCTCCAAGACCTCGTCGCCGAGGCAGCGTTCCTTCAGCGTCTTGGTGAACGATTTGACGACCTTGAAGTTGACGTCGGCCTCGAGCAGCGCGAGCCGGATCTCGCGCATCGCCGCGTCGACGTCGGACTCGCTCAGCTTGCCGCGCGAGCGAACGTCGGAGAGCGTCGCCTGCAGCCGCTCTGAGAGCTGGTCGAACATGCTGCCCAGCTTACGGAACCGTCCCTTTGACTTTTGTCGCCCTGTGGGCGACAAAAGTCAAGCGGAGGCTTCGGGCGGGTGGGGCTACTCGGCGAGCAGCGCGGCGGCGTACTCGGCGGGGTCGAAGGGACGCAGATCCTCGAGCGTCTCGCCGACGCCGATCAACTTGACGGGGATGCCGAGGTCGGAGGCGATCGCCAGGGCGATGCCGCCCTTGGCGGTGCCGTCGAGCTTGGTCAGGACGACGCCGTCGAGCGCGACCGCCTCGGAGAAGACCTTGGCCTGGCGCAGCCCGTTCTGGCCGGTGGTGGCGTCGATCGAGATCAGCGTCTCGTGCGGCGCCTCGGGAACCTGCTTGGCGATCACCCGTCGCACCTTGGTCAGCTCGTCCATCAGGTTGCCCTGGGTGTGGAGGCGACCGGCGGTGTCGACGATGACGACGTCGGCGCCGCGGGCGCGGGCGGCGGAGATCGCGTCGAAGGCGACCGCGCCGGGGTCGGCGCCTTCTTCCCCGCGGACCAGCTCGGCGCCGGCGCGCTCGGCCCAGGTTTCCAGCTGCTCGGCGGCGGCGGCGCGGTAGGTGTCGGCGGCGGCGAGGACCACGGAGAGGCCCATCTCCCTGCTCAGGTGCCAGGCGACCTTGCCGATCGTCGTCGTCTTGCCGGTGCCGTTGACGCCGACCATCATCAGCACCGCCGGTTCGCCGCTGAGGTCGATCGGGGCGCGGCCGGTGGAGGCGACCTCGGCCAGGATCTCGATCAGGCGGTCGCGCACCGCGGCCCCGTCGGCCGGGACGGCCCCCGCCTCGACCTCCTGCTCGAGCCGCTCGACCACCGCGGCCGTGGTCGGGGCGCCGGCGTCGGCGAGAATCAGCGCCTCCTCCAGCCGCTCCCAGGTCTCCTCGTCGATGCGGTCGAAGAGGCTGGCCGAGATCTCCTCGGTCAGCGCCTGGCGGCTTTTCGAGAGGCTCTCGCGCAGGCGCTTGAAGACGCCGCGGCGCTCGGGCTCCGGCTCAGGCGCCGCCGAGGCGTTCGCGCTCACGCGCGAACCGAGGTCGATCATCTCCTGCCAGGTCGTCGCCATCGCTGGCCGGAGAGGCTATCTGCGCGGCGGCGGCCTTGAGCTCCGCGACGGAGGCGGCGAGGTGGCCGGCGATCCGCTCGGCGTCGGGAACGGTCTCGGGGTCGGCCAGCAACCCGAAGCCGACCTGGCCGTTGTAGCTGAGGATGGCGATCGCCAGGGCGTGGCCCTTGGCGAGGAACCCGATCGGGTAGACCGCGGTCAGCTCCTGGCCGAGCACGTAGAACGGCATCTGCGGCCCGGGGAAGTTCGTCACCAGGAGGTTGAAGAGGCGGGTGGAGAAGTTGATCGCCGCGGTGGGCCTCAGCAGGACCGGCGGGGCGAAGTCGCGGAACCAGTCGTTGAGGCCCCAGATCGCCTCCGCCCCCAGCGGCTGCTTGGAGTCCTTCAGCGCGTCCATGTCCGCCGAGACCGCGCGCAGCCGCTCGACCGGGTCCTCGATTCCGACCGGCAGCGGCCCCCGCATCGCGGTCAATTTGTTGCCGAGCTCGCCGTGCTCGTTTTCGGTCCGGATCGAGACCGGCACCAGCGCCTTCAGCTCCAGCCCGTCGACGCCGACCTCACGCTCCAGCAGCCAGCGACGCAGGGCGGCCGCGACGACGGTCAGGGTGACGTCGTTGACGGTGCCGCCGAGGGCGTTCTTCACCTGCTTGAAATCGGCCAGGTCGAAGTTCGCCCAGCAGAAGCTCCGGCGGGGCCCGATTTCGGCATTGAAGGGAACCTGCGGTGCGGGGCGCACCAGGTTCCAGGTCACCTCCCAGAGGCCGATGAGGCCGTCGGCGGCGCGCCTGCGAGCGCGCCCGGGCTCCTCCAGCGCCCGCCGCAGCCAGCGAACCATCCGGGCCACGGTCGCGGCCACCCCCGACCCGGCACGAGCCAGCAGCGCCAGCTTCGAAGGCGACTTGGCCGGCGTCCAGGGCACCTCCTCGCGAGCCGGCTCCGACCTCGGCTCGACGTCGAAGAGGAGCATGCCGATGTCGACCGCGGAGATGCCGTCGGCCATCGCGTGGTGGGTCTTGTAGACGATCGCGAAGCGGTCGTCCTCGAAGCCCTCGACCAGGATCAGCTCCCAGAGCGGTTTGGAGCGATCGAGGGGCGGCGCCAGCAGCTCGCCGACCAGGTCTTGGAACTGTGCCTCGGTCCCCGGCGCGGGCAGCGAGACCCGGCTCAGGTGCTGGTGGACGTCGAAGCCGGGGTAGTCGACCCAGAACGGCGTGCCCAGTCCCAGCGGCGGATAGAGGAGCCGCTGGCGCAACCGCGGCAGCTGGTGGAGCCGGCTGCGGATGTGGGCGAGGAAGTCGTCGGGGCCCGGCGGGCTGCCCTCGCACATCAGCAGCGCCCCGATCGCCATGTGCCCGTTCGATTTCTCGTTGGTCAGAAACGACGTGTCGAACGACGTCAGCCTGTCCATGTGGCGCTGTGCCATTTCAACCCTCCCGCTTCGAGGGTACTGGCTGCGCCGCGACCGCTTGTTTGCGGGAATGTTGTGCTCAGGCCACGGCCGAGAGCGCGCCGCCGCCCTCTTCGTCCTCGGCCTCGCCCGCTTCGACTTCGCGGGGCAGGCGCCGCGAGACGACCTTGGTGACGCCGTCGCCGCCCATGCTGACCCCGTAGAGGACGTCGGCGGCGTCCATCGTCCGTTTCTGGTGGGTGACGATGACGAACTGGGCGCGGTCGGAGAAGCGCCGGATCAGCTGCAGGAAGCGGTCGATGTTGGCGTCGTCGAGGGCGGCCTCGACCTCGTCGAGGATGTAGAAGGGGCAGGGCCGGGCGAGGAAGACGGCGAAGACGAACGCGAGGGCGACCATCGCCTTCTCGCCGCCTGACAGCAGCGACAGCCGCCGGGTGGCCTTGCCTGCCGGCGTGACCTCGATCTCGACGCCGAACTCCTCGCGCTGTTCCTCGCCCTCCTCTTCTTCCTCCGCCGCCTCGGCCCCCTCGGCGGACTCGGCCTCGACCTCGACCTCGGGCGCGGCCCGCAGGGTCACCCGTCGTAGGCGCCCGTGTCCGCCCGGGAAGAGGTGCTCGATCATCTCCTCGAAGGAGCGCTCGATCTCGCGGTCGATGTCGCGGATCAGCGCCTCCAGCTCGCGCATGCCGCGCTCGGTGTCCTCGCGCTGGGCCTGCAGCGACTCGACGTGCTCGCGCGCCTCCTCGTACTCCTGCTCGGTCAGCGGGTTGACCGGGCCGATCTGGGCGCGGCGGCGCTCGAGCCGCTCGAGCCGGCGGTCGATCTCAGCCCGCTCCTCCTCGCTCAGCGTCGCCGTCGCCGGCTTGACCTCTTCGCCCAGCTTCT
>DASTNW010000024.1:0-4509 GCA_035762685.1 Solirubrobacterales bacterium | reverse complement strand
GGCTGCCGGCGAGCCGCCCTGGCAGGCGGCCGACGCGATCCGCGCCGAGCTCTTCGACGCGCAGACGCAGTTGCTGCTCGGCGAACGCGACGACGGCGCCGTCGACCGCGCCGAATCGCACCTCAGCGGCAGGTTGCGGAGGGGGCTCGAAGCGAGCGCGGCGGACGATCTGGGTGAGCTCGAGGCCTCGCTCGGCGCCGCCAGGCGAGCCGCCGCCGGGCTCGACGAAGCTGCGCTCGGCGCCGCCCGCGGCGAGGCGATCTCCGCCCTGCGTCGCGGCGCGATGGCGGTCGCAGTCGACGCCGCCGCCGCCAGGGAAGTCGCCAAAGCGCGGACCTGGATGCAGATCCGCGACTTCCGCAAGACCACCCGCTTCACCCGTCCCGGCGTCGACGGGACGACCGCGCTGCAGGAACTGGCGGCGCGCGAACTGAGCCCGCACGAGACGGTCCTGCAGATCGAAAAGGACCTGCTCGACACCTTCCAGGCGCGGCTGCTGACCAACCTCGACGAAGCGGCGCAGGCCGCCGAACGCGACTTCGACGGCCGCTTCGCGGAGACGGCCGCGACGGTCCACGGCTACTGGCTGGCGATCGCCCCCGAGTACGGCGAGCAGCGGGGCGAGCGAGAGCAGGCTTCCACGGAACGCGACTTCCAGCTGCTCGCTGCCGCTGGCGCGAATTCGGACCGGCGTGCCTTCGAGGCCGCCCGCCAGCGGGTCGAAGCCGACCTCGAGGGCTTCACCGCGGCGCCGCTGACCCCCGACGAGCAGGTCAACCGCGCCAGCCAGCTCGACCGCTTCGTCGACCTCGTCCCGAAGGAGTACGACAAGGGAACCAGCGACGGCCACGTCACGGTCCCCTTCGAGGTGCAGGAGGCGGTCGCCTTCATGGACGGCGTCGAAGCCGCCTTCTCCGACCTCGAGCCGGTCCTGCTCGAGCGCGACCCGGGGGCGGTGGAGAAGATCAAGGCCGAGTTCGCCGCGATGCGGGTCGACGTCGACAACGCCCAGCAGGGCAGGGCGGTGGCCCCGCAGGAGGAGCTCGACGCAGCCAGCGACCGGGCGCTGGAGGAATTCGAACGGATCGCGCCCGAGGAGTGGAGCGAAGGCGGCGACGAAGCCGACTACGAACTGGTCGACATCTCACTCGACCAGCTCGAAGCGGCGGCCGGGGCCGGTCGCTACCAGGAGGCCGAGCAGGCGCGCCTCGCCGCCTACGGCTTCTTCGAGTTCGGGCCGGAGCTGAAGTTGCGCGCCTTCGACACCCAACTGGCGCTCGAAATCGAGGGGTTGATCTGGTACGGGGCCAACGGCGACAAGGGCCTCGCCAACCTGGTTGCCGACAACGCGCCGCTGAACGAGATTCGCGAGACCCGGCTCGACCTCGACGAAAAGCTCGCCGCCGCGCGGGCGATCACGGGCGACGGCGCAAGTGCGACGACCGCGATCACCAACTCGGCGCTGATCGTCTTCCGCGAGGGCCTGGAGGCGATCCTGATCCTGGCCGCGATCACCGCCAGCATGATCGGGCCGCGGGCGCCGCTGCGGCGGCCGGTCCAGCGGGGCGCCCTGCTCGCGATCCCCGCCAGCATGCTGATGTTCGCGCTGGCGGTCGTGCTGCTCGACTCGCTCTCCAAATACGGCGAGAAACTCGAGGCCGTGGTCGGCGTCGTCGCGATCGCCGTCCTCTTGCTCGTCATGAACTGGTTCTTCCACCGCGTCTACTGGACCGAGTGGATCAAGGGCCACCGCGACCGCGGCAAGGCGCTGACCGGAGCGGCGCTGGCAACCGGGGCGGGCGCGGCAACCGTCGTCGGCCTCTACACGCTCGGCTTCACCAGCGTCTTCCGCGAGGGCTTCGAGACCGTCCTCTTCCTGCAGGCGCTGCAGCTCAGCTCGGGGACCGGCGTCGTCATCGCCGGCGTCTCGCTCGGCCTGCTGCTGACCGGGATCGTCGGCGCGATCACCTTCGCGCTGGAGCGCAAGCTCCCTTATAAGAAGATGCTGATCGCCACCGGGGTGCTGATCGCCCTCGTCCTCGTCGTCCTCGTCGGCAACACGGCGCGGACGATGCAGGGGGTCGGCTGGCTCTCGATCCACCCCCTCGACGTCGAACCGCCGCTGTGGATGGGGACCTGGCTCGGCATCTACCCGACCGTCGAGACGCTCGCCGCGCAGGTGCTCGCCTTCGTCTTCGTGATCGGCAGCTACTTCGCCGCCGAGTGGATGCGCAAGCGCGAACTGCGGCGGACGATCGCCGCCTACGAGGAATCGCTGGGCGCGGAGGAGCCGCGGGGCGCAATAGGGTCGGCTGAGGATGCCGTCGCGACTCCGCCCCACGAGCTCAGTCGCAGCTGAGGCGATCCTCGTCGGCGACCCGGGGCGAGCGCTGATGCTCGCCCAGGAGCTGCTCGAGCAGCCGAAGATGTGCAACCACGCGCGCGGCCTCTGGGGCTACTCGGGGCAGACGCCGGCGGGCCGTGAGCTGACCGTGCAGTCGACCGGGATGGGCGGGCCGAGCGCGGCTTTGGTCCTGAGCGACCTGGCCGAGCTGGGGGTGCGAAGGGCGATCCGGGTCGGCACCTGCACCGCGCTCGAGCCCGAGCTCGCCCCCGGGCGGCTGCTGGCGATCGCCGAGGCGCACACCTGGTCGGGGGGCGGCGCCGGCGAGTCGGTCCTTCCCGACCCGGAGCTGGCGGCGGCGCTGCGGCGCCGGCTCGGCGAGGAGGGCGAGAGCGCGACGGTGGCCAGCCTCGACGTGCTGCACGCCGGCGGTGCCCCTCCCCCGGTCGCGGCCGGCGCCGCCGCCGACATGCAGACCGCCTCGCTGTTCGCCCGCGGCGAGGCGCTCGGGGTGGCGCTGGCCGCGGTCTTGATCGTGGTCGAGAGCGCCAGCGGCGAGACGCTGACGGAGGCGGCCGCCGAACTGGCGGCAAAACGGGCGGGGGGCGCTGCCGCGGCCGCTCTCTAACCCTAAAGTCGAGGGTTAGGCTTTGCCTTTTTTGGCCGGTTTTTTGACCAGCTGACGGCGCAGCGCCCCGATCTCGCGGCCGAGATCGTCGATCTGCTCCTCGACCTCCTCTAAACGCTGCGAGAACGAGCGCAGGCGGCGCTCGAGGCGCTCGAAATCGCTCGCCGAGGAGAGGTTGAGGGCGCTCATCGCGGCCTGCTGGGCCTCGATCGCCTTCTCCCGGGCGCCAAAAGCGGCGGAGATCGCGTTGTGCAGGGTCGGGTTCTCGATCAGCGCCTGGGCCAGCTCGCCGATCGCCTGCTCGCTGCGTGCCCGCAGGCCGTCCTGCTCCTCTTGGTCGTAGCTCATCCGCCGCCTTTCGCAGTTCGTTGACAGCAGCTTAACGAGCCCATCCGGCTGAGTTGAAACTCTCCGCACTGCATGGTGGCCGGGAATCTTGATTAAGTTGATTACCTATGACGTCAATGTTGATTAAGGCCTTGTTGGGGGGCGGCTGCGGCCATTGCGGCCCTCTGGGCAAGCGAGTAGCCTCGGCTCGCCTGTCGCGCGGGGAGGTCGGAGACACTGCTACCGCAGTTTCCGCAATTCGGCGCGGCTACCGAGGCGCACTGGGATGAGAGCAAAGCTCGCACTTACCGTCGTACTCGCCAGCTTCCTGGTGCTGTCGGCGCTTGGCGTGGCCGGCGCCGACCCGGTCGCGGAAGGCACCCCGGCCGAAGCGCCGGCCGCCTCGACCACCACCGCGGTCCCGTCGCTACAGGCACCGGCCTGCGCCAACGGGCTCGACGACGACGGCGACGGGCTCACCGACCTGACCGATCCCGACTGCACCGAGCCGACCGGCATCAGCGAGGCGCCCGCTCCCACCAGCCCGGCCAGCCCGGTCCCGGCGCCGGGACCGGCGGCGGAAACCGCCCCCAAGCCGGCGGCTGGGGTCGAGCAGGGCAGCACGATCGGCGGCAACGGCGGCGGCAGTTCCGGGGGCGTCGTCCGCAACCAGGGCCTCGGCGACTCCAGCGGCGGCGGCAGCTCCGACGGCGGCGTCAGCGCCCCGAGCGCCACCGGCGGCGGCGACCAGCCGCTGGCCGGCGAGCCGGACGGCGGTTCGCAGTTCGCGGCCGGGGGCACCCCCACGACGGCCAACCCGACGACGACGATCGCGCCCTTCGGCCCGGCCCCGATCGGCGTCCCCAACTTCGTCATCGACTCCTTCGAGATCCCGCCCTTCCTGTTGCCGATCTACCAGGCCTGCGGCACCGAATACGGGATCCCCTGGGAGGTGCTGGCCTCGATCAACAAAATCGAGACCGCGTTCGGGACCAACCTCAACGTCTCCAGCGCCGGCGCCGTCGGCTGGATGCAGTTCCTGCCCTCGAGCTGGGAGGCCTTCGGCGTCGACGCCAACGGCGACGGTCGCAAAGACCCCTACAACCCGGTCGACGCGATCTGCGCCGCGGCCCATTACCTGAAACTGGCCGGCGCCCACGAGGACCTCTTTGGCGGTTTGGAAGACGCGTTGGGATTGCAGATCGCCGTC
>DASTNW010000023.1:0-8577 GCA_035762685.1 Solirubrobacterales bacterium | reverse complement strand
GGCGCAGTTGCAGCACCGCACCGAGTCCGGCCGCGCCGGCGACCGCGACGCCCTGCAGCAGCTGCTGCGCAACCTCGGCGACCTCACGGCCGAGGAGTGCGACGAGCGGGTGGCCGAGGGTTACTCGGCCGCCTCGATGCTGGCGAAGCTGGAGAGCGAGCGCCGCGTCGCCAAGGTCCGGATCGGCGGCGAGGAGCGCTACGTCGCCGCCGAGGACGCCGGCCTCTACCGCGACGCGCTCGGGGTGCCGCCCCCGGCCGGCCTGCCGGAGACCTTCCTCGAGGACCACCCCGATGCGATGCGCGCCCTGGTCCGCCGCTTCGCCCGCACCCACGGTCCCTTCCCGACCGCCCGCCTGGCCGAGCGCTACGGCGTCGACCCCTCGCCGGCCCTGCGCGAGCTCGAGGCCGAAGGGGCGCTGGTCCGTGGCGAGCTCCTGCCCGGCGGCACCGAGCGCGAGTGGTGCGACTCCGAAGTCCTGCGCCGGGTCCGCCGCGCCAGCCTCGCCCGGCTGCGCAAGGAGGTCGAGGCGGCCGACACCAGGGAGTTGGCCCGCTTCCTGCCGAGCTGGCAGAACGTCGACGCCTTCCGGCCCGCCGGCGCCGGTCCCGACCGCCTGCGCGAGGCGCTGGTGCCGCTGCAGGGCGTCGCCCTGACGCCGAAGGTCTGGGAGGGAGACGTGCTGCCGCGCCGCCTCGGCACCTACTCGCCGAGCTGGCTCGACGAGCTCTGCACCAGCGGCGAGTTGGTCTGGGTCGGCGCCGGCGCCCGCGGCCGCAGCGACGGCCGCGTCGCCCTCTACTTCCGCG
Source organism: Solirubrobacterales bacterium (assembly GCA_035762685.1). Classification (GTDB taxonomy): domain Bacteria; phylum Actinomycetota; class Thermoleophilia; order Solirubrobacterales; family 70-9; genus VAYN01. The sequence goes on along the minus strand of DASTNW010000023.1, from coordinate 7,768 downwards.
AGGACGTCCACCTCGCCGGCCCGCCGCCGGCCAACGCCAAGCTGGAGGTGCCGGGGGGCGAGGTCCACGAGGCGATCCGCGAGCGCCTCGCCGCCGGCCCCTCCTTCTGGCTCGACCTGCTCGCCGACCTCGACCACCCGGCCGAGGAGCTGCACAACGCCCTCTGGGACCTCGCCTGGGCGGGCGCCGTCACCAACGACGCCTTCGCGCCGCTGCGGGCGCCGCGCCTGCGCGCCGTGGCCGCGGACGGAGGGACCGGTCGCCCCGGGGGCCGTCGCTTCGCCCGCCGTCGCTCCAATGCCGGCGCCACCGTCCAGGGCCGCTGGTCGCTGACCGCGCCGCTGTTCGCCGAGGCTCCCGGCCCCGGCGCCCGCCTGCGCGCCCAGGCCGAGCTGATGCTGGAGCGCTACGGGATCGTCACCCGCGAGACCGTCCTCGCGGAGGGCGTCCCCGGCGGCTTCGCCACCCTCTATGCCGAGCTCGGCAACCTCGAGCTGCTCGGCACCGCCCGCCGCGGCTACTTCGTCGAGGGCCTCGGCGGCGCCCAGTTTGCCCTCCCCGGCGCGGTCGAGCGCCTGCGCTCGCTGCCCGAAGCCGATGGCTCCTACCAGCTGCTCGCCGCCACCGATCCGGCCAACCCCTACGGCGCTTCGCTGCCCTGGCCGAAGCTGGAGAGCGGCCGCCGTCCGGGTCGCACCCCCGGCGCCCACCTGCTGCTACGCGACGGCGAGCCCATCGTCTTCCTCGAGCGCGGCGGCCGCGGCGTCCTGCGCCTGCAGCCGCTCGAGGGGGCGCTGCTGGAGGCGGCGATGCGCGCCCTCGCCGACGCCGTCACCGCCGGCCAGCTCCCCAAACTCGCGGTCGAGAAACTTGACGGCGAGCCGCTGATCGGCTCCGGCCACGAGGACGCCCTGCTCGCCGCCGGCTTCACCCGCGGCCCCCGCAAACTCACCGCCTCCGCTTAAACACCGCCGATGGGCCGATAAGTCGCCCCTGGGGCGACTTATCGGCCCATCGGCCTCAAATTGGGCGGGTGGGATAATTGATGGCGATGGGGATTGAGGAGGTGGAGACGAGCGCCGGGCTGCTGCGCAGCGTGCCGCTCTTCGCCGATCTCGAAGCGGAGGAGCTGGAGCGGTTCTCGCGCGTCGCCGTGCCCCGCTCGTTCCCGGCCGGCACCCGCGTCTTCCACGAGGGCGACCGCTCCGACGCCTGCTACATCGTCCGCGAGGGCAGCTTCCGCGTCACCCGCGAGCATTCCGACGGCCGCGCCATCACCCTCGCCACGCTCGGGCCCGGCGAGGTCTTCGGCGAGCTGGCGATGCTCGACGGCGACACCCGCTCGGCCAGCGCCGAAGCCCTCAGCGACGGCGAGCTCCTGGCGCTGCCGGCCACCGACGTCAGGAACCTGCTCTCCCGCCACCCCGAGATCTCGGTCAAGCTGGTGGCGGCGCTGGTGCGGCGCCTGCGCGAAGCCAACGAGCGGATCTCCCGCCAGTCGTTCCAGACGGTGCCGAGCCGCGTCGCCGGCGTCCTCTCCCAGCTGGTTGCCGAAACGACCAGCAACGAGGCGGGCGAGGTGACGATCAGGATGAACCAGGCCGACCTGGCCCAACTCGCCGGCACCTCGCGTGAGAGCGTCAGCCGCTTCCTCGCCGAGCTCGAGCGCGCCGGCGTCGTCCGCTCCGGCCGCGGCCGCGTCACTGTCTGCGACCCGCCCAAGCTGCAGAACTACATCTACTGATGGCCCCAGATCGCCGCCATACGGCGTCCTCGGTCGCCCAAATAGCGCTGCTATTCGGGCGACCTGCGTCCTTGTCTGGCGGCGCCTGGACCTCATCAGGGCCGTGACCGACTTTGCCACCCTCCGGGCGCGGATGGTGGAGCGGCAGTTGCGGCGGCGTGGCATCGGCGACGAGCGGGTGTTGGCGGCGATGGCGGAGGCGCCGCGAGAGGCCTTCGTGCCGCCGAAATTGCGGCACCGCGCCTACGCGGACTCCGCCCTGCCGATCGCCGAGCGCCAGACGATCTCCCAGCCCTGGATAGTCGCGGCGATCTGCCAGGCGATGGAGCTGCGCGGTACCGAGCGGGTGCTCGAGATCGGGACCGGCTCCGGTTACTCGGCCTGCGTGCTCTCGCTGCTGGCGGCGCAGGTGGTCAGCGTCGAGCGCCACCCGGCGCTCGCTCTCGGCGCCCGCGAAGCGCTCGCCTCGCTGGCGATCACCAACGTCGAGCTGGTCGTCGGCGACGGCAGCTGCGGAGTCGCGGAGCGGGCCCCGTTCGAGGCGGTCGCCGTCCACGCCGCCGCCCCCGCTCCGCCGCCGGCCCTGATCGCCCAGCTGACCGAGGGCGGCCGCCTCGTCGTCCCGATCACGACCGACGACGAGACGGACCTGTTGACCGTCCTCCGCCGCCACGGCGACCGGGTCGAGAGCGAGCCGATCGCCCCCTGCCGCTTCGTCCCCCTGGTCGGCGAGGAGGGCTTCTAACACCCGCCGATGGGCCGAAAACCCACGCAGGTGGTGGGAAATCGGCCCGTCGGCCGCTAGCAGCCGGCGCTGGGGTCGACGCGGTCCTTGACGACTTCGTCGTCGCCACCGCCGCAGACGATCTGCTTGTCGTGCTGGCCGTCGATCGCGTCGATGAAGTCGTCGCCGCCCATGCCGAGGAAGACGTCGGCGCCGAGGTGTCCCATCATGCTGTTGTCGCCGTTGTCGCCGACGAGGACATCGGGCCCGTCGGAGCCCTCGAGGCTCTCGTTGTTGGGCAGGACGTGGTCGGGGTTGCCACAGCCGGGGGGCCCACCGGTGCCGCCGAGCTCGATCCGCAGGTTGTCGTTGGAGCGGGCGTAGGAGACGGTGTCGTCGCCCGAGCCGCCGTCGTAGGTGTGGCCCTGGCAGGTCGGGACCGAGGAGACGAGCAGGTCCTCGCCGGGGCCGGCGTTGAGGTTGTCGCCGCCGGGGTCGGAGTAGAGGACGTCGTTGCCGCCGTTGCCGATCAGCGTGTCGTTGCCGTTGTCGGGCCCGTTGTAGTTCTCGCCCGCTTCCAGCACGTCGTTCTCGGGCCCGCCGACGATGGTGTCGCCGCCGGCGTTGCCGTTGATCCGCACCTTCGCGTTGGCGGGGATACTGGGGTCGGCGACGAGGGTGTCGCCGCCGTCGTTGCCGGTGATCACGATCAGCGCCAGGTCGGGGTCGCCGGGGCAGGTGACGACCCTGGCATCGCTGACGGAGACGGCGCAGCCGTCGCCGGCGAAGACCGGGGCGCCCGAGAAGACCGTCCAGCCGCCGGCACCGCTGGCGACCCGGAGTTCGTCGGCGCTGGGGCCGCCCTGGACGATCAGGCTCGATTCGTCGAGCCCCTGGTTGAGGATCACCGAGGCGGTCCCCGGCGGCGGCCCGATTTCGGGGCCGCAGGAGCTCTCGACCGCAAAGCCGTCGCAACTGTCGCTACCGGGCCCGCCGAAGGCTTCGCCGCCGCCACCGCCGCTGTCGAGGGTGTCGTCGCCGACGCCGCCGTCGAGCCGGTTCGGGTTGCCGTCGCCGACGATCGTGTCGCCCTGGGGCGAGCCGACCACGTCCTCGAAGCCGCTCAGCGCGTCGTGGCCGTCGCCTTTCGCCCGGCTGCTCTCGAGGCTGACGATGACGCCGCTGCGGGTGGCGCTGGCGTAGGAAACGATGTCCTGGCCGCCGCCGCCCCCACCGAGCGTGTCGGTGCCGGCATCGCCCCGGACGACGTCGCCGTCGCCGTCGCCGCCGTCGGCGTTGTCGGTGCCGGCGCCGCCGAAGATCGCGTCGCTGCCGCCGCCCCCGTCGAGCTGGCCGTCGTCGCCGGCGCCGCCTTCGATCAGGTCGTCGCCGGCGCCCCCGTCGATGTGGTCGTTGCCCTTGTCGCCGAGCAGCTTGTCCTCGCCGCCGGAGCCCGCGATCTCGTCGCTGCCCTGCTGGCCGTCGACGAAGTCGTCGTCGGCGCCGCCGTCGAGCGTGTCCGGGCCCTTGGCCCCGTTGAGCATGTCGGCGCCGCCGTTGCCGTAGAGCTTGTCGGCGCCCTTGAAGCCGGAGAGCTTGTCGTCGCCGCTGCCGCCGTCGAGCATGTCCGACCCGGTCTCGCCGAAGAGGTCGTCGTCGCCCTCCTCGCCGTAGAGGCCGTCGAAGCCGCGGCCGCCCTGGATCCGGTCGTCGCCGGGCCCGCCGCAGATCGTGTCGTTGCCGTTGCGGCCGCCGTCGATGCGGTCGTCCCCGCCGCCGCCGTAGATCACGTCGCTGGCGCCTTTGCCGACGATCCTGTCGTTGCCGGCGGTGCCCATGATCGTCACCTTCTTGCCGCCGCAGGTCATCGCCGCGGCGCTGCCGGCGAGCGGCGCGAGCAGCAGGCCGCAGGCGCAGGCCAGCGCCACGATCAGGGGCCGAATGGACGTCCTTGGCAGAGCCACGAGTACCTCAATCGGTCCCCCGGCCGCAAAACTGAAATCCACTGCCGGACAGATGTCCAGGGCAAAAAATCGTTCAGGCGTCCCAGCTCGGACCGGTCCCTGGGACGACGGCGTCCTATACGCTCGCTGCGCAAATGAGGGGTGGCACCTACGTACTGAACTTCTACTCGGCCGTCTTCGTCGACCAGCTGAAGCGGGGCCGCAAGTCGGCCACGATCAGGCTCGGCGACAAGAGCGGCAAGTACGAGCGCGGCCAGGTCGTCTGGGTCACGGTCGGCTTCCGCCACAGCCCACGCGAGAAGATCTTCACCGCGGTCATCGACGACGTCGAAGTGAAGCGCCTTGGCGACCTCTCGCGCCGTGACATCGAGCACGACAACCCGGAGTTCCGCCGCCTCGAGGAGGAGCAGAAGTTCCTCGAACAGATCTACAGCCGGCCGATCTCCGAGGACGACGCGGTCACGGTGATCCGCTTCTCGCAGATCGTCGAGCCGCCGCGGGCCCATCTGGGCAACGGGGAGACCCCGCACCGCAACTGAGACGCCGATGGCCGAGTACGCGTTCCTGACGACCTGGTTGCTCGACTCCCCGCGCCAGCCGGTCTGGGAAGCGATCCACGACCAGGAGCGTTGGCCGCAGTGGTGGCGCGGCGTGGAGGAGGCCGAGGAACTGAGATCGGGCGAGAACGGCGACATCGGCACCGTGGCGCGGATGGTCTGGAAGAGCCTGCTGCCGTACCGGGTCGAGTTCGAGGTGACGACGACCAGGGTCGAGCACCCCCACCTGCTCGAAGGCCACGCGGTCGGCGAGCTGGAGGGGGTCGGCCGCTGGCGCCTCTACGAGCAGGGCGGCGTCACCGCCGTCCTCTACGAGTGGAACGTGAAGACCACCAAGCCCTGGATGAACCTGATGGCGCCGCTGCTGCGGCCGGCTTTCGAGTGGAACCACGACTGGGTGATGTCCCGCGGGGGCGAGGGAATCGCCCGCCTGCTCGGCTGCAGGTTGCTGGCGAGCGACTGAGCGCGCTATCTTTCCCTTCTTGGCACTCAGCCCTTGAGAGTGCCAATGATCCGCAGGGCGCCGAAATGGCTCCACAGCGGCGATTCCCAACTTTTCCAGTAAACACGCACCGATAACGGAGGTTCACGGATGAAGCTGAAGCCCCTCGGGGACCGGCTGATCGTCAAGCCGATTGAGGAGGAGGAGACGACCGCGAGCGGCATCGTCCTCCCGGACACGGCCAAAGAGAAGCCGCAGAAGGGCAAGGTCGTCGCCGTCGGCGACGGCGCGATCAACGAGGACGGCACTCGCCGCCCGCTCGACGTCGCCGCTGGCGACGAGGTCCTCTACTCCAAATACGGAGGGACCGAGGTAACCGTCGAGGGCGACGACCTGCTGGTGCTGCGTGAGTCGGACGTGCTCGCGAAGCTCAGCTAGCCACCCACAGGACTTAGAACCAAGGAGGACTGAATCCAGATGGCTCATAAGGAGCTGAAGTACGCAGAGGAGGCCAGGGGGGCACTGCAGGCCGGCGTCGATGCCGTCGCCAATGCCGTCAAGGTCACCCTCGGCCCCAAAGGCCGTTACGTCGTGCTCGACAAAAAGTTCGGCGCGCCGACGATCACCAACGACGGAGTCACCATCGCCCGCGAGGTCGAGGTCGAGGACGTCTTCGAGAACCAGGGCGCCCAGCTCGTCCGCGAGGTTGCCACGGCAACCAACGACGTGGCAGGCGATGGCACCACGACGGCGACCCTGCTGGCCCAGATCATCGTCCGCCAGGGCCTCAAGAACGTCGCCGCCGGCGCCAACCCGCTGGCCCTGCGCCGGGGGATCGAGAAGGCGGTCGACGAGGTCGTCGAGAACCTGCGCGAGAAGCAGTCGAAAGAGGTAGCGGGCAAGGACCAGATCGCCCGCGTGGCCGCCATCTCCGCCGCCGACGACGAGATCGGCAACGTGATCGCCGACGCGATCGAGAAAGTCGGCAAGGACGGCGTCGTCAACGTCGAGGAGGGCCAGACCTTCGGCATGGAGCTGGAGTTCACCGAGGGAATGCAGTTCGACAAGGGCTACATCTCCCCGTACATGGTCACCGACCAGGACCGCATGGAGGCGGTGCTGGAGGAGCCGTACATCCTCATCGCCAACCAGAAAATCGGCTCCGTGCGGGACATCCTGCCGGTGCTCGAGCAGGTGATGCAGGGTGGCAAGCCGCTGCTGATCGTGGCCGAGGACGTCGAGGGCGAGTGCCTGGCGACCCTGGTCGTGAACAAGCTGCGGGGCACCTTCACCGGCGTCGCCGTCAAAGCCCCCGGCTTCGGCGACCGTCGCAAGCGCATGCTCGAGGACATCGCGATCCTCTCCGGCGGCGAGGTGATCACCGAGGAGATGGGCCTCAAACTCGAGAACACCCAGCTCACCCAGCTCGGCAAGGCGCGCCGCGTGGTCGTCTCCAAGGACACGACCACGATCATCGACGGCGCCGGCGGCGGCGATGACATCAAAGGCCGGATCAAGCAGATCAAACAGGAGATCGAGAACACCGACTCCGACTTCGATCGGGAGAAGCTCCAGGAGCGGCTCGCCAAGCTGGCCGGCGGTGTCGCCGTGGTCAAGGTCGGCGCCGCCACCGAGACCGAGATGAAGGAGAAAAAGCACCGCGTCGAGGACGCGCTGCAGGCGACCCGCGCCGCGCTCGAGGAGGGCGTCGTGCCGGGTGGCGGTGTGGCCCTGCTCAACGCGCAGGCAGGTCTGGACCCGGACAAGATCGCCGATGACGCCGACGAAGTGACCGGCGCCCGGATCATCCACCGCTCGCTCGAGGAGCCGGTCCGTCAGATCGCCGAGAACTCCGGTGAGGAGGGCTCGGTCGTCGTCAACAAGGTCCGCGACCTGAAGGCCGGCGAAGGCCTCAACGCCGCGACCGGCGAGTACGGCGACCTGATCAAGGCCGGCGTCATCGACCCGACCATGGTCACCCGCTCGGCGCTGCAGAACGCGGCCTCGATCGCCAAGAACATCCTCGTGACGGAGGCGATCATCGCCGAGCCGCCCGAGGAAGCGGGCGCCGGCGGCATGCCCGGCGGCGGCATGCCAGACATGGGCGGCATGATGTAACCACCCCCCGCCGATGGGCCGGTTTCCCACGATATAGGTGGGGATTTCGGCCCGCCGATGGAGGTTTGGGCTTGCCAAGAGGCCCCGGGAGACCGGGGCCTCTTGTCTTTGGTGCGGGGGGCGATCGGGTGGTGCTCCCGGCTCAACTTTTTTGAGAGGTGGGGTCAGCCGTCCGTGAGCCGCTGCGGCAAAAAAGTACAAGCCGCCTGGAGCACCACC
>DASTNW010000022.1:0-9245 GCA_035762685.1 Solirubrobacterales bacterium | reverse complement strand
TCCGTGCTGACTCTCGGCCAGGTCCGCAACTCCGGCATCGATTCCGCGAGTCCGTACTTGAGCACCCATACGGTGCCTAAGTGCGGACTCGCGGAAGACTCTCCCCCACCCCCTACGGGCCTGGGGTTCTTTCTATGGCGGCTTCGGCGGTGGCTGCCTCGGCCTCGCGGGTGGCGGCGCCTTCCAGGGAGTTGGACAGGGCTCGCAGGTAGGCGCGGGCCGAGGCCTCGATGATGTCGGTGGCGACGCCCTGGCCGGTCGCCAGGCGGCCGGCGGTGCGCAGCATCACCGTCACCTCGCCGAGGGCGTCCTCCCCCCCGGTCACCGCCTCCACCGTGTACTGGCGCAGCTCGCACTCGGTCTCCGTGGCCGACTGGATCGCCCGGAAGATCGCGTCGACGGGACCGTCGCCGCTGGACTCGCCGACCGCCTCCTCGCCGGAGGGCAGCGTCACCGCCACCCGGGCCACCGGCTCGCGCCGCGAGCCCGCCTCGACCTCGAACCAGGCCAGCTCGTGGGCGTCGGAGCGCTCGCGCATCTCGTCGGAGACGATCGCCTCCAGGTCGAGCGCGGTCACCTGCTTCTTGCGGTCGGCGACCTCCTTGAAGGCCTTGAAGGCCGCGTTCAGGGCGTTGCCCTCGACCTGGAAGCCCAGCTGCTCCAGGGCGTCTTTCAGAGCGTGGCGACCGGAGTGCTTGCCCAGCACGATCGAGTTCGACTCCAGGCCGACTTCGGTCGCGTCCATGATCTCGTAGGTGCTGCGCTCCTTCAGCACCCCGTCCTGGTGGATCCCGGACTCGTGGGCGAAGGCGTTGCGGCCGACGATCGCCTTGTTGGGCTGGATCGCGTACCCGCTCAGGCGCGAGACCATGCGGCTGGTGCGGGCGATCTCGCGGGTGTTGATCCCGGTCGTCAGCCCGTGGACGTCTTCGCGGGTGCGGACCAGCATCGCGATCTCCTCCAGCGAGCAGTTGCCGGCGCGCTCGCCGATGCCGTTCACCGCGCACTCGACCTGCCGTGCCCCGGCCAGGACGCCGGCGTAGGAGTTGGCCACGGCCAGCCCCAGGTCGTCGTGGCAGTGGACCGACGTCTCGACGTCGCGCAGCGCCGGCACCAGCTCATAGAGGCGGCGGAAGTAGTCCGCGTACTCCTCCGGCGTCGTGTAGCCGACGGTGTCGGGGATGTTGACGACGGTCGCGCCCTCCTCGACGGCGATCGCGCAGACTTCGGCGGTGAACTCGATGTCGGCCCTGGTCGCGTCCATCGGCGAGAACTCGACGTCCTGGCAATAGGACTTGGCCAGAACGACGGCGGCCCTCGCCTGCCCCTTGACGTCCTCCCGATCGGTCTGCAGCTGGTGCTCGATGTGGATGTCGGAGGTGGAGATGAACGTATGGATGCGAGGGCGCTGTGCGTCCTGTATCGCCCCCCAGGCGGCGTCGATGTCGGCCTTGTGGGTGCGGGCCAGGCCGCAGATCGTCGGCCCTTCGACCCTGCGGGAGATCTCCCGCACCGCCTCGAAGTCGCCGGGCGAGGTGATCGGGAAGCCGGCCTCGATCACGTCGACCCCCAGCCGTGCCAGCTGCTGGGCGATCTCGACCTTCTCGGCGGTGTTGAGCGAGATACCGGGCGACTGCTCGCCGTCCCTCAGGGTGGTGTCGAATATGTGGACGCGGTTGGCGTCAGATGCGGGCCCCATCGGACCTCCTCCTTCTCTTCTTGCTGTGAATGACCTTGTCTCTCGCGGCTATCGCGCCGCTCAGCGCTATTCCCCCCGAGGGGGGAGGAGAAGGAGGAGCGCCAGGCTGTGTGACTGCTGGGTCATTCGCTCTGTGCAGGGTAGCGCAGAACGGCGCGGCATCGACCGCGTTTCGTAGGCTGCCGCGCATCGAGGCCTCGGCTCCCCAGCGCACCAACTGGCTCGCACTCTTCGCCATGGGGATTGCCGTGGTCGTGATCGCCAACGACTTCTCGGCGATCAACGTCGCCCTCCCCACCATCGAGAAGGACTTCGATACCAACATCAACACGATCCAGTGGGTCGTCAACGCCTACGCGCTCACCTTCGGCGTGATGATCGTCACCGGCGGCCGCCTGGCCGACATGTTCGGCCGCCGCAACGCCTTCTTCCTCGGCACCGCGATCTTCGCCTCGATGTCGGCCCTCGGCGGGGCCGCGCAATCGGAGGCCTGGCTGATCGCCTGCCGCACGCTGATGGGGATCGGCGGCGCCCTGATGTGGCCCGCGATCCTCGGCATGACCTTCGCGATCCTGCCCGCAGACAAGGCGGGCCTGGCCGGCGGCATCATCCTCGGCGCCGCCGGGCTCGGCAACGCGATCGGGCCGCTGATCGGCGGCGTCCTCACCGACGTGCTCAGCTGGCGCTGGATCTTCTTCCTCAACGTCCCGATCGCGGTCTTCGCCGTGCTCGTGACCTGGTTCCTGGTCCACGTCGAGGAGCCGGAAGCGGCCGACCGGCGGATCGACTACGCCGGGATCTCGGTCCTCTCGGTCGGGCTGGTGTCGCTGCTGATCGCCCTCGACCAGGTGGCCGACTGGGGCTGGGGCGACCCCAAAGTGATCGCCCTGCTCGCCGTCGCGGCGGCGCTGCTCCTTGCCTTCGTGCCGGTCGAGCGGCGCGCCGGACAGCACGCCCTGGTGCCTCGCGAGGTGATGCGCAACCGCAGCTTCACCGCCTCCTGCGTGGCGATCCTCTTCATGTCGGCGACGTTCTTCGCCTCGCTGCTCTACCTGCCGCAGTTGATGGAGAAGCAGTTCGGCTACTCACCACTGGAGGCAGGCGTCGGGATCCTCCCCTTCCTCGGCGTCTTCGCCCTCATCTCCTTCGTCGCCGGACCGCTCTACGACCGCCTCGGCGCGAAGCTGCTGGCGGCCTTCGGCGCGGCCTGCATCACGATCGCGCCGTTCCTCTTCTCGCAGGTGGACGCTGGCTCGACCTATGGCTCGCTGGTCCCGGGCATGGTCGTGCTCGGGATCGGGATCGGCAGCTTCTACCCGACCGCAACGACCGCCGGCGTGACTTCCGTCGACGAGTCCCAGACCAGCCTCGCCGGCGGCATCATCTACATGTTCCAGATCGCCGGCGGCTCGATCGGCCTCGGCCTGACCACGACCGTGTTCTCCTCGGCGGTCCCGCCCTTCGTCGACGGCATCCGGGCCGCCTTCAAGCTCGACGCCGCCCTTTCGCTGGTTGGCTTCGTGGTCGTGCTGCTCTTCGTCGGCGGCAACCTGCTGCAATCACTGCGCAAGCACGTTCTGGCCTGACCCGCCCAGCAGGACGTCCGTGCCGCTGTCGCCGTGCAGGAAGTCGTTGCCGCTGCAGCCGACGAGGCGGTCGTCGCCAGGACCGCCGAAGAGCGAGTCGGCGCCGGCGCGGCCGACGAGGACGTCGTCGCCGGGGCCGCCCACCAGCTTGTCGCCGCCGCCGCCCCCGGCCAACCAGTCCTCGCCGGGGCCGCCGCGCAGGGTGACCGGGATCGGCACCTCTCGGGCCACGGTGACGGTGTCGTCACCGGCGCCGGCGTTGACTTCGAAGCCGGCGATCGGCATCGCTTCGCAGACCAGTCGATTCGGCTCCCCTTCGGGGTGGGAGCAAACGCTGCTACCGACTTCGAGCGGGGCCAGCGAGTCGATCACGTAGCTGCGGCCGTCGGGACTGAGCGCGATCTCGATCGCGCTCTCTTCCACGCCGCCGGCGAGCAACACGGTCAGCGACGGCTGGGCCGTGGCCGGAGCAGCCACCGCCAGCACCATCACCGCAATCAGGATCCCCCTCTTCATCGCAAAATCGCTCCGACCTCAACTTGCTCCCGGGCTATCTATGGGAACAACACGACCTTGCCGACGTTGCGGCGCTCGGCGATGAACTGGTGGGCGTCGCCCGCCCGCTCGAACTCGAAGGCCTCGGCAACCACCGGCTCCAGCTTCCCCGCTTCGAGATCCGCCAACAGCGGCTCGGTCACGCGGTCCAGGTTGCCCTCGCGGTCCCACCAGCTGAGCATGTTGAGCCCGAACACGCCTTTGTTCTCGTTCATCATCATCAGGCTCTTCCACCACGGCATCGTCGCCCAGGGCATCTTCGCGAGACTCTTCAGGGTCGCCGGGATGTTGCGCACGCCGGCATCGGAGTTCTCCGAAAGCCCGTACATCACTAGTCGCCCGCCCGAGCGCAGGAGCCGGTAGTCCTTGCGGAAGCTGGTTGGGCCGAGGGCATCCATGACCAGGTCGACGCCCTCCCCGTTGGTGATCCGCATCACCTCGGCCTCGAAGTCCTGGTTGCGGTAGTCGATCGCGTGGGTCACGCCCTGGGCGCGGATCGCCTCGTGCTTGCCCGGAGAGGCGGTGCCGAAGACCTCGGCGCCGACGTTGCGGGCGATCTGGGCCGCCGAGATGCCGACGCCGCCGCCGGCGGCGTGGATGAGGACGCGGTCGCCCTGCCGCAGGCTGCCCATCAAGATCAGCGCCGCGTAGGCGGTGCCGTAGTTGACCGGGAAAGCGGCGCCCTGCTCGAAGCTGAGGTGCTCGGGGAGCGGCAGCGCCTGCGCGGCGTCGACGCTGACCAGCTCGGCCTGGCCGCCGAAACGAGTGCCGGCGATGACGCGGTCCCCGACCTTGAAATCGGCGACCCCCTCCCCCACCGTCTCGATCTCGCCCGCCACCTCGTAGCCGAGCACGCAGGGAGGCTTCGGCGCATCGGGGTAGAGGCCGACCCGAGCCAGGGTGTCGGCGAAGTTGATGCCGGCGGCCTTGACGGCGATCCGCACCTGGCCGGGGCCAACAGCAGGGTCGGGCCGCTCCTGCACCTGGAGCACCTCAGGCCCTCCCGTCCCCGTTAGCACCACCGCCCGCATAAGGAGACCTTAGAGGTCGACCGAACGGCCGACCGCAAATCCCTCCAGCTCGAGGATCCGCTCGATCGTCTCGGCCCGCACCGGAGCGTCGGTGGTCAGGGCCATCACGGCACGCTGCCCGTCCTGCTCGGCGCCGACCGCGGCGGAGACGATGTTGACCCCCTCCTCGCCGAACATCGTCCCGACCCGGCCGATCATCCCCGGCTGGTCGGCATAGCGGAAGACGGCGATGTGCTCGGCGAAGGGCAGGTAGAAGCCCTCGCCCCAGACCGAGACCAGGTATGGCTCGTTGCGGGGCCCGACGCTGGTTCCAGCCACCTCGACCTCTTGCTCGCCGGAGCCGACCCTGACCGTGACCAGCTCGGTGAAGTCCTCGGTGCTGGCGTCGTTGGTCTCGACCAGCTCGATCCCGCGCTCCTCGGCCATCTGCGGGGCGTTGACCAGGTTGACCGGCTCCTCGGTGTTGCCGGCGAGGATGCCGGCGAGGACGGCGATCCCGAGCAGGCGGGTGTCGTGGGAGGCGATGCGGCCGCGGAACTCGGCGCTGACCCGGTCGACCGAGCCGTCGCCGAGGCCCTGGGCGAGGCGGCCGAGCTTTTCGCAGAGCGGCACGAAGGGCGCCAGCGCTTCCATCGCCTCGGGCCGCACGGCGGCGATGTTGACGGCGTTGGTGACTACGCCGCCGCTGAGGGCGGCGGTCACCTGCTCGGCGGTGACGACGCCGGCGCGGTCCTGCGCCTCCGCCGTCGAGGCGCCGAGGTGAGGGGTGACGACGACGTCCTCGCGGGCGAAGACCGGGTGCTCGGTGAAGGGCTCGGAGGGGAAGACGTCGAGCGCGGCGCCGGCCAGCTTGCCCGACTCGAGACCGGCCAAGAGGGCGTCGAGGTCGACCAGCTCACCGCGGGCGCAGTTGACGAGGCGGGCGCCGTTCTTCATCTGGGCGATCGTCTCGGTGCCGATCAGGCCGATCGTCTCCGGCGTCTTTGGCACGTGCAGGGTGACGAGGTCAGCGCGTCCGAGGACGTCCTCGACACTCTCGGCCCCCTCGACGCCGAGCTCGCGGAAGCGCTCGGCGGAGACGAACTTGTCGAAGGCGACGACGTCCATGTCGAAGCTCTGGGCCCGTTTGGCGACGAGCTGGCCGATCCGGCCAAAGCCGATCACGCCGAGCGTCTTGCCGTAGAGCTCGGCGCCCTTGAACTTCGCCCGGTCCCAGCGGCCGTCGACCAGCGACCCGTGCGCCTGCGGCACGTTGCGGAACAGCGCCAGGGCGAGGGCCAGGGTGTGCTCGGCGGCGGCAACCGAGTTCGACTCGGGGGCGTTGGCGACGATGATCCCGCGGCGCGTCGCCGCCGGGATGTCGACGTTGTCGACGCCGGTGCCGGCGCGGCCGATCACCTTCAGGTTCTCGGCCAGCTCGATCAGCTCCGGCGTCATCTTCGTCGCCGAGCGGATCAGGATCGCGTCGTACTCGCCGATCCGCTGCCGCAGCTCCTCGTCGGACATCTCGAGGCCAAGCTCGACCTCGAAGTTGGCCCGCAGCAGGTCGACGCCGGTGTCGGCGATCTTCTCCTTGACCAGGACTTTCACTCGGCCACCCCGTCGACGTTCTCGATCACCCAGTCGACGCAGGCGGTCAGCGCCTCGACGTCGTCAGGCTCGACCGCGGGGAACATCCCCACCCGTAGCTGGTTGCGGCCGAGCTTGCGGTAGGGCTCGACGTCGACGATGCCGTTGGCGCGCAGGGCGGCGGCCAGGGCGGCGGCGTCGACCGAATCGGCGAAGTCGATCGTGCCGACGACCAGCGAGCGCTTGGCCGGGTCGGCGACGAAGGGGGTGGCGACATCGCTCGCTTCGGCCCAGTCGTAGAGGCGCCCGGAGGAGTCCGAGGTCCGCTGCACGCACCACTCGAGGCCGCCGTTGGCGAGCATCCACTCGACCTGGTCGGCGAGCAGCAGCAGCGTCGCCAGGGCCGGCGTGTTGTAGGTCTGCTCCTTGCGCGAGTTCTCCAGGGCCGTCGCCAGCGAGAGGAAGCCGGGCTGCCAGCGGCCCGCGGCGCCGTCCAGCTCCTCGACGCGGGCGATCGCGGCCGGGCTCAGGAGCGCCAGCCAGAGGCCGCCGTCGGAGGCGAAGCCCTTCTGCGGCGCGAAGTAGTAGGCGTCGGCGTCGGCGACGTCGACGGGAAGGCCGCCGGCGCCCGAGGTGGCGTCGATCAGCACCAGGGCGTCGCCGGCACCGGCCGGGCGCTCGACCGGGACCATCACCCCGGTCGAGGTCTCGTTGTGGGCCCAGGCAATCACGTCGGCGGCGGGATCGGCGGCGGGGGCCGGCGCGTCGCCCGGCTCGGCCTCGAGCAGGACGGGGTCGGCCAGGAACGGCGCCCCTGCGGTCGCCTTGGCGAACTTCTGCGAGAACTCGCCGTAGGTGAGGTGGAGGGCGCGCTCGCGCACCAGCCAGGCCGCGGCGGCATCCCAGAAGGCGGTGGTGCCGCCGTTGCCGAGCGCGACCTCATAGCCGTCGGGCAGGGAGAAGAGCTCGGCGAGACCGCCGCGCACCCTCCCGACCAGCTCACGCACCGGCGCCTGACGGTGCGAGGTGCCCATCAGGTCCGCGCGCTCGGCCAGAGCCGCCAGCGCCTCGGCGCGCACCTTCGACGGCCCGCAGCCGAAGCGGCCGTCGGCCGGCTTCAGCTCGGCCGGGATCTGGACTGTGTCGGTGGAGGCGGGCGCCATCGGGCTCGACAGGTTATTGACAGGCGCGGGTGGACTGGCGCCGGGACCGGGGGTAGGCTCGCCCCGCTGGCACCCAGTCCCGTCCAATCCGAGGGGGATTCATGTACCCGATCAGCTACGAAGCCGATTTCAACCCGACGCCGAATCGCTGGACGACCTTCTTCCGATTGATCCTGGCGATCCCGTGGTTCATCGTCGCCACCTTCTGGCTGATCCTCTTCGCCTTCACCCACCTCTTCGCCTGGGTCGCGGTGGTGGTCCTCGGCCGTTACCCAGGGTGGCTGTACGAGTTCAATTCCGGGGTCGTCCGCTTCTCGATCCGGACCTCGGCCTGGATCTACCTGCAGACCGACGTCTGGCCACCGTTCAGCCTCAGCGACGACGCCAGCTACCCGATCCGGGTCAACTTCGCGCCCGCGGCCGAGCGCCAGAGCCGCCTCAAGGCCTTCTTCCGCATCGTCCTCGTCTTGCCGGTGGCGCTGGTCCTCTCCTACGGCACCACCTACATCCAGCAGTTGGCCGCCGTCGTCGCCTGGCTGACGATCGTCTTCCGCGGCTACCTGCCGGAGGGGGTCAACAGCATGCTGACCTTCGTCAACAGCTTCCACGCCCGCGTCTTCGGCTACCTGGCGCTGCTGACCGACGACTACCCGCCGATCGGCCTCGAGCGTGCCAAGAGCGCCGCCGCCCCGGCCACGACGACTGCCCCGGAGCCCCCCGCGGCTCCGGCGGCCTAGGAGCGCGAGATGAGCGACGCCAAGCCGAACGTCTCGAAAGGCGACGGCTACTCGGTCTCGAACCTGGCCGACCTTGGTGAAGGCCCAGGGTTTCGCAAGATCCGCAAAGAGCTCGGGGTCAGGGCCTTCGGGGTCAACGCGATCGTGCTGCCGCCCGCCTACGAGACCGGTAGCCACTACCACGACGAACAGGAGGAGCTCTACTTCATCCACAGCGGCGAGGTCGAGTTCACCTTCGGCGACGGGTCGACCCACCGCCTCAGCCCCGGCGGCATCGCCTGGGTCGACGCCCCGACCCCTCGCAAGGTGAAGAACCTCAGCGACATGGAGGACGCGGTCTATGTCGTGGTCGGGGCCAAGGACGGGTACGTGGGGCGTGACGGGAACCTGGCGCCGGGGGAGACGCATCGCTGAGGTGAGGGACGGGGCACCCCTCGTCTGAGACCGTTGCGCAGCTGATCGAGCTCCGTAGGTTCAGGCCGTAATTCTTGAGTCTCCGCCGAGGGGTGCCCCGTCCCTCACCGCGGGTCCGCAACTCTGGACGCCCGAGCTGCGAAAGCTCACGGCTAAAACTGCAGCAGGTCGAACAGCGAGTTGTGACTTGGCTGTTCAGTCCTCGGCAGGGCTGGGGCCTGCCGAAAGCTGTCGTCGGAGGGAGCGGGTGCCCCTCCACGGAGGCTCAGGAATTACGGGTGGCGCCCCCGACCTGGCCCCAGCTGCGCAACGGCATCCGGGGAGGGGCACCCGCTCCCTCCCCCACCACACCTACTTCGTGTCCCTAAACCCCTGATCGATCCAGGGCATCATGTCCCGCAGGTCTTTGCCGACCTCCTCGACCTGGTGCCCCGCCCCCTCTTTGCGCATCCGGTCGAAGTTCTCGTTGCCGGCCTTGTTCTCGGCGATGA
>DASTNW010000021.1:0-4738 GCA_035762685.1 Solirubrobacterales bacterium | reverse complement strand
TCCTCCGGTGGGTACATGTAGGGGCCCTCCGGCATCAACTCGCCCAGCCGCCCGACCAGCGCCTTCAGGCCCTCCCCGGTGCGGGCGCTGATCGGGAAGACCTCGTCCACCCCCTCCAGCTCGGCGGCCGCGGCCAGGACCGGGACCAGCTCGTTCGGCCCGAGCCGGTCAGCCTTGTTGACGGCGCAGATGACCGGGAGCCTGGCGCCGGCCTCGAGCAGGGCGCGAACGATGAAGCGGTCGCCGGGGCCGACGCCCTCCTCGCCGTTGATCACGACCAGGGCCACGTCGGAATCGGCGAGCTCGCGCTCGACCCGGTGCTGCATCCGCTCGGTCAGCACGTCGCGGGGCCGCTGCACGCCCGGCAGGTCGACGAGAACGAGCTGCCGCCCCGCCTCCAGGTCCGTGGCGACGCCGCGGATCGCCCGCCGCGTCGTCTGCGGCCGCACCGAGACGATCGCGACGTGGGCGCCGACGATCGCGTTGACCAACGTCGACTTGCCGACGTTGGGCCGCCCGGCCAGGCCGATGAAACCGGAGCAGGTCATCGCAACGAGGCCAGCACCCTTGCCTGCAGGGCGAGCATCTCGCCCTGGTCGCTCTCGTGGTCGAGACCGCAGAGGTGGAGGACGCCGTGAACGGCGGCCTCGGTCAGGTCGGAGCAGTGCTCGGGGCAGATCGCAACGTCACCCAGCTCCCGCGGCCCGGCGGTCGGCCCGGCGCCGTCGATCGGGAAGGAGAGGACGTCGGTGGGAGTGTCCCTGCCGCGGTGCTCGCGGTTGAGCTCGCGGATGCGCTCGGCGTCGACCAGCTCGAGCGCCAGGTGGCCGTCGGCGACGCCGGCCGCCGCGAGCGCAGCCGTAACGGCCCCGCGCAGCTCGAGCGGTACGTCGGCGAGGTCCGGGCTCAAGAGCGCGGCGTCGGGCCGTGTTCGCTGCGCGCCGCGCCCTCGCGGCTGCCGTGCGCGTCGTAGGCGGCGACGATGCGCTGCACCAGCTTGTGGCGGACAACGTCCTCGCCGCCGAACTCGACGAAGGAGATGTCCTGGACCTGGTCGAGGACGTCGCGGACGGCGATCAGGCCCGAGCGCTGGTCGCTCGGCAGGTCGATCTGGGTGATGTCGCCGGTGACGACCATGCGCGAGTTGAAACCGAGCCTGGTCAAGAACATCTTCATCTGCTCGGGGCTGGTGTTCTGGGCCTCGTCGAGGATGACGAAGGAGTCGTTGAGGGTCCTTCCACGCATGAAGGCCAGCGGCGCCACCTCGATCACGTCGCGCTCGAAGTAGCCGTTGACGCGGTCGGGGTCGATCATGTCGTAGAGGGCGTCGAAGAGCGGCCGCAGGTATGGGTCGACCTTGGCCTGGATGTCGCCCGGCAGGAAGCCGAGCCGCTCACCTGCCTCTACCGCGGGCCGGGTGAGGATGATCCGCTGCACCTTGCGTTCGGTCAGCGCCGCGGCGGCCATCGCCACCGCGAGGAAGGTCTTGCCGGTGCCGGCCGGGCCGATCCCGAAGGTGATCGTGTGGCGGCGGATCGAGTCGACGTAGCGCTTCTGGTTCAGCGTCTTCGGCGCCACTTTGGTGTTGCGGTGGCGCCAGACGACGTCGTCGAGGATCTCGGCCGGGCTCTCGTCGGCGTCGAGGGCGCCGGTCACCGCCTCGATCGTGCCAGGGGCGACGTCGTGCCCCTGCTCGATCAGCTCGACCAGCTCGTCGACGATCGTCGCCGCGGCCTGGACGTCGCCCGAGTCGCCGTCGAGGGTGAGGACGTTGCCGCGCAGGTGCAGGTCGCACTCGAGCCGGCCTCGCAGCGCCCGCAGGACGGCGTCCTCCGAGCCGGCCAGCTCGGCGGCGACGGTGTTGTCGAGGGTCAGCTGCCGACGGGCCAAGTCTCAGGCACCCAGCTTCGCCCGCACCGCCGCGCTGACCCGCTTGCCGTCGGCCCGGCCGTCCAGCTTCGGCATCAGCGCCGACATCACCTGGCCCATCTGCTTCTGCTCGCTGGCGCCGGTCTCGGCCACCGCGGCGTCGACCAGCTCGGCCAGCTCCTGGTCGGAGAGCTGCTGCGGCAGGTAGCCCTCGATCAGCCCCGCCTCGAAACGCTCCGCCGTCGCCTGCTCGGTCCGCCCGGCCCCCTCGTAGGCCTCGGCCGCCTCGACTCGCTTCTTGCGCTCGCGCTGCAGCACCGCGACCTCGTCGCCCTTGCCCAACTTCGCGTCCTGCTGCAGGACGTCGACGATCAGGCGCAGCGCCGCTGCCCGCTCGCGGTCGCGCGCCTTCATCGCCGTCCTTACGTCGTCCTGCACCTGCTCGAGAACACTCATGCCGCCAAGAGTAGTCGGCCAGGTGAATCCGCGGGCGAGGTCAGGGTTCTTTCGACACCCACAGTGCTTTTGCCGGTTCCGAGATCGCGTATTCCGCTTCCAATTTCGCCGTCATCGCACAGAAGATGTTCGATCCCGCCTGTTTTTCCAGCGTCAGCCCACTCGCCCGCAGCACCGCTTCTCCCGCCAGGCCGCCGATGAACGCGAGTTCGAGCGACGCTTTGGGCGAATAGATGCATTTGACCATGCCGCAGACCACTTCGATCGTCGCGCCTTTTTCGACTTTCAGCGTCCCGAGGCCGTTGATCGTGGCGTAGAACCCAGCTTCGGCGTAGGGGAGGCCGGTCCATTTGGTCGTCGAGCATTTGCCCCCGGCTTGGGTTTCGCATTCCCCCCCTTTGTGTTGGGCCGACCAGACTCCGATTTCGACTTTGAGCCGTTTCCCCACCCCTTCATTGAGTTTGGTTTCAGCCGCGAATTTCGATTCGTCGCATTTGACCGTCACTTCTCCGAAAATCAGTTCCAGGGGGACACCGGCAGGCGCCGAGCCCTGGATTTTCTGGGGCACGTTGTAGCGTTCTCCCGCCGGACAGAGCGTTTCTTTTTGTGCTTCGCAGAGCGTCGTCGCCGACGCCGTGGGGACTCCCACGGCAGCCGTCATCGCCACCACCACGAGCGAGCCGATGGCCCATCTCGTCTTCATCCCTTTCCTCCAACCCCCGCCCGAGTCGTTTTTCGTGAGCCCGGCTTATCACGGCGGCGATTATTAGTCAAGAAATACTAAGTAACAGCCTCGGGCGTCACTCGCGCGCGCGTGGTGCGCAGAACGTGCCAACTCTGGCTTGCGATTGAAACCGAAGCTACGCCGCCTCGACCTCGATCCGCTCGACCGTGGCCAGCGGCATCTGCAGGAAGCGCGTGCCGAGGTCGCGGAAGGCATCGGCATCGCCGGTACAGAGGAAGCGATAGTCGCCCTCGCCGTCGCGGGCACGGGCGATCCCGTCCCGCTCCATGGTGCGCTGGACCGCGGCGGCGACGGCGTGGCCGCCGCTGACCAGGCGGACGTCGCGGCCGAGGATCCGCTGCAGCATCGGCGCCACCAGCGGATAGTGGGTGCAGCCGAGGACCAGCGTGTCGACCTCGGCCCGTTGCAGCGGCGCGCAGTAGCGCCGCGCCATCGCCATCGTGTCCTCGTCGAAGGCGAGGCCGTCCTGGATGAACGGCGCCAGGTCCGGGGCCGCGACCTCGGTCACCTCCAGCGCCCTGCCCTCGGCTTCGAGGGCGCGGCGGTAGGCGCCGCTGGCGACCGTGTTCGGCGTCGCCAGCACCCCGACCCGGCCGCTGTCGGTGATCGCGGCGGCGATCTCGGCCTGGGGCTCGACCACCGGGACGACCTCCACCCCGCGCCGGGAGCCGACCTCGCGGACGACGTCGACGCCGATCGAGGTGGCGGTGTTGCAGGCGATCACCAGCAACTTGGCGCCGCGGTCGAGCAGCAGCTCGGAGATCCGCGCGATCCGTTCCCGCAGATGGTCCGGATCGCGACTCCCGTAGGGGAACATCGCCGTATCGCCGAGGTAGAGGAAGTCCTCCTCCGGCAGCGAGACCAGGCACTCGTGCAGCACCGTGAGCCCGCCGACGCCGGAGTCGAACATCGCCACCGGCAGGGTGGCGTCCAACGGGGCTGCGTCGGCGGAGGGGGCCGTCGGGGGCAGCGCTAGAGGAAGGGTTTGTACGTCATGAAGAAGACCGTGACGACCACGATCAGGCCGGCCAGCCCACCGACTTTGCCGAGCCTTTCCGAAACCGCCCCGAACTCGTCGCTGAGCGTGTCCCCGGCCTTGAGATCGCGCTCGGCGAGCTCTTTCGCCTTTTGCGTCTGGGGCCGGAAGAACGCGTGCTGAAGGCCGAAGAGCACGATGATCGCGAGGAAGCCGATGCTGATGAACGCGTCGCTCATCTCCCAGGGGCCGTCCGAGAGCAGGTAGAGCCCAGCCAGCAGCAGCACGACCATCCCCGGGGTGACGAGGTAGCGATCGATCTTCTGGATGCTGGCGAGGATCGCCGGCGTCGCCCGCGGGTACTGCGGCGCCATCGAGGTGAAGAACGCGTAGCCGAAGGTCGGCCCGAAAGCCAGCACGACCGCGAGGATGTGCAGGAAAAGGCCGATCTTGTAGCCGGGATCGACGATCGTCGCGACGGGCATCGGCGAAACCCTATCTGTCAGCCGTGACGGAGCAGCAGGGCGGCCCAGTCCCCGTCGCGGCGACGCTCGACCTCATCCAGGCCTGCAGCTGCGAACGCGGCTGCAACCTCATCGAGCTCGCCCGGAAGCAGTCCGGAGCAGGCGAGCGCGGAGGGAGTCGAGAGAGGGGTCGCCGGAGCCTCCCCGCTGTTGCTCCGCCGACCCCTC
>DASTNW010000020.1:0-12130 GCA_035762685.1 Solirubrobacterales bacterium | reverse complement strand
GGCGACGCCCTGGCGGTTGGAGATCGGTTCGCCGAAGGCCAGACGGTCGTTGACGTAGGGAATGACGTAGTCGAGAACGGCCTGGGCGGCGCCGGTCGCGAGTCCACACCAAGCGATCCGCGAACGGTTGACGCAGGCGGTGTAGTCCTTGGCTTTCGCGTCGCCCTCGCCGAGCAGGGCGCTCGCCGGTAGTTTGACTTTGTCGATCAGCAGCCGGCCCGTGGCGGCGGGGCGCAGCCCCATCGCCGGTTCGTCTTCGACCGAGAGGCCTTTGGCGCCGGACTCGACGATGAAGAGTGCCGGGCCGATGCCCTCGGTCTCGGCCGCGATCACGAACAGCTCGCACTCCGTGGCGCGAGCAACCAGTGACTTGGCCCCGCTGAGGACCCACTCCTCACCCTTCTTCTTCGCCGTCGTTTCCAGCTGCAGCGGGTCGAACAGCGGCCGTGGCTCGAGGATCGCCAACGCCGCCGCCGGCACGTCCTCGCCGGTGAAGGCCGGCAGGTAGGTCGCCTCCTGCTCGGCGCTGCCCCAGAGGCCGATCGCGGTGGCGACGGCGCCTGGGGCGAGCGCCGCGTAGGCGATGCCCATGTCGCCGTGGGCGAGTGCCTCGCCGATCAGAGCGCTGGTCACGGCGGACTGCTCGTGCATGACACCGCCGAGCTCCTCCGGGACGCCGAGCATGTTGACCCCGAGCTCCGTGGTTTCGGCCAGCAGCTCCTTCGGCGTTTCGCGCTCGTCGTCGGCCTTCAGCGCCGCCGGGCGGACCTTCTCCTCGGCGAAGGCGCGGCCGGCTTCCTGGAACATCTGCTGCTCGTCGTCGGGCGCGAGGTCGAACAGGCCGGTCGACTTGCTCTTCTTCTGGCGCGCCGGTTTGCCCAGCTGCTGTGCCGCTTTGAAGCTGCGGCCGGCGGCGGTAGCCGAGCGGAAGCCGTTCTTGGTGCCCTGGAAGAGGGCGCGCTCGACCTGTTTGCGGATGCGGATCCGGTCGAGCAGGTCGGAGCCGGCGAGGCGGTTCAGCTGCCGCAGGCCGAAGCCCATGCCGCGCTCGGCGACGCTGGGGTTCTTTCCGTCGTTTGCGGTGGTCGTCACTGTGCCTTCTTCCTTCCGGTCTTGGCTTTCGATTTGTCCCCGAGCGGCCGCACGCGGCCGTCGAGATGAGGGGTCTGACGCTTGGCGTCGCGCACGGCGAAGAGGACGTCCCCGCCCTCCTCGGCGCTGGCGAACTCGACGCGCCCCGGCAAGAGGATCGGCTTGCGGAAGCGAACATCGACGCCGAAGGCGTCCGGCAGGCGGCTCTCGAGCGCCGCCAGGCAGCGCGCCTTGGTCCACATCCCGTGGGCGATCGCGCCCGGGAAACCGAGCGGCTTCGCGGTCAGCGAGTGCATGTGGATCGGGTTGCGGTCGCCGGAGACAGAGGCATAGCGCCGCCCGAGATCGCTACCGAGCCTCCACTCGGCACTGGCGGGGATGTCCCCGCCAACCCCCGGTCGATGGGCCGATTTGTCGTCCTCAGGGTGACTTTTCGGCCCATCGGCGGGCTTGCCGCGGCGCAGCATCGAGCTCTCGCTCGTCCAGGCGGGCTCGCCGGCGACCGAGACTTCGGTCAGCAGCGAGAAGGTCTGTCCCTTCGGGTGCGGCTGCAGCTTGGTCGGGTGGACGCGGACCGCCATCTCCTCGCCGACCCCGATCGGGCGGTACTGCTCGATCCGGTTCTCTAGGTGGACGAGGCCGATCGCGCCGAAGGGGAAGCTGCCGTCGGCCATCACCGCCATGTGCAGCGGGAAGGCGAGCACGTGCGGGTAGGTGGGGGGGAGGTGGTCGCGGAGGGCGAAGCCGCAGACCTTGGCGTAGGCGGCGACGTCGGCAGAGTCGGCGTTGACGCCCTCCAGTCTCAGGTCGATCTCCGGGATCTCGCCGCCACCGCCCGGGACGAATGGGAGCAGCGATGCACCGGGAATCAGCGGCGCCGCCGCGCGCACATAGAGAGGGAGGACGCTGGGGGCGTGGGTGAGGGAGAGAGTCGACACCTCACGCCCCCAGCAGGCTCTGGCCGCAGACGCGGACGACGTTGCCGTTGACGCCGGTCGAGGCGGGGCTGGCGAACCAGGCGATCGTCTCGGCGACGTCGATCGGTAGGCCGCCCTGCGAGAGGCTGCTGAGCCGGCGGCCGGCTTCGCGCGGGCCGATCGGCATCGCCGCCGTCATCTTCGTCTCGATGAAGCCGGGCGCGACGGCGTTGATCGTCGCTTCGCGGGCGGCAAGCTCCGGCGCCAGCGATTCGACCATCCCGATCACGCCCGCCTTCGAGGTCGCGTAGTTGGTCTGGCCGTTGTTGCCGGCGACCCCGGCCATCGAGGAGACGCCGACGATGCGGCCGTTGGGGTTCAGCAGCTTGCCGTCGAGCAGGGCCTCGTTGATCCGCTCCTCGCTGGAGAGGTTGATCTCCATCAGCTGCGTCCAGCGCTCTTCCGGCATCTTGGCGATGGTCCGGTCTTTGGTGACGCCGGCATTGTGGACGACGACATCGACGCCGTCGCTAAGGCGCTCGGCGATTCGCTCGGGCGCATCGGCGGCGGTGATGTCGAGGCCGATCGCCTCGCCGTCGATGGCGCCGGTCACGGCGCGCAGGTCGTCGGCGGCCTGCGGGACGTCGAGGCCGACGACCTTGGCGCCGTCGCGGGCGAGGGTGTCGGCGATCGCGGCGCCGATCCCGCGCGAGGCGCCGGTGACCAGGGCCACCTTGCCGTCGAGCGGCCGCTCCCAGTCGATCGCCGGCGCCGGTGCGACGCCGGCGCCGACCCGCACCACCTGGCCGGAGACGTAGGCCGAGCGCGGCGAGAGCAGGAAGCGCAGGGTCGAGTCGAGGGTGTCCTCGGCGCCGGGGTCGACGTAGACCAGCTGCGCGGTCGAGCCGCGGCCGCCGATCTCCTTGGCCAGCGAGCGGGTGAAGCCCTCCAGCGCCCGCTGCGCCGTGTGGGCCCGAGCCGAGCCGGCCTTGGCCGGCGGCGTGCCGATCACGACGACCCGGCCGCTGCGCTGCAGGCGTCCGACCGCCGGGTAGAAGAAGCGCTGCAGCTCGACCAGCTCGGTCGAGTCGGCGATGCCGGTGGCGTCGAAGAGAAGCGCCTTGGCCTTGCCCTTCTTGCCCGCCCGTTCGGCTTTGATCGAGTCGAGGAAGGCGGGCAGCGCCCTGTCGAGGCGGCCGCCGGGGGCGGCGCCGCTCAGCACCGGCCCGGCGATGACCGGGGCACCTGGCTTGTAGCGGTCGAGGCTGACCGGCTGCGGCAGCCCCAGCTGCTTGGCGACCGTCGAGACGACGGGCGCGTTGACGATCTGCGAGTAACGGTCGCTCATTTGGCGCCTCCCGGGGCTTCGAGGATTGCGACGACGCCCTGGCCGCCGGCGGCGCAGATGCTGATCACGCCGCGGCCCTTGCCGTCTTCGTGCAGCTGCTTGGCGAGGCCGGCGACAATGCGGCCGCCGGTCGCGGCGAACGGGTGCGCCGCCGCCAACGAGCCGCCGTTGACGTTGAGCTTCCCGCAGTCGATCGAGCCGAGCGGCGCGTCGCGGCCGAGCTTCTCCTTGCAGAACTCCGCGTCCTCCCAGGCCTTCAGGGTGCAGAGCACCTGGGCGGCGAAGGCCTCGTGGACCTCGTAGTAGTCGAAGTCCTGCAGGGCGATTCCGGCGCGGTCGAGCATCTTCGGCATCGCGTAGGCGGGGGCCATCAGCAGCCCTTCCCGCTTGTGGACGTGGTCGACGGCGGCGGTCTGGGCCTCGCCGATGTAGGCGAGGACGGGCAGGTCGCGCTCTTTGGCCCATTCCTCGGAGGCGAGCAGCACGGCCGAGGCGCCGTCCGAAAGCGGCGTCGAGTTGGCCGCGGTCATCGTCCCCTCGGGGC
Source organism: Solirubrobacterales bacterium (assembly GCA_035762685.1). GTDB lineage: Bacteria > Actinomycetota > Thermoleophilia > Solirubrobacterales > 70-9 > VAYN01. The sequence goes on along the minus strand of DASTNW010000020.1, from coordinate 8,229 downwards.
CGCCGAAGACCGGCTTCAGCTTGCCGAGCTTCTCCAGGCTCGAGTCGGGGCGCAGGTTCTGGTCGCGTTCCAGGCCGAGGTAGGGGGTGATCAGGTCGTCGAGGAAGCCGCGCTCATAGGCGGCGGCGAGGTTCTGGTGGCTGGCCAGGGCCAGCTCGTCCTGCTCCTCGCGGCCGATCTCCCATTCGGTGGCCATGATCGCGCAGTGCTCGCCCATCGAGAGCCCGGTGCGCGGCTCCTCGTTACGGGGGATCGAGGGCACGATGTGGCCGGGCCGGACGCCGGTGAGGGCACGCAGCTTGCCGACCGTCGAGCGCTGCCGGTTGGCCTCCAGCAGCGTCTCGCGCAGCTGTTCGTTGAGCCCGATCGGGGCGTCGGAGGTGGTGTCGGCACCGCAGGCGATGCCGGAGTCGATCTGGCCGAGGGCGATCTTGTTCGCGACCAGGACCGTCGTCTCGAGGCCGGTGCCGCAGGCCTGCTGCACGTCGTAGGCCGGCGTCTCCGGCGCCAGCCGCGTGCTCAGCACGCTCTCGCGCGCGAGGTCGCGGTCGTGGGAGTGCTTGAGGACGGCGCCGCCGGCGACCTCGCCGAGCGTCTCCCCGGCAAGGCCGAAGCGGTCGACGAGGCCGTCGAGCGCGGCGGTGAGCATGTCCTGGTTGGAGGCGTGCGCGTAGACGCTGTCGGAGCGCGCGAAGGGGATCCGGTTGCCGCCGACGACGGCAACCCGACGGGTCTGGCTGTTCATTTGCTGGTGGTTCCTTTTTCGGGGGTGTTGGAAGTCGTGGGCGCCGAACGGCCGCGCAGGCCGGGCTCGATCGTCGCGATCAGCAACTCGGCGGCGTCTTCGGCGCCAATCTCCTCAGTCCGCAGCCACCAGCGCGCGAGCGCCTCGGCGGCGCCGAGCAGGGCGGCGGAGAGGGCCTCGGTTTCGATCCGAGCGGCGTCGCGCCGCTCCTGCGGGAGCTGGGCCATGATCGAGCCCGCGACCAGCTCGACGATGTGGCCGCGGTACTCGGCGACGCGATCGGCGACCTCGCCGCCGCGGGGGAGGGTCTCGTCGAAAAGCACGGCCCAGGCGTCGCGATCGCTGTCGAGGAAGGCGAAGAAGGCGCGGACGCCAGCGCCGAGTGCCTCGCCCGGGCTGGCGCTGCTGCCGACCGCTGCGGCGACCGTCGCGGTCAGCGCGTCGCCCGCGCGTTCCATGCAGGCGATGTAGAGGCGCTCCTTATTGCCGAAGTAGTTGTAGAGGAGCGGCTTGGTGACGCCGACCGAGGCGGCGATCTCGTCCATCTTCACCGCCGCGTAACCGCGCTCGGCAAAGAGGTCGTGCGCGGCCTCGAGCGTCTGCTCCATCCGGTCCTCGCGGGCCAGCCGGGTCCGTGGCTCCGTCGCCATGCCCTTAAGTTACCCAGATATAAATTTATATGCGAGTAATGTGATGCAACGCACACGGGGCCAGCGCAGCGCTGTTGAGCACGGGCCGGAGACGCGTCGCTCGGCGCGCCGGCCCGTTGGCCTTGCGCTGGGAGAAGTCAGGCCTCGGAGAAGCCGAAGCGGACCTGGAGGCGGCGTAGGGGGGCGGGGGCCCACCAGTTCCAGGAGCCGAGCAGGCGCATCAGGGCGGGGACCAGGAGGGCGCGGACGATGGTGGCGTCGATCATCACGCCGACGGCCATCCCGATTGCGATCTGCTTGACGAAGAAGACGCTGCTGACGCCGAAGGCGAGGAAGACGACGGCGATCGCCAGGGCGGCGGCGGTGATCACGCGGCCGGTGCGGCCGATCCCCATCGCGACCGCCTCCTCGTTGCTGTCGCCGTTGTCGTGGTACTCCTTGATCCTCGCCATCACCAGCACCGCGTAGTCGGTGGCAAGCCCGAAGAGGATGGCGAAGAGGAAGACGACGCTGGTCACCTCGATCGCGGCCGGGCCGGTGTAGTCGAGCGGGGCATCGAGCCAGCCCTCCTGGAAGGCGAGGACGAGGATGCCGAGGGTGGCTCCGAGCGTGAGCGTGTTCATCAGCAGCGTCTTCAGCGGCAGCAGCACCGAGCCGGTCAGCAGGAAGAGCAGGACGATGGTGGTGAGGGCGACGATCGCGACGACCAGCGGCGCGTGCTCGATCAGGCTCTCCTTCTGGTCGATGAAACCGGCGGTGTTGCCGGAGACGAGCGTGGTCGTGCCGGCCGGCGGACTGAGATCGCGGATCGTGTGGACCGAGTCCTGCGAGTCGCCGCTGAGTGCCGGGCCGGAGAGGGCGAAGTTGGCGTAGGCGAGCTGGTCCGAGGCGGGGACGAACGGGGCGCCGCGGACGACGCCGTCGACCGCTTCGACCCGGCGCTGGAAGGCGGCGAGCCGGGCCGGCGGGGCGCTGCCGTCGACGGTCACGGTGACGGCCTCGGTGACGTCGCGCGGGTAGTGCGCGTCGAGGTAGCGGTAGGCGTCGTAGGAGGGCTGCCCGGGCGGCACCGCTTCGGCGCTGGGCCCGGTCAGCGTCGTCCACAGCAGCGGCGCCGCCGCGGCCAGCAGCAGGGCTGAGCTGGCCAAGGCGACGGCGACCGGCCGCCGCATCACCCCGCGGGCCAGCCTGTACCAGCCGTCGGAGGCATCGGAGACGGCAGCACCGCGGCGGATCGAGAGCGCGTCGATGCGGGTGCCGAGCAGGGCGAGCAGCGAGGGCACGACGAGGACCGCGATCAGCGCCGAGAGCAGCGCCACCGAGGTGCCGGCCACGGCCATCGAGTAGAGGAAGCGCTGGGGCATCACGATCAGCGCCGCCATCGCCGCGGCGACGGTTAGTCCCGAGAAGACGGCGGTGCGGCCCGCCGTCTGCACGGTGCGGCGGTGCGCCTCCCGGGTCGCTCCGCCGCGCCCGATCTCCTCGCGATATCGCGAGACCATCAGCAGCGCGTAGTCGACGGCGAGCCCGAGGCTGAGGCCGGTGGCGATGTTGAGCGCGAACAGCGAGGTGTCGGCGAAGCTCGACATCACCCGCAGCACCAGCAGCGTGCCGACGATCGAGATCACCCCGAGCAGCAGCGGGATCGAAGCGGCGACCACCCCGCGGAAGACGAACAGCAAGAGGAGCGCGAGGACCGGGAAGGCGATCAGCTCGGCCTTGGTCAGGTCCTTGCGGGTCTGGTCGTTGGTCTCGTTGAAGCCGGCCGCGTAACCGCCCATCGCGGTGTCGAGCGGGCTGGCCGCGAGCAGCGGCGCGACGTCTTCGGCGGCGACCCCGCCGGCGTCCTGGATGTCGTCGGTGGAGAGGTTGACGGCCAGGGCGAGCGACTCCCCGTCGCGGGCGACGAGGGTGGCCGCTGCGGCGCGGTCGCGCAACGGGTTGACGACCCGGCCGATGTATTCGACCCCGGCGATCTCACGGCTGAGCTGACCGACCTGGCGGCGGAAGGCGGGGTCGGTGAGGTCGAGCCGGCCGCCGTCGGGCGAGCGCACGACCACGACCAATCCCGGGTTGGGGTCGTACCCGAGCGCGTCCCTCAGTAGCCCGCCCGCCCGCTCGCTCTCCGAGGCGCTGTCGGTGAACCCGGCCGCCTTCAGGTGCTGCTCGACGTCGCGGCCGACCGTGGCGGCAATCAGGACGAAGGCCGCGACCAGGGCGAGGACGAGCTTGGGGCGCTGCCAGGTGAGGTCGGCGATCCGGGTCAAGGCGAGGCGACTGTACCAGAAATCAAAGTGCATGCTTTGAGAAGCAAAGCGATTGCTACGATGGGGCGGGATGACTCGCCGGGAGTACGGACAGGAGTGCAGCCTCGCCTGCGCGCTCGACGCGATCGGCGGCCGCTGGTCGCTGCTGATCGTGCGCGAGCTCTCGCTCGGTCCGCTGCGTTTCTCCGAGCTGGCCCGCTCGGTCGGCGGCGCCCCGACCGACGTCCTCACCAAGCGCCTGCGCGACCTCGGTCGCGACGGCATCGTCAGCCGCCGCGAGCTGGCCGCCCCCGTTTCCGCCACCGTCTACGAGCTGACCGAGCTCGGCCGCGGCCTCGAGCGCCCGATGATCGAGCTCGGCCGCTGGGGGATGCAGCTGCAGAAGGCCGAAGACATCGTCGGCCTGGCCCCGTCCTCCCTCCCCAATGCCCTCCGCACCGTGCTCCACCCGCCCCCCGAGGCCTCGTTCCGCCTCGGCCTGCGCAGCACCGGCCAAACCTTCTCCCTGCGCGCCCACAACAGCTGGATCGAGGCATCGCGCGGCGATCTAGGCGACCCCGACCTGACCCTCTCCGGCTCGCCGATTGAGGTTTTAGCCGCAGTGGTCGTCGATCCCGCCGCCGCCCCAGACGTCGAAATCGAGGGAGATACTGCCCTCTTGGGCCAGCTGGGCGCAATGGTGGTCGTCCCCGACCGCTTGCGTCACGAAGCAGCAGCGCGGTTCGCCCAGCCGGTTGGGTAGGGGTGGAGCGTCTTGTACTCTTTCGCCGCTGTGGCTCGGGGCGCCAGCTAACCAACGCTCCTCGAAAAAGTTAAGCGAAACCCCTACCCGACGGGCTGGGCTCAAGCCCCCTCGGAGAACCCATAGCGCCGCTGAAAGCGCCGCAACGGCGCCGGCGCCCACCAATTCCAGTCGCCGAACAGCCGCATCAGCGCCGGCACCAGCAGCGCCCGCACCAGGGTCGTGTCGATCAGCACGGCGGCGGCGTAGCCGAGGCCGGCCTCCTTCATGAAGAAGACCGAGCTGGTGGTGAAGGCGAGGAAGACCGCTGCGAGGCAGAGGCCCGCGGCGGAGACCACCCTGCCGGTGCGGGCGATCCCGCGGGCGACCGCCTCTTCGTTGGGCAGGCCGGAGTCGTGCAGCTCCTTGATCCGGGCCAGGACGAGGACGGCGTAGTCGGTGGAGAGGCCGAAGATGACCGCGAACATGAGGACGAGCGTCGCCGTCTCCATCCCCGGCGGCCCGTCGTATCCGAGCACCCCGTCGAGCAGCCCCCACTGGAATGCGGCGACGATCACACCCAGCGTCCCCGCCAGGGTCAGCAGGTTCATCACCAGGGTCTTGATCGGCAGCACCACCGAGCCGGTCAGCAGGAAGAGCAGGACCAGGGTGGTGAGGGCGATGACGGCGATCACGAGCGGCAGGTTCTCGCCCAGGCTCGCCTTCAGGTCGAGGAATTCCGCCGTGTAGCCCGAGACCAGGATCGGCGCCGGGCCGTTCACCGCCCGGATCGCGCGGACCGTGTCCTGGGACTCGTCGCTGAGCGAGTGGTCGGAGATCACGTCGAGGCCGAAGTTGGCCACGGCCAGGTTGGGAGCTGCGCGTCGGAACGGCACCGGGGAGGCGACACCTTCGATCGCGCCGATCCGGCGGGAGAGGCGTCGTAGCTGCGCCTTGCTCGCCGGCCCGTTGACGACGACCGGGATCGGCGTGCCGAGGGTGGTCGGGTAGTCGCGGTTGATCGTCACCACGACCTCGCGAGACGGTTCGCCCTCGGGGACGTTGTCGGTGCCGGGGAAGGTCAGCTTGACCCCGAGCACCGGTATGGCGAGGACCAGCAGCAGCGCCGAGGTCGAGAGTGCCACCGCGACCGGGTGGCGCATCACGCCCCGGGCCAGGCGGTACCAGCCGCCCGATTCGTCGGAGAGGGCGGGGCCGCGTCGCAGCGAGAGGGAGTTGACCCGCTCGCCGAGCAGGGCCAACAGGGCGGGCACGAGGAACAGGGCGCCGAGGGCGGCGAACACGGCGACGATCGCGCCGCCGGCGCCGAGTGAGTAGAGGAAGCGCTGGGGCAGCAGGGTCAGCGCCGCCAGCGCGGCCGCGACAGTGAGGCCGGAGAAGATCACGGTGCGTCCCGAGGACTCGACCAGGCGCCGGTGCGACTCCCGGCTGGGGCCGTCGCGCTCGAGCTCCTCCCGGTAGCGGGAGACCATCAGCAGGCCGTAGTCGACCGCCAGGCCCAGCCCCATCGCGGTGGTGATGTTGAGGGCGAAGACGGAGGTATCGACGAACTCCGACATCACCCGCAGGGCGAGGAAGGTCCCGCCGACCGAGACCATCCCGAGCAGCAGCGGGATCGAGGCGGCGACGACGCCGCGGAAGACGACCAGCAGCAGCAGCGCCAGCAGCGGGAAGGCGATCAGCTCGGCCCGGACGAGGTCGTGCTCGATCTGCTCGCTCGCCTCGTTGTAGCCGGCGGCGATGCCGCCCACGGTGACCGTGAACTCTCCGGACGTCAGCCGTTCGGTGGCTTCCTCGGCGGCGTTGGTCAGGACCTCCGCGTCGCTGCTGGAGAAATAGGCGTCGAGCAGGAGTGAGCTTCGATCGGGCGCGATCAGCTGGGGCGAGCCGCCGCTGGCAGCGAGCGGGTCTTCGACCCGGGACACCCCCTCGAGCGCACGCAGCTGCGCCGCGAGCCGCTTCGTTTCCCTGCGCAGGACCGGCGAGCGCAGCGGCAGGCGTTCCTCGCCGGCCGGGGGCGTGACCCGCACGACGATTCCCGGCATCGCGTCGCTGCCGGTCTTCTCGATCAGCAGCTTCTGGGCCTGGGCGCTCTCGGTGGCGGAGTCGTTGAAGCCAGACGCCTTCAGGTGCTGTTGGACGTCTTTGCTGAGGCCGAAGGCGAGGACGGTGAAGACGCCGACCGCGACGAGGACCAGCTTCGGGTGCCTCCAAGTCAGGTCAGCGATCCAGGTCACGGCGCCCGCGAGCATCCCCGGCGCCGCAACGCCCAACTGTGAGCTTCGTCACCCCGGCTCTACTGCTCGTAGAGCTTGATGACGCGCACGGTGCCGTCGGGCGCCGCGTCGATGCAGAGGTTGCAGAGGACGCACTCGTCGAGGTTCTCCTCGACCACCTCGACGCCGGAGTCCCCGGCCTTGAAGATGTCGACCGGGCAGACTTCTTCCAGCTTGCGGGCCAACTCGGCGTCGCCGGCGACGGAGGAGTCGACCTCGACGTCGATGAAGACCTTGCTCAGCGTCTGGCTCATGCCGCCACCTCCAGTTTCTCCTTGACCGCGTCGGGGATCTCGTCGATCCGCTCGACGACGCGGATGCCGGCCGCTTCGAGGCGGGCGATCTTCTCGGTTGCCGTGTCCTCTTTGCCCTCGACGATCGTGCCGGCGTGACCGAAGCTCATCCCCTTCATCTCCTCGTCGTCCATGAACTTGCCGGCCATGAAGGCGACGATGGGGAGCCGTGAGTCGTTGTCCTTGACCCATTCGGAGAGCTGCGCCTCCATGCGCCCGCCAGGCTCGGTGTAGATGACGATCGCCCGCGTCTCCTCGTCGGCCTCGAAGTAGGGCATCAGCTCGGCGTAGGTGGAGCCGATGATCGCGTCGCCGCCGATCGAGACCGCGGTGGAGACGCCGAGGCCGGCCTGGGTCAGCGAGGAGGAGATCTCGGTGGTCATCCCGCCGGAGCGGCTCATCACGCCAACCGGGCCGGGCGCGTAGGCCTTGGCGGCGTCTTTGGCGGGCCCGCCGATGCCGCCCATCTTGCAGACGTCGGGGACGATCAGCCCAAGGCAGTTGGGGCCGATGATGCGGGCGCCGCGGAGGTCCGCCAGCTCGACCATCTGGGCGACGTCGCGGCGCGGGATGCGCTCGGTGACGATCACGATCAGCTTGATCCCGTTCTCGATCGCCTCCAGCACCGCGTCCTTGGTGAAGGCGGGGGGGACGGTGACGACCGAGCCGTCGATCGGCCCGCCGTGGTTCTCGACCGCCTGGGCGACGGTGTCGAAGACCGGCACGCCGTGGACCTCGCGGCCCTTGCGGCCCGGGGTGACGCCGCCGACGACCTTGGAGCCGTAGTCGAGGCACTCGCGCGTGAGGTTGACCGCCTCGCGGCCGGTGATCCCCTGCACGATGAAGGTGGTGTCGCGGCTCAGCAGGATGCTCATGCGGGTGCCCCCTGGATCTTGGCGACGGCGCGGCCGGCGGCCTCCCACATCGAGACCGAGCGGTCGCAGTACTCGACCCCGTAGCGCTCGAGGATCTTGAAGCCCTCGTCCTCCCAGGCGCCGGGGATGCGGAAGATCGCGATCGTCTCGCCCGGGTCCTTGTCGAGTTCCAGGCAGGCCTTGATGACCCCGCGGGCGACGATGTCGACGCGGGTGTTGGAGACGATCGACATCATCACCGCGATCTTCTCGACGCCGTCCTTCTCCAGCACCTCCTTGGCCAGGCCGCAGGCCTTGGCGACCGACGGGTTGCCGCCGATCTCCGAGTAGTTGGCGGGCTTGCCGCCCTGGTTGCGGACCGCGTCGGTCAGGGTCAGCGAG
>DASTNW010000019.1:0-4459 GCA_035762685.1 Solirubrobacterales bacterium | reverse complement strand
CGTCCTCTCGCGCCGCGCGGTGCTCGAGGAGGAGCGCAAGGAGGTGCGCGAGCAGATCCTCGGCCGCCTCGAGCCCGGCCAGGTGGTCGAAGGCAAGATCTCCAACATCGTCGACTTCGGCGCCTTCGTCGACCTCGACGGCATCGACGGGCTGATCCACATCTCCGAGCTTTCCTGGAGCCACGTCAACCACCCCTCCGAAGTCGTCGCGATCGGCGACACGGTGCGGATCAAAGTGCTCGACATCGACCGCGACCGCCAGCGCATCTCGCTCGGCCTCAAGCAGACGCAGGAGGACCCATGGCAGCGGGTGATCAGCACCCACCGCCCCGGCGACGTGCTCGAGGGCGCCGTGACCAAGGTCGTCGCCTTCGGCGCCTTCGTCGAAATCCTGCCCGGCGTCGAGGGCCTGGTCCACATCTCGGAGCTCGCCGACCACCACGTCGAGAACCCGAGCGAAGTGGTCGAGCCCGGCAGCAACCTGAACGTGAAGATCCTCGAGATCGACGAAGAGCGGCGACGGCTGTCGCTGAGCATCAAGCGGGTCGAGGGGCAGAACATGCCGATGCAGGGGCTGGGAGAGCAACTGGCGGAGGCGGCTGACGTAGAGGGCTCGGAGGGGTCAACCGCGGGGCCTGTCGTGGAGGACGACTCCTCGTCCTCGCAGGCTGCGGGCGAGGAGCCGCCCTCCACGCCACCCGCGGGTGAGGCCGCTGAGCCCACGGAGGCTGCCGACGTCGCGGAGCCTCAGGACGAGGCCCCCGCAGCGGAGGAGCCTGTAGCTGAGGAGTCTCAGGACGAGGCCCCTGCGGTTGAGGAGGAGGTAGCTGAGACTGCGGACCCCGCTCCGGCTGCCGAGGAGAGCGGCGCTGCTTCCGAGGACGGCGAGGACGCTGGCGAGGCCCAGGAGGGGGAATCGGTCGCGGAGCGGCCGGACTCTCCCGACGACGTCGACGAGGCCTCGGGCGAAGACGCGCAGACGGGCGAGTCCGAGCAGAGCTGAGCGGCGGCTCGGGATGCCGCTGACGATCGGCCTCACCGGCGGCATCGCAGCGGGGAAGTCCGAGGCGCTGGCTGCCTTTTCGCGCCTTGGCGCGGCGACCCTCTCGAGCGATGCGGTCGTCCACGAGCTGCTCGACTCCGAGCCGCTGACGAGTCGGCTGGCGGAGCGGTGGGGGCCGGAGGTCGCGCCCGCCGGCAGCATCGACCGCGCCCGCGTCGGCGAGATCGTCTTCGCCGACCCGGATCAGCTCACCTGGCTCGAGCAGCAGGTCCACCCGCTGGTCGGCGAACGCATCGGCCACTGGCTCGTCTCGCTGCCGGCCGCGACCGAGGTCGCGGTGATCGAGGTGCCGCTGCTGTTCGAGTCGGGCATGGAGCAGGCCTTCGACACGACGGTCGCCGTGGTCAGCGAGGACGAGCTGCGCCGCCAGCGGGCCGCCGACCGCGGCCACGCCCTCGTCGACGAGCGCGAGGCGCGGCAGCTCGTCCAGGACGAGAAGGCCGCCCGGGCCGAGCACACGATCGAGAACGACGGCACGATCGAGGACCTGGAGCGGGCCCTCGCCGACCTGCTCCAGAGGCTGCGCCGGTGAGGCGGGCGAGGCGGCGACGCCGCGGTCGGCTCGCGCTCGGCGCCGCCGCGGTGGCGGTCGGGCTGCTGGTCGGCGTGATGGTGGCGAGCGGCAAGTTCGACAAGGCCCTGCAGGAGCTGACCCTGCCGCTCCGGCACGAGGACGTGATTCGCCAGCAGTCCGAGGAAAAGGACGTCGACGCGGCGCTGATCGCCGCCGTCATCTACTCCGAGTCGAAGTTCAGCGACCAGACCTCCAGCGCCGGGGCGCGGGGGCTGATGCAGATCACGCCGGAAGCGGCGAAGGAAATCGAGCGGCTCAGCGGCGGCACCACCTTCGAGCTCGACGACCTCTCGGACCCCGAAATCAACATTCGCTACGGCACCTTCCTCCTGGGCGAACTGCTCGAGCGCTTCGGCGGCGACGAGGCGGCCGCGCTGGCCGCCTACAACGCCGGGCCCAGCAACGCGGAAGAGTGGGGCGGGTCCGAGCTCACCGTGGAGGGGATCCCGTTCCCGGAAACGCGCGCATACGTGGAAGAGGTACTCGACAAGCGCGACGACTACCGCAGCGAATACGCGCGGGAGCTGGGGTACTGATGGCCGAGGCCCCCCGGCCGCGCGCCTTCGCCCTCGCCCTCGCGGTCGGCCTGGTGCTGGCCGACTCCTCGATCGTCGTCCTCGCCCTGCCGGACATCTACCGCGAACTCGACACCAGCGTTGCCGGCGTCACCTGGGTGCTCGTCTCGTTCAACCTGGTGATGGCGCTGGCGGCGGTGCCGGCGGCACTGCTGGCTCGGCGCGCCGGGCCCGGGCGCGTCGCCGCCGTCGGCCTCGCCGTCTTCGCCGGCGCCGGGCTCGCCTGCGGCGTCGCCGACGAGCTCTCGACCCTGGTCCTGGCCCGATGCGTGCAGGCGTTGGGCGGCGCCGCCGCGGTCACCGCGGCGCTGGAGCTGCTGCCGGCGACGGTCGGCTCCGAGCGGCGGGCGGTGGCGGTCTGGGCCAGCGCCGGCGCGACCGGGGCCGCGCTCGGCCCGGCTCTCGGCGGCCTGCTCACCGAGCTGGTCTCCTGGCAGTCGGTCTTCCTGATCCAGGTGCCGGTGGCGCTCGCCGCCGCCGCGCCGATCCTGACGGTCGCCAAACACGAGGCCGCGACGGGCGTCCTGCAGACCGAGCTGCGCCGTACCGGCCGGCCGCACCTCTGGGCCAACCTGGCCCTGGCGATGGTCTCGGCGGCGATCGCCGCGGCGCTCTTCCTGCTGGTCCTGCTGCTGATCGAGGGTTGGCGCCTGACCCCGATCGGCGCTGCGATCGTCGTCACCGTGATGCCCTTGGCCGCGGTGCTCGGCAGCCGCATCGGCCCCCTCGTCCCCAGCACCAAGGCCCGGGCCGCGGCCGGGGCGATCCTCGTCTCCGGCGGCCTCGCCGGCCTGGCCTTCCTGCCGAAGGCCGAGGTGGCCCTGACCCTGCCGCCGCAGGTCCTGATCGGGATCGGGCTCTCGCTGGTGCTCTCGGCCCTGACGGAGACGGCGCTCAGCGGCCGTGCTCCGCAGGCGATCCACGGCGGCTGGACGATCTCGGCCCGCCACGCCGGGGTCGTGATCGGGCTGCTGGCGCTGACCCCGATCTTCACCGCCGACATCGCCGAGCAGCGCCAGGACGCGATCGACGCCGGCACCGCGGTGGTCCTCGATTCCCGGGTCAGCCCCCTCGTCAAGATCGACCTCGCGCAGCGGATCGACGAGCGGCTCGCGGGGGAGAAGGGGAAAGTGCCGACGATCGCCCCGGCTTTCGAGCCGCTGCCCTCGGACCCCGGCGAGCGCGAGGAAATCGTCGGGCTGCGCGAAGAATTGCAGGACCAGCTCGACCGCGGCGCCACCCATGCCTTCAGTCCCTCGTTCCTGCTCGGGGCCCTGCTCGCCCTGCTGGCGCTGCTCCCGATCGGCCTCTCGCGGAGGGTCGAGCTGTGAGCCCGGCGCTGCGCGCCCAGGTGCTGGTGGGGGCGGCGATCGTCTCCGCCCTGGCCCTGGTCGGCGTCTACCTCGCTGCCGGCGGCTCCTCCTACGCGCCGGCGAAGACGCAGGATCCCTGCCAGCACCGGGCCTGGAGCAATCCGCGGGGCCTCGGTGAAATCGCCAACCAGTTCTCGAACTCGGCCCTCGACGGCGCCGCCTGCCAGCTCGGGGTCTCGCGCGAGACCCTGGCGCGGGCGCTCGCGACCCCGGAGGCGCGCGAGCGTTTCAGCGAGCGCTACGGGGTCGACGACGAGAAACTGGCGCGGGCGGTCCGGGCCGGGCTGCTGCGGGCCATCGACGACGCCGAGGACGCCGGGGCGCTCAGTCCCTTCATCGCCGGCCCGCTGCGCGGCACGATCGAAGAAATCCCCCTCGACCAGGCGATCGAACTGATCAACAACGCCGATTCGATCCTCGGCAACGTCGAAGGCCTGCTCGGCCCGGCGGGAAGCCTGCTGGAAGAACTGCTTCCTTAGTCGCGGGTCGCGCGCCAGACCCAGAGCATCGCCAGCGGCTGCAACGGCAGCCGCGCCCAGAGCGCCCAGCGGGGGATTCGGTCCAGGTCCAGCCTCTTGACCTGCTCGGGGTTGACCGCCATGTGGACGTTGGCGGGGAAGACGGCCAGCAGCAGGCCGAGCAGCCACCAGCGCCCGAAGCGGCGCGTCGCCGGGTGCAGGACGGCGACGCCGCCGGCGATCTCGGCGACACCGCTGAGCGCCACCGCCTCCCGCGCCGGCAACCCCGGTGGCACGATCGCCTCGAAGCTGCGCGGGACCGCGAAGTGCAACGTCCCCATGGTGGAGAAGAAGGCGGCGAGTGCTGCGCGCGAGCGGCTCATCGGCCTCGCAGTCTTCCATCTGAGCGAGCGGGG
>DASTNW010000018.1:0-6375 GCA_035762685.1 Solirubrobacterales bacterium | reverse complement strand
CGGGCACCCCTCGGAACGTCTTGTACTTTCGCGAAGCGAAAGTTAAGTGGAGAGGGGTGCCCGACCCCTCCGTCTATTCGCCCTGTTCGACCGAGTCCGGCCGCTCGCCAAGCGTGACCGTGACGGTCTTCGTCTCGCCGTCCCGCAGCACCGTCAGCTCCAGCTCGTCGCCCGGCTCCGCTTCGTTGACGATTTCGACGATTTCTTCCATCCCCGTCACCTTCTCGCCGTCGACCTTTGTGATCACGTCGCCGCCGAGTTTGACCTGGGCGCCGTCGATCGTCGCCGAGGTGTCGCCGGCCTCGATCCCCGCCTCGTCGGCCGGTCCGCCCTTGACCACCGACTGGACGATGACCCCTTCCTCCACCGGCAGGTTTATCGCCTTGGCGAGGTCCGGGGTGATCGTGCCGCCGCTGATGCCGAGGTAAGCGTGCTCGACTTCGCCCTTGGTTTCGAGCTGGTGGATCTCCGCGCGCACGGTGTCGATCGGGATCGCGAAGCCGATGCCGACGTTGCCGCCGCCCCCGCCCCCGGTCGCGATCTGGGAGTTGATCCCGATCACCTCGCCGGCGGCGTTGATCAGCGGCCCGCCGGAGTTGCCGGGGTTGATCGCCGCGTCAGTCTGGATCACGTCGGTGATCGAGAAGCCGTCGGGGGCTTCGATCTGGCGCTGCAGGGCGGAGACGATGCCGCTGGTAACGGTGCGGTCGAGGCCGAACGGGTTGCCGATCGCCACCACCGGATCGCCGACTTCCATCTCCGAGGAGCGGCCGAGGGTGAGTGGGTGCAGCTGGTCGGCAGGGGCTTCGACGTCGAGCAGGGCGAGGTCGGTCGCCGGGTCGGCGCCCACCACCTTCGCCTGGTAGGTCGTCTCGGAGTCACCCAGTTTGACCTGGATCCGGTCGGCGCCTTCGACCACGTGGTTGTTGGTCAAGAGGTGTCCCTCGGTGTCGATCACGAAACCGGAACCGGTGGCCGTACCGCCTTCCTGTTCCGGTTCGCCGAAGGGCGAGAAGGACTGCGGTTCGCGCGCGGCGATGTCCGATTCGATGAAGGCCACGCCGTCGCCGTCTTCGCGGTAGATCTGGTTGACCACGTTGCCGTTCCCGGCGTCGCCGCTGGAGCGGTCCGCGGCCGGCGCCGCCAGCGGCGCCGCGACGGTGGTGGTCGAGCCGCCTTCGGACTGGATCCACCCGGCCGAGATCGCGATCGCGCCGAAGACGGCGACGATGGCGCCGCCCAGCAGCGCCGCGAAAAACGGGGTACGGAGGAGTCGCCCGGGCTTGCTCATCGTGGGAATGATGCCTGCTGACGATGAGCCGGTGCTAAATGCTCTCGAAAGATTGTCTAAAAAAGGTGCTCGCGGGTACCTTCGTCGGCCCCGGTCAGCTCGCGCGTCTTCGCCTCCGGGTCGGCGGCGGCCATCAGAGCGCCGCCGATCAGGACGGCGTCGACGCCGACCCGGTCGAGCTCCTCCAGCTCGGCGCGACCGGAGATGCCGCTCTCGGCCACCACCGTCTTCCCGGCCGGCACGTCGGGCATCAGCTCGAAGGTCCGCGCCAGGTCGACCGTTCCCTGGTCGAGGTCGCGGTTGTTGATCCCGATCACCTCGGCATCGGCCTCGAGCGCCCGCTCCAGCTCATCGGCGTCGTGGACCTCGACCAGGCAGTCGAGGTCGATCGCCCGCGCCTCGTCGTAGAGCGAGCGCAGCTGGGCGTCGTCGAGCGCCCGCACGATCAGCAGCACCGCGTCGGCCCCGTAGACCGCCGCCTCGTAGAGCTGGTACGGGTCGACGATGAAGTCCTTGCGGATGATCGGCAGGCCGCACGCCGCACGCGCCGCGCGCAGGTCATCCAGCGAGCCGCCGAAATGCGACTCGTCGGTCAGCACCGAGAGGGCCGCAGCGCCGCCGCGCTCGTAGGCGCCCACCTGGTCGGCGACGACGGCGGTGACGGAGATCTCACCGGCGCTCGGCGAGCGCCGCTTGAACTCCGCGATCAGCGAGATCCCAGGCCGAACCAGCGCCTCGTTGAAGGGACGGTCCTCGCCGCGACTGGAAAGCCGCGACTCGAGATCGGCCTGCGGGAACTCGCGGCGACGCGCGTCGACTCCCTGCCTGGCCCCGGCGATGAGCTGCTCGAACATGCTCACTTGACTGTCAGAGCCTAGTCGCCGCGGCTCGCCGTCGCCGCGATCAGGCGCTCCAGCACGTTTCCTGCCGCGCCGGAGTCGATCGCCTCGGCGGCCTTGGCGACGCCCTCGCCGAGGTCGCTGGCGAGGCCGCCGACGTAGATCGCCGCGGCGGCGTTGAGCAGGGTCAGGTCGCGGTGCGGGCCCGGCTCGCCCGCCAGCACGCCGCGCACCGCGGCGGCGTTCTGCTCGGGAGTGCCCCCCACGACCGCGTCCAGCTCGGCCGGCGCGATCCCGAACTGGCCGGCTTCGACGAACCACTCCGAGGTGCCGCCGTCGGCAACCTCGATCACCCGCGTCCGGCTCGAGATCGAGAGCTCGTCAAGCCCGTCCTCGGCGCTGACGACCATCGCCTTGACGCTGCCGAGCCCGACCAGCGCCTCGGCGATCGCCTCCTGGTAATGGCGGTCGGCGACGCCGAGCAGCTGCCGGCTGGCCCCAGCCGGGTTGGTCAGGGGGCCGAGGAAGTTGAAGATGGTGCGCACGCCGAGCGCCTTGCGGGCGGGGACCACGTGCGCCATCGCCGCGTGGTGGCGGGGGGCGAACATGAAGCCGAAGCCGATCTCGTCGATGCAGGCACCGACCTGCTCGGGGTCGAGCTCGATGCCGACGCCAAGCGCCTCCAGCAGATCGGCCGACCCGCACTTGCTGGTGTAGGAGCGGTTGCCGTGCTTGGCGACCGCGCAGCCCGCCCCTGCGGCCACCAGCGCCGCGGTGGTCGAGACGTTGAAGGTCGAGGGGCCGCCGCCGGTGCCGGCGGTGTCGACCAGGTCCGCCCTGGCGCTGGAGACGGGCGTCGCCAGCGAGCGCATCGTCCGCGCCAGCCCGATCAGCTCGGGCACCGTCTCCCCCTTCGCCCGCAGGGCGATCAGGAAAGCGCCGGTCTGGACCGGGTCGGTCCGCCCCTCCATGATCTCGCTCAGCACCGCCGAGGCGTGGTCGGCGGTGAGATGGTCGCCGGCGCAGACCGCGTCGATTGCCCGACTGACGATGTCGTTCGACATCAGCCCCGGCCCTCCGCGAGGAAGTTCTTCAGCAGGTGCTTGCCCTGCGGGGTCAGCACCGACTCCGGGTGGAACTGGACGCCCTCGGCGGGCAGCTCGCGGTGGCGCGCGCCCATCACGACGCCGTCCAGCGAGGCGCTCAGCTCGAGCTCGTCCGGGAGCTCTGGGTCCGCGACCAGGGAGTGGTAGCGGCCGGCGAGGAGCGGAGTGGGCAGGCCGGCGAAGATCGTCCTGCCGTCGTGCTCGACCTCCCCGTCCTTGCCGTGGATCGGCTCGCCTTGGACGACGCGGCCGCCGAACGCTTCGACCATCGCCTGGTGGCCGAGGCAGACACCGAGCACCGGCGTGCCAGCCTCGGCGAAGGCGCGGACCGCGGCGGTGGAGATCCCCGCCTCGGCCGGGGTACACGGCCCGGGCGAGACCACCAGCCGATCGGGGGCGCGCTCCAGCAGCTCGCCGACCTCGGCGCGGTCGTTGCGGACCACCTCCAGCTCGGCCCCCAGCTCGCCCAGGTACTGGACCAGGTTGTAGGTGAACGAGTCGTAGTTGTCGATTACCAGCACGCGCACGGTCAGGCCCAGTCCGGCTGTTCGCAGGCGACCTCGACCGCGCGGAAGACGGCCTTGGCCTTGTTCACCGACTCGTTGTACTCGTAGGCGGGCTTGGCGTCGGCGACGGTGCCGCCGCCGGCCTGGACGTGCAGCTGCCCGTCCTTGACGACGACGGTGCGGATGTGGATCGCGGTGTCGAGGTCGCCGTCCCAGGAGAGGTAGCCGATGGCGCCTCCGTAGGAGCAGCGCTTGATCGGCTCCAGCTCGTCGATGATCTGCATCGCCCGCACCTTCGGGGCGCCCGAGAGCGTCCCGGCCGGCAGCGCCGAACGCAGCACGTCCATCGCGCTGACCCCCTCGCGCAGGGTGCCGGAGACCTGGCTGACGATGTGGAGCACATGGGAGTAGGTCTCGACCGTCATCAGCTCGTCGACCGAGACCGAGCCGTACTCGCAGACGCGACCGAGGTCGTTGCGGCCGAGGTCGACCAGCATCACGTGCTCGGCCCGCTCCTTGGGATCGTTGATCAGGCGCTCGCCCAGCCGCCGGTCCTCCTCCTCGCTGCGCCCGCGCGGCGAGGTGCCGGCGATCGGCCGCGCCTCCACCCGGTTGCCGCTGACCTTGACCAGGGGCTCCGGCGAGGCGCCGGCGATCTGGAAGTCGCCGAACTCGAGGAAGTACATGTAGGGGGAGGGGTTGACCGCGCGCAGGCCGCGGTAGACCGAGAAGGCCTCGACCGGGGCGGGAGCGGAGAAGCGCTGCGAGGGGACGACCTGGAAGGCGTCGCCGGCGTGCACGTACTCGACGATCCGCGTGACCGCCGCTTCGAACTCCTCCCGCTCCATGTTGGAGACGAAGCGAGGCGGCTCGGTCGGCGAGGAGGGGCTCGGCGGCGCCGGCACGGCGCCGCGCAGCCGCTCGCGCATCTCGGCGATTGTCGCGGCGGCGCGCTCGTAGGCGGCGTCGATGCCGCCCTCGGAGTCGGTGAAGGCGCAGGCGAGGAGCGTCAACTCGTGCCGGAGGTGGTCGAAGACGACCATCGCGTCGGTGATCATCAACGCCATGTCGGGCAGGCCCAGCGGGTCCGGGTTGGGCTCGCCGAGCGGCTCGACCGTGCGCACCAGGTCATAGCCGAAGAAACCGACGGCGCCGCCGGCGAACGGCGGCAGGCCCTCGACCGCGGCCGGGCGGAACTCGGCGAGCCGGGCGGCGACCGCGGCGTAGGGGTCGGGCGCCGGCTCGGTGCGGCCCGGGCCCTCGCCGGCCGCCTCCTCCTCGCCGCTCCACTCGGACAACGTGCCGGCGCTCCAGCGCAGCAGCGCCCGCGGGCGCAGGCCGACGAAGGAGTAGCGGCCGACCTGGCCGTGCTCGGCCGACTCGAGCAGGAAGCACGGCGCTCCCTCCGGCTCGCCGGCGCGCAGCTTGAGGAAGGCCGAGACCGGCGTCTCGCAGTCGTCGACGAGGCGCGCCCGCACCGGCACCACGTTGCCCTCGCGCGCCAGCTCGCGCGCCCGCTCGAGGCTCGGCTCGAGCTTCAACTCGGCGTCACTGGCTACGGTCATTCAGCACTTCCATCACCGCCGCCTGGGAGACCCCGCGCGAGACCAGCAGCACGCTGAGGTGGTACAGCAGGTCCGCCGCCTCTTCGGCGACGCGCTCGTTGGACTCCTCCCGCGCCGCCCGGATCACCTCCTCGGCCTCCTCCTCGACCTTGGCGCCGATCAGGCCGTGGTCGTCGAGCAGCTTGACCGTGTAGCTGCCGTCGGGGCGCTCGACCGCGCGGCTGCGCAGCGTCCGCTCCAGCGCCGGCAGCGCTTCGTAGTTGACCGGAAACGGCTCTCCGGGCGCCGGCGGCGCGTCCTTGCGACTCGATGCCGAGCCCAGCACCTCGCGGTAGAAGCAGCTTCGCTGCCCGGTGTGGCAGGCGGGGCCCGCCGGGTCGACCATCGCCACCAGGGCGTCGCCGTCGCAGTCGTAGCGGAGTTGGCGCAGGTGCATGAAACTGCCGGAGCTTTCGCCTTTTTTCCAGAGTTCGTCGCGGGAGCGGCTGTGGAAGTGCAGGTCGCCGGTCTCCAGCGTCATTTCCAGGGATTCCGCGCTGACGTAGGCGAGCATCAGCACCTCGCCGGTGGTCCAGTCCTGGACCACGCAGGGCGCCAGGCCGCGCTGGTCGAATTCGATTTCCCCGAACATCGGTCCAATCGTAGTCCGCTTTGGCGCCTACTCGATCCCGAGCCTGTCCAGCATGTCCTCACTGCGCCTCCAGTGGCGGCGGACGCGGACGCTGAGGTCGAGGTGGACCTGCGTGCCCAGCTCGCCTTCGAGCGAGCGCCGAGCGGCGCTGCCGATCTCACCGATCTTGGCGCCCCCCTTGCCGATCAGGATGCCCTTCTGGGACTCGGTCTCGACCCAGACCTCGGCCCTGACGCCGGTCAGGTCGTCCCGGCTCGACGCCACCTCCTTGACCGCCACCTCGACCGAGTGCGGCACCTCCTGCCGGGTCCGGTTCAGCACCTGCTCGCGGATCAGCTCAGCCAGCAGCAGCTCACTCGACTGGTCGCTGCTGTCCTCGGGCGGATACATGTAGGGCCCCTCGGGCAGCAGCTCACCGAGGCGCTCCAGCAGCGGCG
>DASTNW010000017.1:0-15100 GCA_035762685.1 Solirubrobacterales bacterium | reverse complement strand
GGCGAGCCCGGGGTGATCGCGCCGGAGTGTCTGGAGCCGGCCGAGTTCTTCAATCGCCTCGGCCGCTTCAGCCGTGGCAGTGGGTCGCTGGGGGCTTATCGTCTCTGGGGTAGCGAAGAAGGTGTGCGGATCCGGATCCGCGACCTTTTGATGACTCGCACCCACTAGGAGGCCCAGTTGAAATACCCCACGATTGCCGTGGTCGGCGCTGGCGTCGCCGGTCTCAGCACGGCCATGCACGCGGCCGAACTCGGCTGCGAGGTAGTCGTGGTCGAGCGCGATCGCCCCGCCGCCGGCTCGTCGAGCCGCTCCGCCGGCATCTTCAACATCAGCAGCACCGAGTTGCTGCAGGTCGAAGTCAGGGTGCGGACGCGCGCACTGCTCGAAAAGTTCGAGCGTGAGAACGGCTTGGCCCTGGCGCGGATCGGTTACATGCGGCTGGCGAGAAGCGACTCCCACCTGAAGATGTTCGAGGAGGTGATCGCCCTGCAGCGCGAGCTCGGGGTCGAGCCCGCCGAAATAATCGACGTGGCACGCCTCGAGAAGATGGTCCCCCACCTGCGCACCGATGATCTGGTCGGCGCCATCTACAACCCGCGCGACGGCCGCATGGACGGCCGCCAGCTCTGCGGCGTCCTCGCCGCGCGGGCCGAGGCAAAGGGCGCCAGAGTCCTCCAGCACACCAAGGTGGAGGGCCACGAGATCGTGAACGGCCGCCACCGGCTGCTCACGGATGCCGGCCCGGTCGAGGCCGATGTCGTCGTCAATGCCGCCGGCCCCTGGGCGATGCAGGTCGGCGAACTGCTCGGACACCCGCTGCCCTTGGTCAACCAGGTGACCGAGGTGATCAGAGCCAAGCTGCCGCCGGAGATCGACTACACGGTCCCGATGACCCAGGAATACATCCCCGGCGAGGAGCGGGCCGGCTGGTTCCGCCAGGACGGACCGGGCGAGATGATCTGTGGGATGCACACCTACTCCGCGCTCGACAAGCACAGCTCGGCCGATCCGGACACCTACCAACAGTCACTCGCCTGGGAGACCCTGGATGCGGTGATCGAGCGTATCGGCAGTCGCCTTCGACTCGAGGGACTTGGCTTCGAGCCGGGCTGGGCCGGGCTTTACCCGATCAGCGCCGACGGCGAGTACGCGGTCGGGCCCTACGAGGCGGACCCGTCCGTGATCGCCTGCGGCGGCTTCAGCGGGCAGGGCCTGGTCGGCGGCACCTCGGTCGGGGCGGTGGCGGCCGAGTGGATCGTCTACGAAGAGCCGCGCAGCCTGCCGGGCGCTGTCGCTTGGAGGCCGGATCGTCCCAGCCTCCTGTGAGCGCCCCGCGTAACCCTCTGCTGGACCTCGTCCCGGCCGAACGGGCCACTGTCCCGGCGCTGCTGGCGGCTCGAGTCGAGCGCATTCCCGATGCGCCTTTCCTGCGCTGGGAGGGGAGGAGCTGGAGCTACCGCGAGGCCTGGCGGGAAACGCGCCGTTTCGCCGCCTGGGTCGAGGGCCGGCGTGGGGAGAGTCCCGTGACACGGGTCGCCAGCTTCCTGCCCAACCGTCCCGAGGCGCTTTGGGCGTGGCTCGGGACGCTCGCCGCGGGGGCGACCTACGTGCCGCTCAACCGCGCCCACCGGGGGGAGGTCCTCACCGACATGCTGCGCCGCTCGCGGGCGCAGGTGCTGGCCACCGACGCCGAGGGCCTGGCCGACCTGCCGGACCTCGCCGGCTCGCCGGTCGAGGCCGTGCTCTCGGACTGGTCGGAGGTCGGAGCCTGTGAGCCTGTTGAGGCCGCCGCTCCGCGCCCCGGCGACCTGGCCGAGGTGATGTACACCTCGGGCACGACCGGGCGCTCGAAGGCGGTGGAGCTGAGCCACAACCAGCTCTGCCGCGGTGCCGGCTGGGTCGCCTGGTCGCTGGAGCTGCGCGACGACGACGTCTTCCACGTCTGGCTGCCGCTCTTCCACCTCGCCGGCCAGGTCGACGCGGTGCTGCCGACGGTGATCGGCGGCGGCGCGGTCGCCCTCTACCCGACCTTCTCGCGTTCGCGCTTCTGGGACCAGGTGGCGGAGTCCGGGTCGACCCTGATGATCGGGTTCCCCAACGTCTACCAGCTTCTCCACTCGCTGCCGCCGCGCGAGGACGACGCTCGCAACCCGCTCCGCGCCGGCGTTACCGGCGCGATGCCGGTGAGCTTCGTCGCCGATTTCGAAGCCAGGTTCGGCCTGCGCGTGCTGGACGTCTACGGGATGACCGAGGCCGAGCCGATGGTCCTGCCCGAGCCCGGGTCGAGAACCCCAGCCGGTTCGTGCGGGCGCCCCAACCCCGACCTCGAGGTCGCTGTCCTCACCGACGGCGGCCACCCGGCGGCGATCGGTGAGATCGGCGAAATCGCCTGCCGCGCCCGCGTCCCCGACGTGCTCACCAGCGGCTACGAGGGCGACCCCGAGGCGACCGCCGCGGCCACAGAGGGCGGCTGGTTCCACAGCGGCGACCTCGGGCGTGTCGACGCCGACGGCTTCCTCTACTTCGTCGACCGGATCAAGCACTCGATCCGGCGCCGCGGTGAGAACATCTCCTCCTGGGAGTTGGAGGCCGTCGTCTGCGGCCATCCCGCGGTCGCCGAGGCCTGCGCGATCGGCGTCCCGTCGCCCCTGGGGGAGGAAGACGTCAAGGCCGTCGTCGTCCCGGTGGCGGGGGCGGCGCTGGACCCGGTCGAGCTGCGCTCGTGGTGCCAGGGCCGCATGGCCGCATTCATGGTCCCCCGCTACATCGAGGTCGCGGCGGCGCTGCCCCGAGGGGAGGCCGGCAAGGTGATGAAGGAGGAGCTGCGGGAGCTCGGCGCCGCCACCTGGGACGCGGGCGACGGGCGCTGAGGTTCAGACCATGCGGGGCGCGTGCTTGGGCTCCAGCTCGCCCGCTGCCGCCGCCTCGTCGCGCTTGGCCCAGCGGTTGAGCTCGCGCCGCGCCAGGACCATCTTGTGGACCTCGTCGGGGCCGTCGGCGAGGCGCAGCATGCGGCTGAAGCGCCAGAGCGCCGCCAGCGGCGTGTCGTCGGTCATCCCCAGCGAGCCGTGGACCTGGATCGCGCGGTCGAGCACGTCCATGACCATGTTGGCGGCGACGATCTTGATCGCCGAGATCTGCTGGCGGGCGGCGCGCTTGCCCTCGGTGTCCATCTTCCAGGCGGCGAAGATGGTCAGCAGCCGCGCCTGGTCGATCTCCATCCGCGAGGCGGCGATCGCCTCCTGGACGAACTGCTTCTCGCCCAGGGGGCCGCCGAAGGCGACCCGCTCGTTGGCGCGGCGGCACATCATCTCGTGCGCCCGCTCGGCGGTGCCGATCGCCCGCATGCAGTGGTGGATGCGACCGGGGCCGAGCCGGTCCTGGGCGATCGCGAAGCCGGCCCCGCGCTCGCCCAGCAGGTTCCCCTTCGGCACCCGGCAGCCGTTGTAGCGGATCTCGCAGTGGCCGGGACCGCGGTCGTGGCCCATCACCGGGATCGGCCGCACCAGCTCGAAACCGGGGGCGTCGGTCGGCACGCAGATCATCGAGGCGCGCGCGTAGGGCGGCGCGTCGGGGTCGGTGACGACCATCGCGATCGCCAGCTCCGCTCCCACCGCGCCGGAGGTGAACCACTTGTGGCCGTCGATCACCCACTCCTCGCCGTCGAGCGTCGCACTGGCCTGCAGCAGGGTCGGGTCGGAGCCGGAGACCTCAGGCTCGGTCATCGAGAAGCAGGAGCGGATCCGCCCCTCCAGCAGCGGCTCGAGCCAACGCTCGCGCTGCTCCGGCGTCCCGTGCTCGGCGAGGATCTCCATGTTGCCGGTGTCCGGGGCCGCGCAGTTGAAGGCCATCGACGCCGCCACCGGGCTGCGGCCCATCTCCTCGCAGAGCAACCCGTACTCCCAGTTGCTCAGTCCCGGGCCGAAGCGCTCGTCGGGCATGAACAGGTTCCAGAGCCCCTCCCCCTTTGCCCGCTCGCGGATCTCGACCAGGACCTTCGGGTAGGGGACGCCGGGCCCGACCTCGTCGTCGAGCGCCTCCATCACCTCGCGCTCGACCGGGTAGATCTCGCTGTCCATGAAGTCGAGGACGCGCTCGCGCAGGGCACTGACCTCGGGGCTGGGAGTGAAGTCCATCCGGGAAAGCTAACTCAGCGGCGGCGGTAGCGGGCGAAGAGCTCGCCGTCCTGCTCCAGCAACCAGGCCAGCTCGAGCTCGATCGGGGCGGGCAGATCGCCCTCGAGGATCCGCGGCGAGTCCTGGCCGCCGCTCAGCTTCGGGGCGATCGTCAGGAACAGGTCATCGACCATGCCGCCGCCCTCGAGCTCGCCGTGCAGGCCGGGCCCGCCCTCGCACAACAGCGCCCGGACGCCCTGCTCCTGGCGCAGGTGACGCAGCGCCTCGACCAGGTTGACGAAGCCCTCGTGGCGGACGACCTCGACCGGGGTCGCGGTCGGCGGCGGCTCCGCCTCCGAGGCGGTGAGGACCAGCACCCGGCCGTCGCCGTCGGTGAACAGCGGCGCGTCCCAGGGCAGGTCGAGGCGGCCGCTGACGATCGCCATCAACGGGTTGGGCGGGAGGCCGATGCGTTCGCGCTCCTGGCGCCGCCCCTCGTTGTTGACGAGTGGCCCGTAGCGCTCGGCCCGCATCGTCCCGGCGCCGATCATCACCGCGTCGTAGCGGGTGCGCAGCCCGGCCAGCATCGCCGTGTCGGCGGCGGAGCCGATCGGGCCGGAGACGCCGCCGATCGCCGCCCGCCCGTCGACCGTGGCGGCGAAGTTGACCGCCACCAGCGGCCGCTCCTCGCGCGCCTCCTCCCAGGGCCGGTAGCCCTCGAGCTGCTCGTCGACCGTGGTCGGGCTGGGGTCCGGGCAGAGGCGGCGCACCGATCGGGAGACTAGAGGTGCAGTTGTCGTTTGTCGCCCACAGGGCGACAAAAAGCAAAGGGAGGTGGGTCAGGAGTAGTCGTGCCAGCCGGCGAACTCGCGGCCGGCGAACTTCTGTAGCGCCGTGACGTCCTCGCCGAAGCGGGCGCGGACGGTCTCGAAGAGGTCGTCTGGCAGCTTCGGCTTCGGCGCCGGCGGCTTCTCCGGGTCGTGGACGACCTTCTCGACGATCCACCGCATCGACTCCGGCAGGCGGTCGAAGTTGCGATCGAAGGAGCGGAAGCCCGGCAGCTTGATCAGCTTCTCCATGAACTGGTATTTGTCGCCCTGCTTGGCGCTCGACTTCTCCCACTCGCGGTCGAACTGCTCGGAGGTGAAGGTCGCGTCGACGCCGGCGAAGGCGAAGGCCCTGCGCATCGTCTCCTCGCGTTCGGACTGCAGCTCCTCCTGGGTGACGACCTCGATCTGCTCGCGGGCGAAGCGCTCCAGGTAGGGCTGCAGCTGCAGCCAGTACTTGGAGCGGTTCATGTAAGAGGAGTCGGGCTCAGAGAGCACCTCGACCAGGTCGCCTGTCTCGTAGCCGGCGCCGCTCGCGTGTACCCAGTGGGAGAGGATGCGCTTGATCGGGTCGCGCACCATGTAGAGCAGGCGGGCGTCCGGGCAGTGCTCGTGGATGCGCTCGGCGGCGCCCTCGAAGCGGGGCAGGTTCGTGTAGTGGGGCGATGACTCGCCGCGCACCTTGAAGCGATCGTCGAAGCGGCTGGCATACCAGTCGAGCCCGAGGTCCCAGTTCAGCTCCTCGACGAAGAAGTTGAGCTCCTTCGGCTTCGACATCTGGATCTCGGGGTGCAGGCCGAGGTAGTGGTGGATGCTCGTCGTCCCGCACTTGAGGCCGCCGATGATGATCAGGTTGGGCAACTGCGCGTGGCGTTTGCGGCGGCGGCGGAAGCGGCTCTTGCGGTCGGCCGTGTAGCGCTCTTTGGCGCGCGCACACATCGCCTCGTCGGCGGGGTCGCGGGGGGGCATCTGGGGCGGCGTGGGCGTGTCGATCTCCGGCACGAGCGGGCTAGTGTAGCTGCGATGCCGCTCGCCGATCTCGGATCCAACTTCGAGCACTTCTTCAACGTCACGGCGGAATTCTTCCGCCACCTCTCGGACATCGAGTGGGGCCAGTTCGGGATCGCCCTGCTCTGCCTGCTGGCGATGCAGCTGGCGCGTGCCTGGGCTTGGCGCAACGTCCTGCGGGCTGCGTATCCGCAGCAGCGCATCCCCTTCCTGCCGCTCAGCGCCGCCTACCTGGCCGGGGCCGGGATCAACGCCATCCTGCCGGCCCACGCCGGCGACGTGACCAAGGTCTTCTTGGTCAAGCGCCAGGTCCCGGGCTCCTCCTACCCGGCGGTCACCTCCTCCTTCCTGGTCCAGACCATCTTCGACACCAGCGTCGGCCTCCTCGTCCTCTTCTATGCGATCAGCCAGGGACTGCTGCCGCCGCTGCCGAGGATCCCCGACCTGCCCGCTTTCGAGATCGCCTTCTGGGCCGAGCACCCGCAGGTCTTCGCGATCGTCGTCGCGGCGACGCTGCTGGCAATCGCGATCGCCATCTACCTCCTTGCCCACCGCGTGCGTCGCTTCTGGGACCGGGTCAAACAGGGCGTGATCATCCTCGCCGAGCCGCGCCGCTACCTGCGCGAGGTCGCCGCCTGGCAGGGGGTCGGCTGGCTCTTCCGCTTCGCCGCCTTCTGGTTCTTCCTCGAGGCCTTCGGCATCGGCGGCTCGGTCGGCAAGGTGATGCTGGTGATGAGCGTGCAGGCGATCGCCAACGTCGTCCCCTTCACCCCCGGCGGCGCCGGCGCCCAGCAGGCGCTCCTGGTCGCGACCCTGACCGGCCCCTCCCGCACCGCCGTCCTCTCCTTCTCGGTCGGCACCCAGATCGCGATGGCGGCCTGGTCGGTCGTCCTCGGCTTCATGGCGATCCTGCTCGTCTTTCGCACCACCGACTGGCGCGGCTTGATCAAACAGGCACAGGACGACGCCGATGAGGAGAAGGCCGCGCGCGCGACCTCAGCTTGACCAGCCGGGATAGTGGCCGCCGATCCGCCACCGCCAGGGCGGTCGCTCGCCGGGCGGGAACTCGTAGTGGTCGCGGCCGGGAAGGGTCTCGAGGGGGACCAGGGCGGGGTCGTCGCGGAGCAGGACGCGGACGCCGGCGGCCGCCTCGATCTGGGCCTGGCCGGCGCGGCGGACGAGGCGCTCCCAGCCGAGGCCGGGGCGGTAGAGCCAGTAGGCGATCTCGACCCAGCCGAGCGAGCGGCGACGATCGACGACCGTGGTGAAGGCCGTGGGCCGCCGGCCGCCGGCGGTCAGGTGAGGGCCGGCGACGACGGCGCAGCTCTCGCGGCGGCAGCGGCGGAAGTCGACCGGGACCAGCGGCAGGCCGGAGGGGGCGGGCCGCGCCAGCGGCGTTGGGGCGAGGGCCCGCACCATGCGCGCCAGCGGCCAGCCGTAGGCCGGCACCAGCGGGTGGTGGCGGCAGGCATTGGGAAGGCGGGGCCCGCAGGCGAGCCGCTTGCCCAGCGTTCTGGCCAGGCCGCGTCCGGCGTCGATCTCCCCGCCGGCCGCGACGGCGGCGATCGCGACCAACAGCAGCAGCGCGACCAGCGCCGCCAGGCCGGCCTGCTCGACGCTTGCCGAGCCCCGCTCCGGGTCTTTCCAGGGTCGCATCGGTCCGACGCTAGGACGCCGCGGCGTACCGGTGGCGCGCAGAAAGCCAGGACTCTGTCCCGGTGGTGTCGCCGGTCTGCTTACATGCAGGAATGGAGGGCAGCCCCTTCAACCTCTTCGGCGACCCCGACGAGTTCCGCGCCCGCATGGAGGAGCTCTCGGAGCAGATGCAGTCCTCCCAGCGCGTCGCCTGGGCCGACAACGCGATCAAGCTGGCGGTGGAGATGACCGTCGCCTCGATCGGTCGCCTCGACCTCGAGGGCAGCGCCGACCAGCAGGCGATGCAGGTGCGCGACGCGATTCGCGTCCTCTTCCCGGAGGCCGTCACGCTCGTGCGTGAGGCCCGCGAAGGTCTCAGCTAGAGCAGCTCCAGCCGGAGGCTGAGGACGGCGCCGCGGCCGGTGAGGGCGGCGGCCAACTCGACTGGGAGTGCTATCAGCAGGGCTGGGATCGCCAGCACGATGCTGGCGAGGGTGTCGATGCGGCGTTGCCAGGGGCGTGGGGCCTTTGCGGCTTTGCTGCGACCGAGTGCCCCCAGGGCGACGTTGTGGCCGAAGGTGACGCTGTTGAGCAGGGTCTGCCAGGTCGCGGCCAGGCTCGCCGCCGGCGCCCAGCGGCTGGACTTCACGACCTGGTCGCGGCGGGCAGCCAGGCGGCGCACGGACTCGACCGTGAACAGATACCGGGCGCCGGGTTCCAGGCCGGTCCAGCCGGCGCTGCCGAGCGAGGCGGCGAAGCTGGCCCGGTTGGCGATCCGCGGCGCCTCGCTGCCCAGGTGGCCCAGCTCGCGCAGCGCCTGCCCCGGCTCGCCGGGGGCGCCGACGACCCCGAGGCCGCAGCTCTCGCAGCGGGTGACCGGTCCGTCCAGGCCGGGGCGCGGCGGGAGCCAGCCGAACAACGGCTCGCCGCAGGCGGGGCAGGGCGGGTTCTCGGGACCGGCACCGGCCTCGAGCGGGACGACGGGGGTGCGCTGCGCGTTGGGCATGCGCTGTAGCGTACGGCCCCGCCGGGGGCCGCTCCGGCTCCACTTCCACGAGAGAGGCTGAGGCATTGCGCAACAAGGCGGAGAGCTTGGAATGGGAGGGCCGCTGGGCACCGCTGGCCGGTCTGGCGGCCCTGGTCGGCGTCGCCCTGGTGGTCGCTTCGGCCTTCGTAATCGGCGGCGTCTCCGGCGACGGCGATGCCGAGCTCCTGCGCTCCGCCCACGAGCACAGCTCCGCCGTCACCTCTGCCAGCGTCCTGCAGGCGGTTGGTTTCCTCCTCCTGGTGGCGCCCCTGGTGGTGCTCTTCCGCGCCGCCGCCGCCCGCAGCCTGCGGATGCGCTACCAGCTGATCGGCCTGGTCGTCGCGGCGCCGCTGTTCCTCGCCGTCGCGGCCCTGCTCAACGGCGCCTCGACCAACGATGCCGCTTCCGAATTCGTCGCCGGGAACGCCAAGCCGGGGATCACCGCCAAGGCGGCGGGCGAGGACTGCCGGTCCGAACTGGACGAGGTGGGGGCCGAGGAGTTCGGCGAAGAATTCGGCGGCTCGGGCGCGCCGGCCTTGCGCCGGTGTACCGAGACCAGGGTCGCTGACGAAGAAGCCAGCAATGCCGTCTCCGACGCCTCCCTCCACGACGCCGCGATCGGGTTTGGGTTCGGCGGCCGCATCGGCCTCGCGATCGCCCTCTTCTACACCTGCCTGCACGCGATGCGGGTCGGATTGCTGACCCGCTTCTGGGGGTCGCTCGGGATGGCCCTGGGCGTCGCCGCGCTCCTCCTCCTGGTCCAGTTCTCGATGATCTTCTTCATCTACCTCGGCTTCCTCCTCCTCGCCAAAGTCCCCGGAGGCCGCCCCCCGGCCTGGGCAGTCGGCGAAGCCATCCCCTGGCCGACTCCAGGAGAGAAAGCAGCCGCAAGTCTGGAACCCACGGACCCTCAAGACGCATCCGAGCCGCCAGCCCTAGACAACGGCGACGCAGCCGACGACCAGCAATCTCCTCAAGCCGGACCAGACGGCGAACGCCGCAAGCGCAAGCAGCGAGACTGAATCAGCAGCCGGCATGACCGGGCGGTCTGAGTAGGGGCGAAGCGTCTTGTACTTTTTTGCCACCCCGGCCCAAGGCGCCAGCCCAACCCCGCCCCTCAAAAAAGTTAAGCGAAGCCCCTACTCAGACCGCCCGCCTCTACCCCTTAACCGAGCGGGTTCAACCCCGGCGGCGCCTCCGCCTGCTCCGCCGCCCGCGCCTTCTTCTGGTGCGTCCGAATCTCGCTCATGATCCGCTCCAGCCGCGGCTCCGCCGACGTGTCGACGTGGCTCATCGCGGCGGCCACGCCGGGGTGGATCGCCGCGATCCGTTCGTGCATCGCCTGCGCAACGGCCCGGTAGGTGGGGTGCCCCTCGCGGCCGGACCGCAGCTCGACCAGGTGCATCGCCTCGCGCGCGTTGAGGTCGAGGACGTAGCGGATCCGGTAGGCGAGGCTGAGCGCGTAGGGCGCCTGCTCGCGCAGGCCCGCGGCCAGCAGCCGCTCGTACTCGCCACGTGAGATCTCCAGCCCGCGTTCGAACTCCTCACCGGCTCCCGCTTCCGCCACCTCGTCCGGGACGCCGGCGCCGAGGTCGGGGCCGAGCCGCTGCCACTGGCAGGTCAGCATCCGGTGACGCTGGAGGTCGCGGAAGGCGCCGTAGTCGGAGACGATCTCGAAGCGGTAACGCAGCGCCTCGAAGCCGCGGCCGGGGCGGTGACGGCGGTTGCCGCGCTCGCCGACCAGCGCCACCAGCAGCTCCGCCCGCTCGGCGCGGTCGAGGACGTCGATCCGCGCCAGCACCTCGGTCTCCGGTGCGGCGGCGGCCTCGAACAGGCAGGCGGCCAGCAGGTCCTCTTCGCTGCCGTCGACGTGGACCAGCTCGACCGAGGGAGCGGCCTCGCCGCTGCCGCGGCGGTCGAGCCCCAGCCGCCCGACCCAGGCCTCCGTCTGCTCGCGGCGGCGCTCGAAGTAGGAGATCCACTCGCCGCCCCGGTCTGGGCGCTCGACCCGGGAGACGAAGCTCGGCATCACCCGTTTCAGCTCGTCGAGGACCATCCCGCCGTACTCGCGCGCCTCCGGCAGCGGCGAGGCCATCAGGCGCAGGATCAGTTGCTCGTAGGCCTGGCCGGAGGCGTAGATGCCGACGTGGCTCAGCGTCGCCGCCGGCAGCAGCCCGCGCAGCAGGTCCAGCGCCTTGGCTCGGATCGAGCGTTGCCAGGCCCCCTCGGGCTCGCCCTCGCCCCGGGGCCAGCGCGCGGCTGCCCACGTCTCGACCTGGCGCAGGGAGCGCGAGTAGATCGCGAACAGCTCGTCCATCGCCGCGGCGAACTCGGGCCCCAGCTCCGGGTCGCGGTAGAAGCGGTAGCCGCCGTCGTCGGGCAGCGGCTTGTCATAGGGGATGTAGCGGGTCGACTGCTCGAGGTAGGCGGCGAGCCGGCCGCGCTGCAGCAGCTTGGTGAGGATGTTCGAGACCCACTCGCAGGCAACGTGGGCGCCGCCGACCTGGGCGATCGAGTCGTCGCCGTAGCCGAGGAAGACGCGTTCGTAGAGCTGCGCCGCCCGCTCCCCCTCCTCCTCGTCGAAGGCCCGCCCGGCGCCCGGCGCGTCGGCCGCGAACTCCTCCAGGTAGAGTCGCCTGACGGTCCCTGAATAGCGCGAATAGCGGGCGAAAAGCGCGCCCTTCACGGTCTCCGGCAGGTTCACCAGGGCGAAGACGGGACGGTCGAGGTTGGTGAAATGCGGCTCCAGGAGGGCTTTCTCCTCGGCGGTAAATCGTTCGACCGGATAGCGCACCGGCGCATCGTAGCCGCGAACCGGGACGCGGCCTGCATACCCGCATATCCTGCGGGTATCGAGAAATCTGCTACTTAATTTTGACGATGATCAGATACTCCCCACCCGACCCTGCAGGCCGGCGTCCGCTCGGCGCCGGCTTCCTCGTCGCCGGCATCGCCGCGATCGTCGCCGGGTTGCTGCTGCCCCTCCTGCTCGGCTCCTACTCGCGTCGGCAGACCGTCGTCCTCGCCCTGGTCGAGACGGTCTGCCTGGTCGTGATCGCGGCCGGCGTCCTGCTCCTGGCCCGGCGACTACGCGCCAGCCACGACGCCCTCTGGGCACTGGCGCGCCGGGACGAGTTGACCGGCGTCGGCAACTACCGCGGCCTGCACGAGCGCCTCGCCGAGGAAATCGCCCGCCACCGGCGGCGCTCGCGCGAGTTCGCGCTGATCCTGCTCGACCTCGACGGCTTCAAGGCGGTCAACGAGCGCCTCGGCCACCTCGAGGGCGACCGCCTCCTGGCCGAGATCGGCGCCGCGCTGAGCGACGAGGTGCGGGCCGAGGACTCGGTCTTCCGCCAGGGCGGCGACGAGTTCGCGGTGATCGTCCCCGAGGCCAGCGCCGAAGAGGCCGAGGAAGTCGCGGCGCGCCTGCGCGCCCGGACCCGCCACCGCGGCTTCGGCAGCGACGAGAAATGGCCGGTCACCGCCGCCTGCGGCTTCGCGATGTTCCCCGTCGACGGCGTCACCGTCGACGACCTCCTCGGCTTCGCCGACTCCGATCTCTTCGCCGCGAAGCGGGAGGGCCGGGCGGTCTGAACGGCCCCGGCGGTGGCTCGCGATGCGAGCCGTCAAATTGGCACAAAGTTGTTACACGTTCAGGCCCACGGCCCGCGACGTTTTGTCTAAGGTGCCATCATCATGGAGGCGATGAGAGAAGCCTGGACCGACGAGCGGCTGGACGGCCTAAACCAGCGGGTCGACGACGGCTTCAGGCATGTCGACCAGAGGTTCGAGCAGGTCGATCGGCGCTTTGAGCAGGTTGACCAGAGGTTCGAGCAGGTTGACCAGCGCTTTGAGCAAGTCGATCGGCGGTTGGACCAATTCGAGCACCGGTTCGACAAGGTCGATCGGCAGTTGGAGCGGGTCAACGATCGTCTGGACGCGTTCGTCCGCGCCAACTACCTCTTCGCCGCCGGCTTGATCATCGCGCTTCTCGGGTCCGTCATTCAGGGCTAGATCTCGGCGCCGCCGCCATCAGCTCGACGCGGTGGCCGCCGGGGGCGATTGCGTGAGCGCGGGGGGCGCCCCAGTGTTCGCCGCGCAGCTCGACCTCGAAGTCGTGCTCGCGCAGCCGGGCGACAGCCGCTCCGAAGTCCGGTGTGACGACCGCGAGGTGGCCGTGCACGGGAACGGTGGGCCGCTCCACGGGCATCAGGTGCACCTGAGTGCCGTCGCGCTCGAGCCAGGTGAACTCAGCCAGGGCCGGCGGCGGCTCCACCCGCTCGAAGCCGAGCAGTTCGAACAGCTCGGCCGTGCGCCCGATCTCGACGGGGGCAACCTCGATGCCGATGTGGTGGAGCATCAGAACAAGAGTGACACCAGGGCGGCGCTGACGACGATCGCGGTCGACCAGGTGACGGCCTCGGCGGTGATCTCCATGTCGAGGCCGTAGGCGTGGGCGATGACCAGCGAGTTGAGGCCGGAGGGCATCGCCGAGAGCAGGCGGTAGGCCGCCGGTAGGTCGATCAGGGGCGCAGCCAACAGCATCAGCAGCGCCGGCACCACCGCCAGCCGGGTGACGATCGCGACCAGTACCGGCCGGGTCAGCGGCGGTGGCATCGGCAGCTCACCGTGTTCGGCGTTCTCGGCCAGGGTGGCGCCGACGGCGAAGAAGCCGATCGGCAGGATCGCCACGATCAGCGCCTGCGAGAGGTCGACGAGGAGGTCCGGGGCCAGCGCCTCCGGGGCCAGCAGCCCGGCGATCGCCGCGTACAGGGGCGGGTTGCGGGTGAAGAAGGCGCTGACCCGCTGACGCGGGGTTTCCCCGGCCTTGGTGCCGAAGGCGGCGCCGACGGCGAAGGCGCCGAGCAGCAGGCAGGGGCCGGTGACGAGGACGTCGTAGAGGACGGCGGTGGGGAGTTCCTCACGGCCGAGCAGCGCCACCGCGAGCGGGTAGCCGAGGTAGCCGGTGTTGACGCTGAGCACCGTGCAGACGACCGCCCCGGTCTGGTGGCGGGCCAGTTTCAGCACCCGGCTTGCCACCCACCAGGCGAAGAGGGCGCCGAGCGAGGAGGCGACGATGCCGAGCGCCAGCCCGATCCCGTGGCTGACGTCGATCTCGCTGGCGGCGACGTTGAAGAAGATGACCGGCGGCAGCAGCACGTAGAGCAGCAGCACCAGCGCCCGGCGCGAGGCGTTGGCGGCGCCCTCGGGCCAGCGTCCCTCCGACCAGACGCCGACGCCGACGGAAACGACGATCGCGAGAGTGGTGAGAAGGACGCCCATCCGGCCCGGCAGTCTGACGGCGCCGGTCGCCCGGAGCTATCCGAATAGAGCGCTGCCGGCGTGTTCGGCGAACTCGACCAACGGCTGCGGGATGACGCCGAAGAAGACCGTTGCGGCCGCGGCGAGCAGTGCCGGGCCCACCAGGTACCAGCGCCGGCCCGCCTCGGGGTCGACCGGGTCGGCCTCGGGCGAGGCGCCGGCGATCGCCGGGGCGACTCCGGGCGCGCCTTCGCCGCCGGGCCGCATCCACATCGCCGCCACCACCCGCAGGTAGTAGGCGAGGGAGATCATCGTCCCGACCGCGATGAAGACCGCCAGCCAGGTGTAGTCGCCTTCGACCAGGGCCTCGATCAGGTAGAGCTTGCCGATGAAGCCCGCGGTCGCCGGCAGCCCGGCCAGGGCCAGCATCGAGATCGTCAACGGCCAGGCCAGCAGCGGCCGCTCCCGGCCCAGCCCTCGGATCGCGCGGACCGAGTCGCCGAACGGCGTCTCGCGCTCGCGGGCGACTATCACCGCGAAGGCCGCCAGGTTCATAAAGGCGTAGGCGGCGAGGTAGAAGACGAGCGAGCTGGCACCGGCCTCGGAAGCGACGACGATCCCGCCCAGCATGTAGCCGGCCTGGGCGATCCCGGAGTAGCCGAGCAGCCGCTTCAGCGAGTCCTGGCCGAGCGCGCCGACGTTGCCGACCACGATCGAGACTGCGGCGAGCACCGCCAGCGCCGGCTGCCACTCCTCGACCTGGGGGCCGAGCGCTTCGACGAAGAAGCGGAGGAAGACCGCGAACGCGGCGGCCTTCGTCGCCACCGCCATGAAGGCGGTGATCGGGGTCGGCGCCCCCTCGTAGACGTCTGGCGTCCACTGGTGGAAGGGGGCGATCGAGGTCTTGAAGGCGAGCCCGACCGCGGCCATCGCGATCCCGATCAGGATCAGCGGGTCGCCGAGCACGCCGTCGCCGGCGAGCGCGTTGGCGATCCCGTCGAACCCGGTCGTCCCGGTGCCGCCGTAGAGGAACGCCATCCCGTAGAGCAGAGTCGCCGAGCCGAGCGAGCCGACGATCAGGTACTTCAGCCCCGACTCGAGCGAGCCCTCGCGCCGCAGGTCGGTCGCGCAGAGGATGTAAAGGGGGATCGAGAGGATCTCGATCGCTACGAAGAAGGTGACCAGGTTCTGCGCCTGGGCGAGCAGGGTCATCCCCAGCACCGAGC
>DASTNW010000016.1:0-91412 GCA_035762685.1 Solirubrobacterales bacterium | reverse complement strand
GCCAGAACAGCGCGGTCTCGTCAGCGGCGATGCGACCCTCCCGCACCGCGCTCACGAGCGCGGCCATCGCCTTCCCCGTGTACACGGGATCGAGCACGAGTCCCTCGCAGCGCGCCGCGAGCGTGATCGCCTCGAACGCGTCGTCGGTGACCGCGCCGTAGCCCGACCCGAAGTGGTCGTGGTCGATCGACACCTCCCCCGGCGGTGTGGCGCGTCCGGCGCGTGCCGCTGCCACGCTCGCGAGCCGGGGCACCGTGTCGTCGAGGTCGGGACGCGTGCCGACGTCGACGCCGAGCACGTGCACCTCGCGGGGCAGGCCGGCGAGCAGCCCGGCGTGCGTGCCGCCCGAACCGTCGGCGACGACGACGTGGTCGACGCGCGCGCCATCGAGCTGCGCGACGAGCTCGTCGGCCGCGTCGACGTAGGCGACCGCGCCGGTCACCGACGCGCCGCCGATCGGGATCACGTACGGGCGGCGGCCTTGACGCGTCAGCTCCGCGCCGAGCTCCTCGATGCCGGCCTCGAGCTCGTAGTAGTCCGCGTCGACCAGCGGGTGGGCGTGCACGCCGAGGATGCCGTCGAGCAGCACGTTGCCCGAGTCGGACGTGCCCGAGCGTTCGCTCACGGCGAGCGCGACGTGGCAGTCGAGCCCGAGCCGGTTCGCCGCCGCCGCCGTCATGCGCACGTGGTTGCTCTGCGTGCCGCCGCCGGTGACGAGCACGTCGCAGCCCTGGGCGATCGCCTCGGCACAGAGGCGCTCGAGCTTGCGGGCCTTGTTGCCACCGAGCGCGAGCCCCGTGCAGTCGTCCCGCTTCACCAGGAGACGCGGCCCGCCGCCTGCCGGCGCGAGCGCGTCGGCGAGCCGGTCCATCGGCTCGAGCGGTGTCGGGAGGTGGGCGAGCCGCAGCGGCGCGGCCGTCATTCGTCGCGTTCGCGGCGGTGCAGCAGCCACCAGACGAGCACCGCAGCCGCGGCCGCGGCGAGTGCGCCGGTCACCGCGACGGCCGGGCGGGGCGGCGCGGGCAGCCGGCTCCGCAGGCGCACGGGGCGCTCGAACCGCAGGATCGGCCAGCCCTCTTTCCTCGCGACCCGGGCGAGCTCCCGGTCGGGGTTGACCGCGACCGGGTTGCCGACCGCGCGCAGCATCGGCAGGTCCGAGAGCGAGTCCGAGTAGGCGTAGGAGGCCGCGAGGTCGATGTCGTGGCGAGCGGCGAAGCTCTGCATCGCCTCGACCTTGCCCGGTCCGTAGACGAAGGGGCCGTCGAAGCGGCCGGTGTAGTTGCCGTCGCCGTCGACCTCGTAGCGAGTGCCGATACCTCCCTCCATCCCCAGCACCTGCGCCAACGACTCGACCACGTCGTTGCCGGCGGCGCTGACGATGAAGGCGGGCCGACCGGCGTCCTGGTGAGCATGGACCTCGGCCAGCATCTCCGGGAAGACCCGCGGCAGGATCGCCGTCATCACCGCCGGGCCCATCCGCTCGATCGTCTTCGCCTCGACTCCGGTGATCAGCTCCCGCGCGGCCCGCAACACCTCCTCGGTGCGCGCATCGGTGGTCCCGCGCAGGCGGTAGCGCATGTGCTCGACCCCCCAACTGGCGAGCTGGCGGCGGCTGACGATTCCCTGCTGGGCGGCGACACGGGCGAACTGCATCCCCGAAGACCCCGCCATGAGGGTCTTGTCGAGGTCGAAAAAAGCCGCAGCCCGCTGCAAACCGTCGTCTGGCTTTGTCCTCGGTCGGTCGGCTTGGTCACGCACTTTCAGTGCGCTCCCGGCGCCGACCTCCCTGCGTCCGCGCCAGACTCGATTTTCGCGGGCTGAATCACACTTCGAGCACGATCGCGTCGCCCTGACCGCCGCCGGAACAGATCGCGGCGCAGCCGAGGCCGCCGCCGCGACGGCGCAGCTCGTGCACCAGGGCGCCGACGATGCGGGCGCCGGAGGCGCCGATCGGGTGGCCGAGGGCGATCGCACCGCCGTTGACGTTGACCTTCTCCTCCTCGACGCCGAGCATCCGCACCGAGTTGAGGGCGACCGAGGCGAAGGCCTCGTTGATCTCCCACAGGTCGACGTCCTCGGGGGACTTGCCGATCTTCTCCAGCGCCTGCTTGGCGGCGTTGGCCGGCGTTTTCGCCAGGTAGGGGAAGTCGTCGGCGACGGTGCCGTAGGAGAGGACCCGCGCCAGCGGCGTCTTGCCCTCGCCCTGCGCCCACTCCTCCGAGGCGACGACGATCGCGCCGGCGCCGTCGTTGACGCCCGGCGCGTTGCCGGCGGTGTGGGTCGCCTCGTCACCGCCGATCGCCTTCAGCTTCGCCAGCGTCTCCAGGGTCGTGTCGGGCCGGATCGCCTCGTCGGCCTCGATCGTGTTCTCGCCCTTGCGCGACCTGACCGTGACGCCGACGATCTCCTCGGCGAGGCGGCCGGCGTCGGTTGCCTCGGCAGCGAGTCGGTGCGAGCGCTCGGCGAAGCGGTCCATGTCGACGCGGGTGATCTCGAGCTCGTTCGAGACCTCGCTGGCCTCGTTGATCATCTGCTTGTCCGTGAACGGGTTGGTGAGCCCGTCGTGGGTCATCGCGTCGATCGCGTTGACGTCGCCCATGCGGAAGCCGAAACGCGCGCCCGGGAGCAGGTAGGGCGCCTTGCTCATCGACTCCATGCCTCCGGTCACGGCGACATCGGAATCACCGGCCCGAATCGCCAGGTCGGCGAGCCCGAGCGAACGCATGCCGGAGGCGCAAACCTTGTTGATCGTCTCCGAGGGAACCTCCTTGGGGACGCCGCCCTTGATCTGGGCCTGACGCGAGGGGATCTGTCCCTGGCCGGCCTGCAGGACCTGGCCGAAGACGACCTGCTGGACCTGCTCGGGATCGACACCGGAGCGCTCCAGCGCGGCGGAGATCACGTGGCCTCCGAGATCGGTGGCGTCGAGCGAGGAGAGGGTTCCGCCCATCTTGCCGAAGGGCGTACGTGCGGTTCCGAGAATGACGGTGCTGGGCATCTTTGGCGGCCTTTCAGTCGTGTTTGTGCCGGGTCTCGGCTCGGACGGGCCGCGTGGCCCTGTTTCGGGACGATAGCGCTCGGCTCGCAAGCCAGCGCGGGGGAGCGCATAGACTCGCGCCCCGATGAAGGTCGAGGTACGTGAGGGCGAACCGCTCGAAGCCAGGGCGGGGCTGGCGGTCGCCGGCCTCTGCGAGGACGAGTCGCTGCCGGCCGCGCTCGCCGGACTGCCCGGAGCGGGATCTGCCCAGGGGGGCTTCAAGAAGCGGCTGCTGCTGCACGCGGGGGAGCACGCCGTGCTGGTGATCGGGCTCGGCAGGCGCGGGGACGTCGACGCCGAGCACCTCCGCGTCGCAGCCGCACTCGCGGCCAAGGAAGCGACGCGGCTGGCGGCGACCTCGGTTGCCTGGGCCCTGCCGCCGAGCGACGTCGAGGCCGCCGCCGCAGCCGAGGCCCTGGTTGCCGGCACGATCCTCGGCTCTTACCGCTTCGACCGCTTCAGGGGCGGGGACTCCGACGAGACTTCGGCCCGGTTGGAGTCGTTGACGCTGCTGGCGCCGCCGGGCGTTGCCGCAGCGGCGGAGCGGGCGCGGGTCTGCGCCGAGGCGCAGAACCGGGCCCGCGATCTGCAGATGACCCCGGCCAACGTCGCCACGCCGAGCTTCCTGGCCAGCCGCGCCGAGGAGATCGCCTCCGAACACAGCGCCGTCACGGCCGAGGTGCTCGGACCCGATCAGATCGCCGCCGAGGGCATGGGCGGCCTGGTCGCGGTCAGCCGCGGCAGCAGCGAGCCGGCGCGGCTGATCGTCCTCCGCTACGCCGGCGGCGGCCCGGGGGCGACGCTCGGCCTGGTCGGCAAGGGCGTCACCTTCGACACCGGCGGCATCTCGCTCAAGCCCGGCGCCGGCATGCAGGAGATGAAGTACGACATGTCCGGCGCCGCGGCGGTGCTGGAGTCGGTGGCCGCGATCGCCGAGCTCGGGCTGGCGATCGAGGTCGTCGCCGTGGTTCCCGCGACCGAGAACATGCCTTCCGGCACGGCGGTGAAGCCGGGTGACGTGATCACCCAGTACAACGGCAAGACCGTCGAGGTCAACAACACCGACGCCGAGGGCAGGCTGATTCTCGCCGACGCGCTCGCCTACGCGATCGAGTTGGGGGCGGAGTCGGTCGTCGACCTCGCCACCCTGACCGGGGCCGTGACGATCGCGCTGGGCTCGACCTACGCCGGGCTGATCGCCAACGACGACGATCTCGCCGCCGCGGTGAGCGCGGCCGGCGAGGAGAGCGGCGAGCTGGTCTGGCGCCTGCCCCTGCACCCCGAGTTCAAGGAGCTGATGAAGGGCAAGGTGGCCGACCTCTCCAACCTCGCCTCGAAGCGCAAGGCGGGCACGATCACCGCCGCCTCCTTCCTCGAGGAGTTCGTCGGCGAGACCCCCTGGGCGCACGTCGACATCGCCGGCACCGCCTGGGACGTCGGCCGCGAGTACACCGGCACCGAAGCGAGCGGCTTCGGTGTCCGCCTGCTGGTGGAGCTGGCCCGCCGCGTCTCCGCCTGACCGGCTGCGCATCCGTCGCTCGCTCAGCCGCCGAGGACCATGCAGGTCGCCGTGCCGTGGGCCAGCAGCTTGCCGCTGTCGGCGGCGGTCAGGGTCGCCTCGGCGGTGGCCTGTTTGCGGCCGCGGTAGAGGACATGCGCCTCGCAGAGCACCCGGCCGGTGTCACGGCTGATCGGCCGTACGTACTTGGCCTCGAGGCCGAGCGAGGTGTAGCCGACCCCGGCCGGCAGCGTCGTGTGGACGGCGCAGCCGAGGGCCGAGTCGAGCAGCGTCGCGGCGTAGCCGCCGTGGACGACGCCGATCGGGTTGTAGTGCTCCTCCCCCGGTTCGCCCTCGAAGACGACGCGTCCCTGCTCGAGCTCGACCGGACGCAGCCGCATCGTCACCGCGATCGGCGGCGGCGGCACCTCGCCGCGCACGACCGCGCTCATGTACTCCATCCCGGTCATCGTCGCTCCGGCCGCCGCGGTCGGGACCGGATCCTGCCAGACCAGCGTGCGGCTGCGCGAGGTCTCCGGGCTCTCGGCGGCGAAGGCCTCGGCAACGTCGAGCGCATTGCCCTCGGGGGCGACGACAAGGCCGTCTGCGTCGCTCACCGGCCGCTCCGCCTGGCGCTCGACTGGCCCCTCCGCGTCCCCGGCAAGCTCGCCGGGTAATGAAGGTCGGCGGTGATCTCCGCCTGGCTTATCGCGATGCGCGGGGCCTTCGAGCGGTGCTGGTTGTTCCTATGTCTGGGGACTAGCCTCATCGGTCGCCTCCAATCGGGCGCGGAACCCTCAGTTTCGTCAAGCAACTCATGCTGCCCGGCCACCTTACACCAGTCAGTTGCTTGATGCAACCAAGTGTGCGAAGATCACATCGTGCTCCATCGCGACTACCCGAACCAGCTCTGCTCGATCGCCAACTCGCTGGAGGTGATCGGCGAGCGCTGGTCGTTGCTGATCGTGCGTGACGTCTTCAACGGCAACCGCCGCTTCGGCGAGATGCAGGCCTCGCTCGGGGTCGCCCGCAACGTCCTCTCGGCCCGCCTGCAGCGCCTCGTCGACGAGGACATCCTCGAGCGGCGGCGCTACCAGGAGAGCCCGGAGCGCTACGAGTACTTCCTGACCGAGAAGGGGCTCGACCTCTGGCCGACCCTGATCGCCCTGCTCAACTGGGGCGACCGCTACTCCCCCAGCCCCGGCGGCCCACCGAAACTGATCGTGCACAAGGTCTGCGGCGGCGCCGTCAGCGAGCGCGGCATCTGCGAAGACTGCGGCCAGGTCCTCCACGCCCGCGACGCGATCCAGGTGCCCGGGCCGGGACGAGCGGCGGCGCTGGCTGCAGCGGGCACGACCGAGCCGTCCTAGTCCTCGCCCTCTCTCTTCGCCAGCTTCTGCTCGCCGGCCATGACGATGTACTCCTCGAGCATCACCTTGTCCTTCGGCCGATTAGCTGCCCGCTTCATTGCGATCAGATGATCAATCGAGGCAACCCGAATTGGCAGCCCCTCGACCTCCCGCATCGCCGCGTCACGGCGAAGGTCCTCATAAGACCGAATGCCGGCGAGGTCTCCGAGAACGTCGAACATCCCGAACTCGGTCATGAAGGTGAAGTTGGCGCCATTCGCCAACGAGCGTGCATCGGCAATAAACGGGAGGTCCGCTGCCGCGCCTCTGACCCTCAGTGACACCTGCAACTCCGCCAGCGCCCGCGCGAGCCGCTCCAGGTTGGCTTCGTCGCGAGCGTAGGCCACATCGACGTCGTACGTCGGATAGGAGGAACCCAGGGCCAGGCCGGCCATTCCGCCGACGAGGACGAAATCGACCCCATGCAGGACCAGGGCGTTCAACAAAGGGTGGGCTTGCAGGGGCGGCGGTCCGTCCACATGGCCCCAAGTCTCCAGATCGTTTGGTCTCTTCCCCCTGTTGCGACGAACAAAGTCTGCAAATTCGAGACCACGACGCACTCGTTCGCCGGGAGTGAACGTGAGATTCGAGCGATTGAGGGTGACGTCTATGCCCGAGTCCCGCGCCTGGGCAGACAGCTCGAGATCCTCGCCAAGGAGATAGAGCAGTTCCCAAAGCGTGTCAATAGACGGAGAAACGCGCCCGGACTCGATGCGCGAAATGGCCGACTGGGTGGTACCGGCCCTGGTCGCCAGCAGCTCCTGGCTAACACCGCGGCGGTGGCGCGTTTCTCTCAGAAGCTCCCCGGGGGCGGGGCCTACACGCCGATTCTCAGGACTGAGCGAAACCACTTCTTCGAATATAGCTGATATGTACTTATTGCATATCAGCTATAAGCATCGAATGGCTACAAGCGCTAGCTTTGGCCAAACGGCCAATCGGGTGAGCGAGCGTTGAGGAGGAAGGGCATGGCGACTGCGGCGGAGCTTCGGGTGCGGGACAGGGTCTTCATCGGCGGCGAGTGGGTCGAGCCGGCGGGGAGGGAGCCAATCGAGGTGGTCAACTCGACCACCGAGGAGGTGATGGGCACGGTCCCGGCCTGCTCGGCCGAGGACGCCGACCGCGCCGTCGGCGCCGCCCGGGAGGCCTTCGACTCCTGGTCGCGGACGCCGCGCGAGGAGCGGGCCGGCTACCTCTCGGCGATCGCCGCCGGGCTCGGCGAGCGCAGCGAGGAGATCGCGGCGACGATCACCCAGGAGCTGGGGATGCCGCTGAAACTGAGCCAGATGATCCAGGTCGGGCTGCCGACCAGCCAGTTCGCGGCGATGCCGGGGCTGATGGAGGAAGTCGCCTGGGAGGAGGAGATCGGCAACTCGCGCGTGCTGCGCGAGGCGGTCGGGGTGGTCGGCGCGATCACCCCCTGGAACTACCCGCTGAACCAGATCGCGGCCAAGGTCGCCCCCGCCCTCGCCGCCGGCTGTACCGTCGTCCTCAAGCCGAGCGAGGTGACGCCGCTCAACGCCTTCCTGCTGGCCGAGGTGATCGAGGCGGCCGGCCTCCCCGCCGGGGTCTTCAACCTCGTCACCGGGACCGGGCCCGTGGTCGGCGAGGCGATCGCCGCCCACTCCGGCGTCGACATGGTCTCCTTCACCGGCTCCACCCGGGCCGGCAAACGGGTCAGCGAGCTGGCTTCTGCGACCGTGAAGCCGGTGGCGATGGAGCTCGGCGGCAAGTCCCCCAACGTCATCCTCGACGACGCCGACCTCGCCAGGGCCGTCCCCGACGGCGTCGCCAAGTGCTTCCTCAACTCGGGCCAGACCTGCAGCGCCCTGACCCGGATGCTGGTCCCGCGCGAGAAGCTGGCCGAGGCCGAGCAGATCGCCGCCGCGACGGCCGAGGCGTTCACGCCGGGAGACCCGTTCGACGACTCGACCAGGCTCGGCCCGCTCGTCTCCGACGTCCAGCGCCAGCGCGTGCGCGGCTACATCGAGAAGGGCGAGGCCGAGGGAGCGAAGCTGGTGGGCGGCGGCGCCGAGGCCCCCGCGGGTCTCGACCGCGGCTATTTCGTCCGCCCGACCGTGTTCTCGGAGGTCACTCCGGAGATGACGATCGCCCAGGAGGAGATCTTCGGCCCGGTGCTGGCGATCCAGCCCTACGACGGCGAGGACGAGGCGGTGCGGATCGCCAACGACAGCGCCTACGGCCTCGCCGGCGGCGTCTGGTCCGGCGACCAGGAGCGCGCGGTCGCCGTGGCCAAGCGCATCCGCACCGGCCAGATCGAGATCAACGGCGGCGCCTTCAACCCGCTCGCCCCGTTCGGCGGCTACGGGCAGTCCGGCCACGGCCGCGAGAACGGGCGCTATGGCCTCGAGGAGCTCCTGCAGGTGAAGAGCCTGCAGCTCTAGTTCGACATAGGCTGCCCGCCGTGGACTTCGAGTTGAGCGACGAGCAGCGCCTGCTGCGCGACACCGTCCGCGACTTCGCCCGCGGCGAGGTGGCGCCGGTTGCCGAGGAGCTGGACCGGACCAAGTCCTTCCCCTACGAGATCGTCGCCAAGCTCGGCGGGCTGGGGCTGATGGGGATCCCGTTCCCGCAGGAGTACGGAGGCGGCGGCGCCGACACGCTCTCCTACGTGCTGGCGGTGGAAGAGCTGGCCCGGGTCGACTCCTCGGTCTGCATCACGATGGCGGCGCACACCTCGCTGGGCACGATGCCGATCTACCTCTGGGGCAGCGACGAGCAGAAGGACGAATGGCTGCCGCGCCTGTGCAGCGGCGAGCGTCTCGCCTCCTTCGGCCTGACCGAGCCCGAGGCCGGGTCCGACGCCGGCAACGTCCGCACCACGGCCAGGCCCGAGGACGGCGAGTGGGTCGTCAACGGGGCCAAGCAGTTCATCACCAACTCGGGAACCGAGATCTCCGGCTGCGTCTCGATCACCGCCGTCACCGGCGAAGCGAACGGGCGCAAGGAGATCTCCAACCTGATCGTCCCCACCGGCACCCCCGGCTACGAGGTCGGCGAGGCCTACCGCAAGATGGGCTGGAACGCTTCCGACACCCGGCCGCTCTCCTTCGAGGACTGCCGCGTGCCCGGGTCGAGCCTGCTCGGCCGCCGCGGTGAGGGCTTCAAGAACTTCCTCCACATCCTCGACGGCGGCCGGATCGGCGTCGCCGCGATGGGCGTCGGCCTCGCCCAGGGCGCTCTCGACGAGGCGATCGCCTACGCCAAGGAGCGCCGGGCCTTCGGTCAGCCGATCTCGAAGTTCCAGTCGATCCAGGCCAAGATCGCCGACCTCTCGGCCCAGATCGAGGCGGCGCGGCTGCTGACCTGGCGGGCGGCGCTGGAGAAGGACGCCGGCCAGTCGTTCACCCTCACCGCCGCCCAGGCGAAGCTGATCACCGGCCGCCTCGCCGTCCGCGCCACCGAGGAGGCAGTGCAGATCCACGGCGGCTACGGCTACATCGAGGAGTACCCGGTCTGCCGCTTCTACCGTGACGCCAAGATCCTCACGATTGGCGAGGGGACGGACGAGGTGCAGCAGATGGTGATCGCGCGGCAGCTGGGCTGCT
Organism: Solirubrobacterales bacterium; assembly: GCA_035762685.1. Classification (GTDB taxonomy): domain Bacteria; phylum Actinomycetota; class Thermoleophilia; order Solirubrobacterales; family 70-9; genus VAYN01. The sequence goes on along the minus strand of DASTNW010000016.1, from coordinate 81,899 downwards.
GACGTAAGGGTCACTACTCGTTCTGGCATCTGGGGCACTCGTCGGCCTGACGCTGCTGCTCGCACCCGTGTCACTGGCTTCCGCTGCGTCCGTCACCGGCACGATGCGCGACGCCACCGGCAACCCGGTGTCCGGCATCACCCTGCGCGCCGAAAACCACTCGACCCCTGGACCGGCCGTCCTCGCCGAAACCGCCACCGACGGCTCCTACAGCCTCTCGCTGGCCCCCGGTAGCTACACGATCGAGACCTTCGTGAGCGACGCGATCCCCGGTCTGCCCCCCGCGTGGGCCCTGCAGACCGAGCAGTTCAGCGTCACCGACGACCAGACCCGTGACATCACGCTGCCGCCGACGGCCACCGTCACCGTCGAAGCCCTCGGCAACGGAGGCGCGCCGATCCCGGGAGCGACCGTGGACCTGAGCGAACTGATCAGCTCCGCGGACCTCGGCGGCTACAACACCACCAATCTGCGCAGCCGCGAACTGCGCGGCGTCACCGACCTGAACGGGCGGCTCTCTCTGCTCGTCTTCGACGACGGCACCTTCACCGAAGAAGGCTCCATCCTTCCGCCGCCCGGTAGCGGCTACGGCTTCACCCGCTTCTCCAGCCCACCGGTGAACAGTGACACGACGATCGTGGTCCATCTGGCAGGCAAACTGCCGGTTGTGACCGGAGTACAACCTGACACCGGTCCCGAAGCCGGTGGGACGGAAATCACTATCTCCGGCAGTGGGTTCAGCGATGCGACCGAAGTGCGCTTCGGGACGACCTCCGCGGCCTTCAAAGTCGTCTCGTCGAGCTCAATCGCCGCGATTGTGCCGGCAGGAACCGGCCACGTCGACGTAACGGTGAGGGCACCCAACGGAAATAGCGAAACGAGCGCAGCGGACCGCTTCAGCTACGGGCCGCCTGTCTCGCTCAGGAGCTCGCCCAACCCCTCCCATCGCAGGCAGAAAGTCACCTTCACGGCGAGGGTGACGCCGGAAGCCGTCGGCGTGCCGGTGCCACAGGGCACGGTCTCATTCGTCGAAGGCTCGACCACCCTCGGTGTCGTCAACCTCAAGAACGGGACGGCCAAATTCAGCACGAGGTCGCTGAAAGCGGGCAAGCACCAGGTCATCGCGGTCTTCGGGGGTGACGCACACTTCGGAACCTCCAGCTCGAAAGCGATCGTCCAGGTTGTCAAGAAGCGAAAGCGATCGTCAACGCGGCCCGCCGCGGCGAAGGAGAAGCCGAGGGGATCGTCGCATTGAGACGCTGACGCCTACGGCGCCGGCTCCGCAGTGACATCGCCCTCGGGGCGAACCGCCACTTCCGCCGCCCGGCCGACGGTCTCGCCGATGCCGAAGTGGGCGCAGATCGTCAGCTCGTGCTCGCGGCGCAGGGGACGCGTGGGGTCGACCACCGGGGCGGAGCGGAGCGCGTCGGCCTCATGGGCGACCCAGACGCCGAAGGCGGCGCCGGCGCAGCTGCGCAGCGGCACCGCCACCAGCCTGGCGCTGCGGCGGCGTCCGACCGCCACGACCAGCCAGGCCGGGTCGCCGCTGCCGCGGTCGACGAAGAGGGCGCGAACGTGACCGGCGGGAGCGCCGTCGATATCGCCGACCGCGGCGCCGACCCAGCGCGTCGCCTCGGCCAGCGAGGGCATCGCGGCCGCCTCAGCCATCGGCTTGGCGCTCCAGGAGCTCGCCCGCGGCACTGGCGGGGTCCAGCTCCCGCCGCACTACCCGCTCCAGCAGCTCGGCCGTGCGCGGGTCCTCGGCGGCCGTCGCCTCCAGGCGGCGACGCATCCGCGAAGTGGCGATCCCGAGCACCTCGCTGCGCAGGTTGCGGGCGCGGCGCTCGGCCAGCGTCCCCGCCGCCTCGATGAAGGCCCGGTGCTCGTCGATCCTCGCCGCCAGCTCCTCGACGCCCTCGCCCCGCGCCGCCTCGGTGCGCAGGATCGGCACCTTCCAGCCCTCGGGGTCTTGGGAGAGCGCCAGCACACCGCGTACCTCGCGGACCATCGTGTCGGTCATCGGGTGGTCGGCCTTGTTGACGACGATCACGTCGGGGATCTCCATCACCCCCGCCTTCAGCGCCTGAATCGAGTCGCCGGAGCCAGGCATCAGCGCCAGCACGATCGTGTCGGCGTGGTCGACGATGTCGATCTCGGCCTGGCCGACGCCCACGGTCTCGATCAGGACGTCGTCCTTGCCCGCCGCGTCCATCACCAACGCCACCTGCAGGGCCGCCTCGGAGAGGCCGCCGAGGGCGCCACGCGAGGCCATCGAGCGGATGAACACACCAGGGTCGAGGAAGTGGTCGGAGAGCCGCACGCGGTCGCCGAGCAGGGCGCCCTGGGTGAACGGGCTGGAGGGGTCGATCGAGAGCACGGCAACCTCGCGCTCGGTCTTGCGCAGCTCCGCCGTCAGCGCCCCGATCAGGGTGCTCTTCCCCACCCCCGGGGGACCGGTAAAGCCGACGATCCGCGCTTTGCCGGTGCGCGGATAGACCTCGCGGACCAGCTCCCAGCCGGCCGGGTCGTCGGACTCGATCAGCGTGATCGCCCGCGCCAGCGCCCGCTTGTCGCCGCTGACGAGGCGCTCGGCGAGCGGCGCGGATTTGGCGGCGTCGGGCATGGGCGGGCCAGTCTAAAGTGCGGCCCGCCGTGATCCGCTCGATCCGCTTCCTCGCCCGCAACCGGATGCTGAACCACCGCTACGCGCGCCTGCTCTGGCGCTGGTCCTGGCGTCGCCTGTTCACCCGGGCCGGCTGGCGCTGGCGCACCGACGGCTTCGTCTTCTTCGGCAAGCGGCTGGAACTGCAGGTCGCGCGCGGCGCCGAGGTGCGCTTCGGCCGCTTTGTCTGGATCGGCGACGGCTCGAAGGTCCGCTGCCACGAGGGGGAGGTCGAGATCGGGGAAAAGACGGTGATGGGCCAGGAGTGCACGATCTCCGCCTACCGGCGGGTGCGGATCGGCCAGCAGTGCGTGATCGCCGACCGGGCGATGTTCATCGACTTCGACCACGGCGTGGTCGAAGTCGAGCGCCCGATCCGCGTCCAGGGCATCTACATGCGCGACGTCGAGGTCGGCTCCAACGTCTGGATCGGCTACGGCGCCTGCGTGCTGCGCGGCGTCCGCGTCGGCGACAACGCGATCGTCGGCACCAACTCGGTGGTGACCAAGGACGTCCCCGCCAACGCCGTCGTCGCCGGCATCCCCGCCCGGATCATCCGCATGCGCGAGGCGCCGGAGCGACTGCAGTGGCCGGACCCGGTCGAGCCCGACCCGGCGGCGCCGACCACCCTGCAGCAGCCGGACCAAGCGGCCAGGCCGGACTAGGCAGACACCAGGTCGGTCTTGGCGAAGTCGTTGCCGGTGAAGAGCAGCGGGACGCCGGCCACTTTCGCGGTCGCGTAGGTCATGCAGTCGCCGTAGTTGAGCGCGGCGGGGTGACGGCCCTTGCCGTAGCGGATAAACGCCTCGGTGGCGACACTCCAGTGGTGATCGCCGAAGGGGACCGAGATCACCGCGTTCTCCTCGAGGAAGCGAGCGAGGGTCAGTCGCCCGGCCGGGCCGTAGCGCCGCACCATGACGACCGACGCCTCGGTCAGGGTCGGCGTACCGGCTCCGACCTCGGCCGCACCGGCCATCGCCTCGACCAGCCGCCGGCGCCCCGGTTCGTCGCGAATCACCGCGACGATCGCTGACGTATCGAGGATCAAACGCCCCCCGGTCCGAAGCCGAGGATGTCTTCCACTTCCTCCTTGGTCAGCGGCGGACCGCCACGATCGGGAATCAGCGGCCAGATCTCGGCTTCGAGAAACCGCGTCAGGCTCTCAGGGTCTCGCTGCCGCCGGCTCGACGTGAGCGCCAGCCGATCGCGCCGTTCGCGCAACGCCTGCCTCACCGCCCCGGTCTTGCTCTCACCGGTCATGGAAGCAACCTCGGCCGCCAATTCCTCCGTCTCCTTGTTCTTGATATTCAAGGCCATGGTGGAATTCTACGTTCGTTCCACCATCTCTCCTCAGCCTAGCAGAGATGAAATGTATTGTCTGCGGTTCAAATTAGACGGTCCACCTGCCAGGTGACGCAATGCATTTGCACTGGCTCGAACGCAGCCGGAGGGGTGTAGATGTATTGGCAGGCAGACAAAAGAATCCGGCAGATGGACGTCGCCGCCCGCTTCGGGGAGAACCTGATGCTCTATCGCAAGAGGGCAAACCTCTCGCAGGAAGAGTTGGGCTTCCGCGCCTCCCTGCACCGGACCGAGATCAGCCAGCTGGAGCGGGGCGTGCGCCTGGCCCGCATCGACACCCTGATCAAGCTCGCCGGCGCCCTCTCGGTCCCCCCGGGCGACCTGCTCAAAGGGATGGCCTGGTCGCCGGGCGGCACCAGGACCGGCCGCTTCAAAGTCCGCGACTGAGGCCGTGGCCGCCGCGCAGCGGGCTCAGGCCGGGCTGGCCTCGCCGACCAGGTCGGCGTAGACCGCGGCCGTCTGCTCGGCGACATCGCCCCAGTCGAAGCGGCGCAGGTGCTCGTAGGCTTCGGCGACGAGGCGGCGGCCGAGCTCGTCGTCGGAGAGGACGCGGATCGCCACCTCGGCCAGCGCTTCGGGGTCGTGGGCGCGAAAGCGCAGTCCGGCCTCCTCGTGCGGGACCACCTCGCGCAGGCCGCCGGTGTCGGCGACGATGCAGGGGCAGCCCGAGGCCATCGCCTCCAGCGCGACCAGGCCGAACGGCTCGTATATCGAGGGGACCACGGTGAGGTCGGCGATGCGGTAGAGCGAGTGGAGCACGTCGTCGCCGATCCAGCCGAGGAATGTGCCGTGCTCCATCAGGCCCAGGTCTTCGGCCTGACGGTGCAGCTCCGCCTCGTGGGTGCCGGAGCCGGCAACCAGGAAGCGGGTGTCGGGGGCCTCTTCGAGCACCCGCGGCATCGCCTCCAGCGCCAGCTGGAAGCCCTTCTCGTAGACGAGCCGGCCAATCAGCAGGACCAGCTTCTGCTCCGGCGCGGCGAACTCCGATCGCATCCGTCGCAGCTCGGCAGGGTCCTGGGCCGGAAGGTCGTCGGGGTCGATCCCGTTGGGGATGACGCTGATGCGCTTCTCGGCGACGCCGAAGATGTCGGCGATCTGCTCGCGCATGTAGTGGGAGCAGGCGATCACCCGCTGCGAGCGGTTGACGATCCAGCGCTCGACCCCGTGGATGTAGGTCTGGGGGTGCTTGTCGACCCAGCCCTGGTGGCGGCCGTACTCGGTGGCGTGGATCGTCGTCACCAGCGGCGCCTGAAAACGTTTGGCGAGGTGGTCGCAGGCGTTGGCAACCAGCCAGTCGTGGCCGTGGACGAGGTCGAAGCGGTAGCGGTCGCCGAGCTCGACCCCGGCCGCGAGCATGTCGGAGTTCATCCGCTCGACCCAGGCGACGAACTCGCCCAGGTCTGTCGGCCGCTTCGGCTCGCGGATGCGGTGGACGACGACGCCGTTGGCGCGCTCCTCGGCCGGAGACTCCTCACCGCCGCGGCTGAGGACGTGGACCTCGACGTCGCGCTCGACCAGGGCCTCGGAGAGCTTGCGGACGTGGCGGGCCAGCCCGCCCTCGATCAGCGGCGGGTACTCCCAGGAGAGGATCAACACACGGGTCATCGTGCGAGGGTGCTAGGGCTCCAGTAGCGGAGCCATGCTCAAGTCAGGGGCGAGAGAGCGCATACGCGGATCGGTGACGGAGCGGGAGTCTATGGCCTCCAACATCGCCCGGGCGTGGTCGGTCGCCCGCTGGAAGGCGTAATCGCCGGCCTGCCCGCGCTTGTCGAGGAAGGCCCAATCGCTGGCCTGCGCCGCCAGGAGCTCGCGCGCCGCCCGCTGGGCGGCGTCCCCGCGCAGCCCCTCCGAGAGCGCTCGCAGCAGCCGCAGCTCCAGCCGCCGCGCCCCCCAGGCGAGGTCGGCGACAGCGGGCGAGTCCCAGGTGTCGAAGCCCTTGCCCTCCCCCCAGGTCGAGGCGAGCAGCTCGCGCTGGAGCGGCTCGTGCTCGGCCAGGGCCTGCGGCACCGTGACCGGCCGCACCCCCGCCTCTTCGGCACCCGCCAGCACCGCCCGCAGCCAGACCGGCCCCTCCGACCACCAGTGCCCAAGCAGCTCGGTGTCGATCGCGAAGACGAGCAGGCCACGGCGGCCGGCGGCGGCGTACGCCTGCAGGCGGGCGGCCGCGGCCGCCAGGAACTCCGCCGCCTGCCGGCGCGCCGCGGCCTCGGCGGCGGCTGGGTCGTAGGCCCCTCCCCCCACCTTCCAGAGCCGGATCCCGCGCAGCGATTTGCCGGCGAACTGGGCGTGGGCGGGATCGGCGGGATAGCCCTCCAGGGACCAGAGCCAGCCGATCGCCTCCCAGTCGATCGGCAGCGCCACCGGCGCTGCCAGCGTCCGCACCGGCGCCAGCGCCTGCAGCGGCCGCTCGTGGGTGCTCTGATCGACGCAGAACCAGCGCACCCCAGCCTCGGCCAGATGCTGCTCCAGCCCCGGGGCGTAAGCACACTCGGGCAGCCAGAAGCCGCCGTCCCAGCCGAAGCGGCGGCGGTGGGAACGAATGCCGGCGTCGAGCTGCAGCCGCAGGCCCTCGCGCGTCGCCAGCAGCGGCAGCACCGCGTGGGTCGCGGCCGACGCCGCCAGCGCCACCCGGCCCTCGGCCGCGGCTCGCTGGAAGGGCAGCAGCGGATCGCCGCCAGCGCGGTCGAGTAGCTCCAGGGCGTGTCGGTAGCGCTCGCGCTCCCCTTCTACGGCGGGCCGGCACTCCGCGGGCACTTCCGGCAGATCTGCCTCGGCGGCGCCGATCCGCCACTCGAGCAGGAAGTCCCGCAGCCGCTCCCGCACCCCGGCGTCCTCCAACTGGTCGGCCAGGACCGGCGTCACCGTCATCGTCAGCCGCTCGGCGACCTCCAGCACCGGCAGGTAGGAGCGGATCACCGCGTCGAACAGCCACTCCTCGCCGAAGGGGTAGGTCCCGAAGCCCTCGACGTAGGGCATGTGGGAGTGGAGGACCAGGGCCAGGTCGCCGACGCTCTCGCGCCGGCTCATGCTGGCGCCCACCTCATGCCGTGCGGCAGACGGCGAGGAAATCGAGTGCGCGGTCGAGGTCGCCGTCGCGCAGGCGGAAGTCGGAGGCGGCGATCGCCGGCGTGAAGCGATCGTAGAAGCGCTTGGTCAGGCCGAGCCGTTTGTGCACCGTGTCCCAGCCCAGCCTGATCGCCAGCTCGTGGGCGCGCAGCTTGCGGGCGTGGAAGAGACCGTGGAGCTCGACCGAGGCGAAGTGGCCTTCGCAGAGCCGCCGGAACTCCTCGGCCCGGTACTCGTGCACGTGCCAGGGGTTGTCGGACTTCTCCGCTCCGGGCGGCGCCAGCGTCAGCAGGTTGGGGGTGGAGATGAAGGCGACCCCGCCGGGCGCGAGCATCGACTTGAAGTGCTCGAGGACCGCTCCCGGATCCTGCACGTGCTCGATCGTCTGCAGGAAGACGACGGCGTCGCAGGGCTCGGCGAAGCTCTCGATCAGGTCGCGCTCGAAGCGCAGGTTCGCTCGCCCGTAGCGCAGCCGCGCATGCTCGTGGGCCTCGGGGTTGGCGTCGACGCCGACCACCGAGGCGGCCGAGGCGGCCAGCACGTCGGAGCCGTAGCCCTCGCCACAGGCCATATCGACCACCCGCAGGCCGCCGACCCGCGCCGCGATCCACTCGTAGACGACGAGGTGGCGCCGGTACCAGTAGTTCTCCTCCGGCACGTCGGGCAACGTCCGCTCACCGGTCAGAGGCAGCGGCGGCACCCCCGGGGGCTGGTTCAGCTGCAGGTACTCGGGCTCCGCCACGCCGGGGACCGTATTCGAGCGATAGCCCGAGTGCGGCAGTCATTTGCGTCGCCATCCGACTCAAATGACTGCCGCACCCATGTTGGGGCCGTCTATTGCGCGGTTCCGCGTAGAGTTCCGCGCCGAATGCCAGCCTCTCCGACCGCCACGCACGACCACATCAAGGACGTCAACACCCGCTACCACGACGCCGCCGCCGACGAATACGACGCCAAGTGGGGGATCGACTTCGGCGCCACCGGCCAGGAGCAGGTGCGGCTGAAGCTGGTCAAGGCGCTCGGGGGACAGGCCAGCGCCCGCTTCGGCGATGCCCTCGAGATCGGCTCCGGGACCGGCTACTTCTCGCTCAACCTGGTCCAGCTGGGCGTGGTCGAGCGGCTGACCGCGACCGACATCTCGCCCGGGATGCTGGAGCGCCTCAGCGCCACCGCCACGGACCTGGGGCTCACCCACGTGACCACCGTCGCCACCGAGGCCGAGACGCTGCCCTTCGAGGACGAGAGCTTCGACCTCGTCTTCGGCCACGCCGTCCTCCACCACATCCCCGACCTCGACCGCGCCTTCGCCGAGTTCCGGCGTGTCCTGCGGCCGGGCGGCGCGATCGCCTTCGCCGGTGAGCCATCCCGGTACGGAGATCGCCTGGCGGCGCTGCCGAAGCGAGTCGGCATGCTGGCGGCACCTGCCTGGCGGCGCCTGACCGGGGCCCACGCGCGCGCCGTCGCCGAGACCGACCTCTCCAACGGCCACTCGCTCGAGGGCGAGGTCGACGTCCACGCCTTCGCCCCCGCCGACCTGCGGCGGCTGCTCCGCGACGGCGGCTTCGAGCGGCGCCACGTCGGCGGCGAGGAGCTGCTCTCCAACGCCTGGGGCTGGAGCCTGCGCACGGTCGAGTCGACCGCCGAGCCGGAATCGGTCCCGTGGGGCTGGCGCAACTTCGCCTTCCGCAGCTACATCGCCCTGCAGAAGGTCGACACCCGCCTGCTCGAGCCCCGCCTCCCCGCCGAGCTCTTCTACAACCTCCTCGTCTCCGCCCGCAAGCCGCTCGGCTAAGGGACGGAGCGGGTGGGAGGGTGCGGGTGTCCCTCTACCTTCGCTGGGGTTTTCGCTGAAGAGAGCGGCGGCCGTCCGAGGTCGAGCTCCCGCGCGAAAACCAGGACGCCGCTCGTACGAGGGACACCCGCACCCTCCCTCCACAATCCGAACTCGCCTCTTAGCTGAACAGATTCCAGACAGCGAAGCCGATCAGCAGACTTCCCGGCAGCGAAGCGAATCAGCAGCTGGCGAATTTCCGCAGGAACTCGTAGGGACTGCGGGTGCCCCTCCGACAGAGGCTCCAGCTGCGCTCGCCCGAACCCGCAAGCCGGACCAGCTGCGCAACGGCCTCTGGCGGAGGGGCACCCGCAGTCCCTACCCGCCCCGCGCCCGGAAGAGCTTCACCCGCGAATCGATCCCCTTCAACCGCCGCTCGCCGATATACGTGTACTTGAAGCCCTGCTCCCCCACCACCTCCTTGACGGCGGCGTCGACGACAACGCTGCCCGGGCGGGCGACGCCGGTGATCCGGCTGGCGAGGTTGACCGGACGGCCGTAGTAATCGCCTGACTGCGGCAGCACCGAGCCGCAGGCGAGGCCGGCGCGCAACCAGGGGAACTCCTCCCCTTCGGCCTCCGCCGCGGCGATCAGGGCCAGGCTCGCGGACAGCATCGGCTCGGCTTCGGGCGAGACGAACATCACCGCGTCGCCGATCGTCTTCACCAACCGCACCGGCGGCTCGGCGACGGCGGTCGCCATCTCCTCCAGGCGACCGGCAACCAGGCCCAGCTCCTCGGCCGGGATCTCCTCGCCGAGCCGGGTGAACTCGACCAGGTCGGCGAAGCAGACGGTCAGGTTGGCGGTGCCGCCGATGGCGCCGGAGGCGAGATCGGCGGTGGCGATCACGTCACGGCGGATCTGCTCGAGCATGTTCGCCTGCAGGGCGTGGACGAGCGTCGGGCCGACCAGCGGCATCAGGAACTCGGCGGCGCCGGCAAAGCGCAGGGCGAGGTCGTGCTCGCTGTCCCCAGGCTGGGCCAGGGTGCGGATCACCAGCTCGCGGTTGGCCTCGGCAATCCGCGCCGTGCCCATGCCGATCGTCCGCGCCACCTGCAGCATCCCCTCCTCGGGCAGGCCGGCGTCGAGGAAGGCCTTCATCCGCCGCGCCGCGTCGAGGTCGGCCTCGGTTCCGCGCGGTTCGTCGGGATCGGTGTAAGGGATTCCGAGGGCGGCGCTGAAGCGCCGAAGCTGCTCGAGATCGATGCCGACGATCTCGGAGATCTCACGCGCCGTGTATCGGCGGCCGTCGCCGGCCAGCGTCCGCTCGACCGGCAGCAGGGCGAGCCGGCCGGCGGCCACCGCATCGCGCAGTTCCTCCAGCGGCACGCCTTCGCCGGCGAGCTCGCGCAGCAGGGCGAGCCGTGCCTCTCGCGTCTTCCCCTCGAGCTCGTCGAGCAGGCCCTCGGCATCGAAGTCGATCTCGGGGGCGGCGGCCATCGGCGCATTCTCTCTCGACGGGGCGCTTTTGCGTCCTCAGGGGACAGAAAAGCGCCCCGCCGGCTCAGGCGTAGGCGACGGCGCCGCCACGGCGGGGGTCGCCACCGCCGCTGAGCGCGCCCGTCTCCGGGTCGCGGGCGACGGCCTGGACGCCGCCGAAGAAGAGGTTGACCGCCGGTCGGCGGGCCACGACGTGCCCGCCGGCCTCGAGCCGCGCCAGCGCCGCCTCGTCGATCCCCGGCTCCGCCTGGACGACGTCGTCCTCGAAATGCAGGCGCGGCGCCTCCACCGCCGCCGCCACCGGCAACCGCTGCTCGACCGCCCGCACCACCGTCTGCAGGATCGCCGAGCGGATCCGGTTGGAGCCGGCGCTGCCGACTCCGAGGACGAGCTCGCCCTCGCGTAGGACCACGGTCGGGGCCATCATCGAGGGCACGCGCCGACCGGGGGCGATGCGGTGGAAGCCAAGCGGGTTGAGGTCCTCCTCGCCGAGCATGTTGTTGAGCACCACCCCGGTGCCCGGCACCAGGACACCGGAGCCAGAACCGTTGGAACAGGTGACGCTGGCGCACATGCCGTCGGCGTCGAGCACCGAGATGTGCGTGGTCGAGCCGAGCAGATCGGCGGCGGCCAGGTCGAGGCCGTCCGGGTCGAGGAAGCTGGCGTCCATCCCGTCCTCGTAGAGGGCCTCGGCGAACTCGGCGCCGCGGCGGCGGTTGGCCAGGTCCATCGCCGCCACCAGCTGCTCGGGCCCGCTCTCGGCGCCCAGCCGCTCCAGCAAGCCGAGGCAGAACGCGATCAGGATGCCGCCGGAGGACGGCGGCGGGTTGGTCAGCACTTCGGCGCCCCGGAACGGCGCCCGAATCGGGGTGCGCTCGATCGCCTCGTAGGCGGCGAGATCGGCGCGGCCGAGAGTGCCACCGTGCGCGACGACGAAGTCGCTGAGCGCCGCCGCGACCTCGCCGCGGCAGAACGGCTCCGCCCCTTCGACGCCAAACCTTTCCAGCCCCTCTGCCAGCTCCGGGAAGCGAAAGACGTCGCCCTCACGCAGCGTTCTGCCCTCCGGCGCGTAGAGCTCCCGCGCCTGCGGCCAGCGCTCCTGGATCGGCGCGAGGATGTCGAGGATGTAGGCCTGCTCGGCGTTGACCGGCGCCCCCTCCCGGGCCAGCCGCACCCCCGGCCCGACCAGATCGGCCAGCGGCACCGAGCCGAAGCGCTCCAGCGCGTGCACCAGCCCGGCGGCGGTACCGGGAACGCCGCAGGAGGCCGGGCCGACGTAGAACGTCTGCACCGTCTCGGCATCGAAGTGGACCGGCACCGGCACCAGCTCGGCCCGGCGCTCGGCCCCGTCCAATCCGGGGGCGGCGACGAAGAAGTCGATCAGCACGGTCTCCTCGCCGCGGTTGACCATCATGTAGCCACCCGCCCCGAAACCGGTCAGCGGACTCTCGACCGCAAACGACGCCAGCACCGCGCAGACGGCGGCGTCGACCGCGTTGCCGCCCTCGCGCAAGACACCGGCACCGGCCTCGGCGGTGAGCGGGTGGCCGGCTGCGACGACGCCCTTCACCGGGCGCTCTCCCTCAGCCGGGAAGGAACTCTGGGACGTCGATGCCGAGCTCGCCACCGCGCTCCGGGCCGCGGCCGCGGCCGCTGTCCTTGGTGCGTCGGATCGTCGGCTCGGCCGCACGGCGCGGGGTGCTCGGCCGGCCGTCGAAGCGGGTCGCGACGACGGTCACCCAGACCTGGTCGGAGAGCTCCTCGTCGACGTTGGCGCCGAAGATGATGTTGGCGTCGGGGTGGGCCGCCTCGCCGACCACCTTGGCCGCCTCGGAGACCTCGACCAGCGAGAGGTCGGAGCCGCCGGTGATCGAGAGCAGGATCGAGCGCGCCCCCTCCATCGAGGTCTCCAGCAAAGGCGAGGAGATCGCTTTTTCGGCAGCGAGGACCGCTCGCTCGTCGCCGTAGGCCATGCCGATCCCGAGCAGCGCCCGGCCGGCGTCGGACATGATCGTCCGCACGTCGGCGAAGTCGAGGTTGATCACGGCCGGGAGCGTGACCAGGTCGGAGATGCCCTGCACGCCCTGGCGCAGGACGTCGTCGGCAACCTGGAAGGCCTCGACCATCGAGGTCTGCTGGTCGAGCACCTCGAGCAGGCGGTCGTTGGGGACGACGATCAGGGTGTCGACCTCGGCCGCCAGCTCCTCGATCCCCTTGCTGGCCTGGCTGCCACGGCGGTTGCCCTCGAAGGTGAACGGCTTGGTGACGATGCCGACGGTGAGCGCGCCGACCTCGCGGGCGAGGCGGGCAACCACGGGGGCGGCGCCGCTGCCGGTGCCGCCCCCGGCGCCGGCGGCGACGAAGACCATGTCGGAGCCCTTGAGCAGGCGCTTGATCTTGTCCTGCTCCTCGAAGGCCGAGCGGTGGCCGACCTCGGGGTCGGCCCCGGCGCCGAGGCCGCGCGTCTGCTCGTCGCCGATGTGGACGGTGACGTCGGCGACGCATAGCTGCAGCGACTGCAGATCGGTGTTGACGGCCATGAACTCGACCCCGGGGATGCTGGCGTCGACCATGCGGTTGACCGCGTTGACGCCGGCCCCGCCGACGCCGACGACCTTGATCACCGGCTGGTGCGGCTCGCCGCTGCCGGGTGGCTCGTAGGCCGGCTCCTCCCGCCCGTAGCGCGGGTTGCTCACCTGCGGCGACTGCTCGCGCCGCGGCTTCGGTTCCTCGGAGAAGACCCGTTTCAGCCGTTCCGGCGCGCTCTCGGCCGAGGACTCCTGGGAAGCGTGGTCGTAAGGGGCCTCGGCCGGCTCGGCCGCCTGCTCCGCGGCAACCGGCTCCGCTGCCGGGGATGCCGTCTCGGCCTCCTCGGCCCTGCGGGCCTCGGCGGGGTCCTCCCTGCCGTAGCGCGGCGCCTCGGGTGGATCGGCGGGGGCGTCGTCCGAAGTGGAACGGAAGAGATCGGAAAGCGGACCTTCGCGCATGCTCGCGCGCTTACGGCGACTCATGGGCAAGAACCTCCTTCGCCAGCTCCCGGTAGTAGTTCGCGGCGCTGCTGCCGGAATCGTACTTGAGCACGGAAGCGCCTTTGACGGGCGCCTCGGCGAATTTGATCGCCTTTTTGATGCGGGAGCGGAAGACGAGGTCGCCGAAGTTCTCCTCGAGGATCTCCACCGCCTCCTTGGCGTGGACGGTCCGCGAGTCGAGCATCGTCGGCAGGATGCCCTCGATCTTGACGTCGGGGTTCAAGTTCTCCTGGATCATCCGCAGCGTGTTCTGGAGCTGGACCAGACCGCGCATCGACAGATACTCGCACTGGACGGGGACGATCACCTTGTTCGCCGCGGTCAGCGCGTTGATCGTCAGCAACCCGAGGCTGGGCGGCGTGTCGATGCAGACGAAGTCGTAGTCGGCCGCGACCTCTTTGAGGGCTTTTTCGAGCGAGCGCTCGCGGCCGATCTTGGTGCTCATCGCGATCTCGGCCCCGGCCAGGTCGATCGAGGCAACGGCGATGTCGATCTCGCGCTTGACGATGATCTCGCTGATCGGCATGTCGTTGACGAGCACGTCGTAGAGGCTCTTCTCCACCTTGTCCGGGTCGATGCCCTGGCTCATCGTCAGGTTGCCCTGCGGATCGAGGTCGATACAGAGCACGCGGTAGCCGGACTCGGCGAAGGCCACGGCCAGGTTCAGGGTCGTCGTGGTCTTGGCCACCCCGCCCTTCTGGTTGGCGAAGGCGATCACCTCCGGCTGCTTGACCGGCGCCTCCGACTCCGCCTGCTCTCCCACCGGGTCGAAGCGACTGGGCGCGATCAGGTCCCGCGGCATCAACCGCATCGGCTCCTCCTCGGCCTCGGCAACGCCCGTCGGCTCCTCCTCAGCAACATCCGCCGACTCGGCCGGCGCCGTGCGCTCGGGCTCAACGGCCTCTGCCGCGGGTGGCGTCGAGGTTGAGCTCTCCGGCGGGTGAGCCGGAGAGTCGACCTCGGCGACAGGCCCCGCGGGCTTGGCGCTTAGTCCCTCAGCGTCAGGCAGCGGCCGCTCGGGCACGGCCTCCTCCATACGCTGGAGCTCCTCGACGATCGGGTGCTCCTCGTCGATCTGGACAGGGGCGGGCTTGGGCTTACGGCTTAGAAATCCCATTGCGCGGATATTCGTATGGGGGCCGGCTTTTCCTGCCGGCTCCTGAAATTGCTAGGAATTGCCCGATCCCCGAGCTCCTCGACAAGCGACTGGTGATCGTCACCGGCAAGGGTGGCGTCGGCAAGACGACGGTTGCCGTGGCGCTCGGGCTGCGCGCCGCCGCCGAGGGAAAGCGCACGATCGTCTGCGAGGTCGCCTCGCAGGAGAACGCCTCGCGGATGTTCGACCACACCGAGGTCGGCTTCCACGAGGTCGAGATGGAGGAGAACCTCTGGTCGATCTCGATCGACCCCGACGAGTCGATGCGCGAGTACGTGCTCCTGCAGCTAAAGGTGCGGGCGATGCGCGACATGCTCTTCCGCAGCCGCATCTTCAACTACCTCGCCGCCGCCACCCCCGGCCTCAAGGAGCTGGTGACGATCGGGAAGATCTGGGAGCTGGCCCAGCTCGATCGCAAGGTCAAGAAGGGACGCAAGTACGACCTGGTGATCGTCGACGCCCCCGCCACCGGCCACGGCGTCGGCTTCCTGCAGACGCCGCGCACCTTCGCCAACATCGCCCGCGTCGGCCCGATCCACTCCCAGGCGCAGACGCTCGACCGCTTCATCACCGACCACGAGCACACCGGCACCGCGATCGTCGCCCTGCCGGAG
Organism: Solirubrobacterales bacterium; assembly: GCA_035762685.1. Lineage (GTDB taxonomy): Bacteria > Actinomycetota > Thermoleophilia > Solirubrobacterales > 70-9 > VAYN01. The sequence continues at coordinate 66,739 of DASTNW010000016.1, read as the reverse complement.
GAGATGCCGGTCAACGAGTCCGCGGCGCTGGAGCACGACCTGCGCGACGAGGTCGGAGTCGCGGTCGATCGCATCTACCTCAACGGCCTCTACCCCGAGCGCTTCTCCAAAGCCGAGGCCAAACGGCTGTCGGGCCTGGCCGAGACCGAGGAGGGCGCCGTCAGGGCCGCGGCCCGGGCGGCCCTCTCCGAGCACAGCCGTGCCCGCTCCCAGCGCGCGCAGCTAGCTCGTCTGCGCCGCCGCGTCGAGGCGCCGGTGAAAACGCTGCCCTTCCTCTTCGAGCCCGAACTGGGCCCGGAGGCGGCGCGCCGGCTCTCGCGGAGGCTCTCCTGATGCCGACGCTGGGCGACGTCCTCGACGGCAAGGAGATCTGCATCTGCGCCGGCTCCGGCGGCGTCGGCAAGACCACCACCTCGGCGGCGATCGCGACCGGCATGGCGGCCCAGGGGCTGAAGGTCTGCGTGTTGACGATCGACCCCGCCAAGCGGCTCGCCGACTCGCTCGGCCTGAAGGAGCTCGGCAACGAGGCGCGCCAGGTCGACCCGGCCCTGTTCGAGAAGCAGGGGGTCGAGGTGAAGGGCGAGCTGTGGGCGATGATGCTCGACGCCAAGGCAACCTTCGACGAGCTGGTCGCGCGCCAGGCGCCGGACGAGGAGTCGCGCGACCGCGTCCTCGAAAACCGCATCTACCAGCAGATCTCCAGCGCCCTCGCCGGCTCGCAGGAGTACATGGCGATGGAGAAGCTGTTCGAGCTGCACACCGAGGGCCGCTTCGACCTGCTCGTCCTCGACACGCCGCCGACCCGCAACGCGCTCGACTTCCTCGACGCGCCAAAACGGCTGACCCAGTTCATCGAGGGCCGTTCGCTGCGGGTCTTCATGAAGCCGACCGGGCTGGCGGCGAGGGTCGCGGGGCGCGGGGCGTCGGTGGCCCTCGGCGTCTTCAAGCGGATCGTCGGCTTCGACCTGCTGGCCGACCTGGCCGAGTTCTTCAACGCCTTCAGCGGCATGGTCGACGGCTTCCAGGCACGCGCGAAACGGGTCAACAAGCTGCTCGCCGACCGCCGCACCTGCTTCCTCGTCGTCTGCGGGCCCCAGGGCGAGCCGATCGACGAGGCGGTCTACTTCCACCGCAAACTGGTCGAGGCGAAGCTGCCGTTCGGCGGCGTCATCGTCAACAAGGTCCACTACCCGGCCGACGAGCTCCGCGGCGACGGCGAAGACCTGCCGGCGGAGCTGGCCGAGAAGCTCGGGGACGAGGACCTGGCGCGGCGGGTCGCCGCCAACTTCTCCGACTACCAGGCGCTGGCCGAGCGCGATGCCCGCAACATCGAGCGCCTAGCCAGGGAGCTGAGCACGAAAGGCGTGATCCGCGTCCCCTACCTCGACGAGGACGTCCACGACCTCGCCGGCCTGGCCGAGATCAACCGCTACCTGTTCGCGACCGGCGAGGAGAGAGTCGCCATGGCCGCCGGGCGAGCCTGACGGGCCGAGGTCAAGCAGATCAAGGACGCAGCGACGAGCGTGCTCTGCACGTGAGGAGCGAGGACGCCGAGATGCGCCGACCTCGGCCCGTCAGGACGCCCGGCGGTTGTACTCGAACTCGAGGTGGCTGACCTCCCAGTCCGAGCTCGGGACCGGGAAGAGGTGGCGCACGCGGGGGGTGTCGATCCGCTCGCGGTGCTCGATGTCGCGCTCCTCGGCAGCCGGCCATTCGAGCGAGTCGCCGCGACGCTCGTCCGCGACCTCGTCCAGCCACGGCGTGGCGGTGATCCTGATCTCGTCCTCAGCCGGGACCGGCTCCATGATCCGGGTCTCCTGCTCCATGTAGGTCTCCTCGGTTGACTCGATGGGCTCGGGGGGCATGACGGGGGGCGGAAGTTGTTCGACGCGAATCTCCGCAGCGGGCTCGATCGGCTGCACCGGCTCGGCCGCGACCTCGGCCTCCTCCGCGGCGACGGCGATCTCGGCGTCGCCGGCTTCGAGCCCGGTCGCGACCAGGGTCTCGTCGGCTGTGGCGCTGAGGTCGTTGCCGAGCTCGCCGAGGGCGGCCTGCAGCAACAACCTGCGCACGCCCTCCTCGGCCCAGGCGGCCAGTTGCACGGCGTCCGCCAAGGTGCGGCCGTTCATCAACTCGCGCTCCAGCTCGAGCGTGTCCTCGACCCTTTCGCGGGCCTCGATCCGGTCCAGTGAGTCGTCGGAGATCAGCGCCGCGGCGCGCATCGGCAACGAGGCCCCGACCGGGCCATGGCCCTCGAGCACGGCGCGCAGGGCGAGCAGGTGGTCGCTGAGCCCGTCGAGGGCGCTCTCGCGCTCGCAGCCCATCTCGAAGCGGCCGACCGCCCAGGTGAGGGCGCTGTCGGGGTCCGGAAGGGCCTCCAGCGTGCTCGCCAGCACGACCAGCTCGTTCGCCTCCTCCTCACCGAGGCGGTAGCCGCCGGCGCGGGTGGCGGGAGCGCCGGTGGCGATCCGGCGCCAGCAGCCCTCGCCGGTCGGGGCGAAGGCGTAGGGGCCGAGGCCGATGCCGCCGCCCTTGAAGAGCCGCATGACGCTGATCAGCTCGCGAAGCTGTCCCAGCGCGGCCTCGGCGCCGTGGTCGGCGTCCTGCTCGGCGACCGCCAGGTACTGGGGCTCCCAGGAGGCGCGACCCATGCCCTCGCTGCGCATCGCCTCGACCGGGGCGTCGATCGAGTCGGCACGGACGATGCGCACGCCGTGCGGCAACTGCAGTCGCGCGACCGACATCCGCAGCCCGACCACGGGGACGATCAGGACGTCGGCGTCGTCGGCCTCGCGGGCTTCGGCGTCGAGCATCGAGAGGGCGCCGTCGAGCCGGGCCCGGTCGAGCGAGAACTCGGTGCTGCCCTCCCAGAGCGAGGAGATGAAGATCGTCAGCATCCGCTCCGCCCGCGCGCCGGGGTCGGCGGGGACGGACTCGCCCCGCTCCTCCAGGTAGGGCGCGGCGACGCCGGCCTCGACCGCGGCCTCGCGAGCGGGGCCGAAGCTCGGCAGCGAGCGCAGCTCCTCGGCGCGCTCCACGACGAAACGGGAGGTCAGCGGCACGTAGCTGTAGAAGGCGGAGTCCTCGCCGTCCTCGGCAGCGACGTCGAAGGGGATCTGGTCTCCGCTGGCAACCAGGGAGCTGAAGCGGGTCGCGGCCTCGGTGGCCAGCCGCTTCAGCGCTTCGTTGAGAAGGAAGTCACGCACGGCTCAGGCTTCCGCCCCGTGCCTGGGGCTCCTGCGCCTGCACGGCGCCTTGCAAACGGACCGGTCTTGGACGTTTGATCTATACGGCGGCGGGCTCAGCGTCGCCGGCCAGCAGCCAGCGGGTGCCGTACTTGCGCATGTCGTCGATCAGCGGCACCAGCGCCTCGCCCTTCTCGGTCAGGGCGTACTCGACCCGGGGTGGGACCTCGGGGAACGTGTGCCGCTCGACGATCCCCTCCTCCTCCAACGCCCGCAGCCGCAGCGACAGCGTGCGCGGGCTGATCCCCTCCAGCGACCGCTCGAGCTCGCAAAAACGGCTGCTACCAGCCGCAAGGTCCCGAATCAGCAGGAGCGTCCACTTTCCGCAGACGACCTCGGCGGTGCGGCAGACGGGGCAGGTTGAGTTGCTCAAAGCGCTCATCGGCGAATCGAGGCGGTGATCTGACCTCCTCGCTTCAACAAGTGTAGCCACATGGCTTCACTTACTGAAGCTTTGCTGAAACCCAGGCGCAATCAGGAACGCCCAGCCGTGACCGGCTCGACCTTCAGCACGTTGATCTTGTAGCGAGCGTCGTTGGGCCCGTATACGAAGGTCATAGGAAATCCCACTTCGACTTCGAGCAGCTGACAGGACTCCGAGCCCGAGAGGCACTTGGCGTCGCCGGAGACCGCGGTGACATCGTCGGAGACGAGCAGCAACGGGTTGCGGGTCTTCGGGCTGATCCCCATGTAGGTAACGACCTGCGTCTTGTTGCCCGGCAGGGCGGCCGGCGGGACCACGCCCTCCTTCGTCGTCGGCTCGCCTTCGTCCTTGCGACCGTCGGGGCCGCTCGTCGTGCGCTTGATACTGACGTCGATGGCGAAGGTGAAGAGCTGAAGATCCGGCTCGCTCCCTCCCCCGCTCGGCGCGTCGCCACTGGGCCCTCCGCCACCGTTCGAGGAGCTGTCGGGCGCGACGGTGGTGCTCGGACCGGTCGTCGTCGTCGAACTCGCGGTCGTGCCCCCGGGCACAGCCGATCCGGTCGAGGTCGTGGATTCTCCCTGTAGCTGGCTCCCCGCACGCACGGGGCCGGTGTAGTGCTGCTTGAAGGGATCGGTCGGCTCGCGGGCGGCGAGGCGCTTGCGATAGTCGCGCAGGCCGGGATTGGCCTGGACCACGGTCAGGCGGGCTGCCTCATCGCTCGGCAGGCTCGAGGCGCCGGCGCTCGGCCCCTGCGGAGTCGGCGGGACTTCTTCCTCCAGGCCACCGCCCAACAGGAACGGCACGGCAGCGATCGCGACCGCCACCAGCGCCACGAAGGGGAGCAGCCGCCGGTCGACCAGATCGTGGTAGAGGTCGATGAGGAAGGAGGGAACCTTCAACTCGGGCATCTTCAGCTCCGGGCCTTTCCCAAGCCGTTTCATGGCGCCCCTCCGGTGGTGGTCGCCACCTGCACGGCGGTCCCGGGCGTGGCCGGCGTCGCACCGCCGGTCACGCCCTGTTCGGGCGGGGTCAGGTAGGTCGTGACCGAGACCGTCGCTTCCAGCGCCGGGAAGTTGCTGTTCGGCGCCGCCTCGAGCAGGAAGCCGTTGATCGTGAGGAGACGCCCGTCAACGGAGACCTTCGCGTTTTCGGTCGCAACCAGGGAGTCGAGGCCCTTGATGAAGTCGGCGATCTCGAAGAATTCGCCATCGAAGGTGAGCACGTACCGCATCACGCCAAGACCGGCCGGGCCGATCGTCGCGCCGAGTGGCAGAGTCGAGGCCGCGACCTCGGTGGGTGAGGCCGCACCCGGTGCAGCCGCGGCGGCTGGGGCTTCGGGCACGGGCGCCGCGGCCGGTTCGCCGCTCGCTTCCTCTAGAGCCAGGTTGCGGAAGCTGACATCGGCGTCTTCGGCGATCCGGTTTAGCTGCACCAGCAGCGAAGCGGTGTCGTCGTCGCTCGGAACGGCCTTGCCGAGCACCACCAGCTGCCGGTAGTCGACGGGGAATTCCTCGCGCGCTTCCTCTGCCTGATCGGCTTCCGCTTCGTGCGTGGCCAGTGAGCTCTGGACCTGCTCGATTTCCGCCCCCAGCTTGTCGGCTTCTTCGCGCTTTGGGCCCAGCAGCACCATCCAGAAGGCGACCGCCAGCAGGACCACGCCGATCATCGCGACGATCACTCCATTCGTGCCTGAGAGCTTCTGCTTCATCAGCCGCCTTCGCTTTCTGCGCCTTCTTCGCCCTCGGTCGAGCTGGATTCGGCCGTTTCGGTGGCGACCGGCACCCCGCTCGCAGCGGCCGCGACCGGCACCGGCGCCGCGTCGAAGGCGACGACGAGCGAGAACTGGGCGATGAAGTCGCGGGTCTTGCAGTCGGAGTTACCGCCCCCGCCGGCAGCCTCACCTTCGCCCGCGGAGCTCGCGATCGCCTGCGCGGGAAGTTCGGAGGATTCGACGCCGACCCGGGTGACACCGTCGATGTCCTTGAGCGCGGTGACAAACCCGGCGACCGCCTCCTGACCGGCGGCGCAGCCGCTGATCTCCAGCGCCGGACCGGCCACCGAGCCGCGCAGCGAAGAACCGCCCTCGCCTTCGCCGCCGGAGGCTTCGGGGGAGGCCGTCGCGTTGAGGCTGACGAGCCAGGCGTCGTCGGGCAGAACCAGCGAGAGTTCGCGCATCACCCGCTCCCAGTCGAAGCGGCTGTCGGCGAGGCTGGCGATCGTGGCCAGACGCTGTTCGTACAAGGTCTCGAACTGGGTGAAAGCGACGAGGCGTTCGGCCCGCGCCTTCGCCGCCGCATCTTCGCGCTGCAGCTGAACGAGTTCGTCTTTGCTGTCGGCGATCTGGTTGCCCGTCAGCACCAGCGCGGTCACCCCCACGAGAACGGCGACGAGAACCCCGACCAGCAGATACGGCAGCGGCCCGGTGCGCATGGGGGCCTGCGAACCGCGGCGCTCCTCGGCCGGAATCAGGTTGACCGGGCGCATCTCAGCTCTCCAGGGCGATGCCGTAGGGAAGCGTCAGGCGCGCCGCGTGAACACCGTAGGAGGCAAGCGCCGCTGGCTGGACGACACCCATCGAGAGCCCAATTCCGGCTTCCATCTGCTGCAGGAGCCCGGGGATGGCGCTGCCGGTACCGCAGAGGACGATCTGCCCCACGGGGACCGCACTCTCCTGAGCGGCGTAGTAATCGAGCGAGAGGCGCAGCTCGTCGACCAGGCTGGGCACGTCCTCCTCGAGGACGCGTCGAGCGGCGAGGACCGTCTCACCGTCTCCCTCGATCTCCTCCGGCGGTCGTTCGAGCCCCACGTAGGAGAGCCACTGCATGGCGAGCTCGGGGGCGAGGCCGCGCTCGGCAGCGAAGCGATTGGCGATTGCTTCCATGCCCAGCATCGAGACCCGCGTGAAAAGACAGGAGCGCCCGCGCGCCACCGCGAGGTTCATGACGTCACCCAAGTTGCAGTAGAGGACTGCCTGGTCTGGGCGCGCAGTCCCGCCGGGGTCGGTGCCGTCACCCCCCTCCAGGAGGCCGGGGACGTCGGCGCCGGCGAGGGCCCGGATCATGCCGAAGGCAGATAGATCGACCCCGATCGGTTCGAGTCCGGCGCCGCGCAGAACCCCGACGAAGGAACCGACCATGTCGCGGCGGGCCGCGACCACCACCACGTCTACCTGCGGCGTCGAGCCCTCCTCCGCCGCCACCCCGCCGACGACCTGGTGCTCCAGCACCGCCTGGTCGAGGGGCATCGGCATCTGCTCCTGGGCCTGGAAGCGAACCGCTGCCTCCATCTCCTTCGGATCCTCGATCACCGGCAGGCGCAGGGTGCGAACGACGACGCGCTGGTTGCCGATGCCGACGCGAACGCGCTTGGACAACTTGTGCTGGCCGAACAGTGACTTCAGCGCCTGGGAAAGACCGTCAGCGTCGGCGACCTCGCCCTCGCTGAACGCACCGGGCGGCAGCGGCTCGATCGCCGTCGCCGTCACCTGGCCCGAGCCGTCGATCTCAGTCGCGGCGATGCTGCCGGCCTCGATGTCGAGGCCGACCACCCCAGCGGTCTTCTTCTGTCGCTTCAGCTGCAGCACGCCTTCCTTCAATCGACAGAAAGGCCGCAGAACTTTCGCGCTGCAAGTACTTATTTCTTGGAGAATCTGGACGGCTCTACGAGAAGGCGCCCAGATACCAGTCGACGAGCTCGCCGCCCGCCAAGAGACCGACCACGCCCCCGAGGGCGAGGAAGGGCCCGAAGGGGATCGCCCGCTTGCGCGCCGCGGCGCCGTCGCGGGCCATCATCGCCAGCCCGACGAGTGAGCCGGCGAGGAGGGCGACGAGGATCGCCGGGGCGACGTTGCGACCGAGGAACAAGCCCATCACGGCCGCGAGCTTGACGTCGCCGAGGCCCATCCCGCGGGGGTAGGCGAGCGCGGCGAGGAAGAGCAGCCCCCCCGCGGCCGCGGCGGCGATCGCCCGTTCCGGCAGGCTGCCGGGGTCGGTCGCGGCGGCGATCGCGGCGGCGAGCACCGCGGCAACGAGGAGGATCTTGTTGGGAATGATCCGCCGCTCGAGGTCGGTCAGCGTCACCGCCAGCAGCATCGTCACGAAAACGAGCCCGAGGGCGATCTCGCCCGGCTCGTCCCAAAGCACCAGCGTCGTCGCGGCGAACAACAGGCCGAGAGCAAGCTCGGTGAGCGGGTATCGGGGTGAGATCGAGGCGCCGCAGCAACGGGCCCTGCCCCGCAGGGCCAGCCACGAGAACACCGGCACGTTGTCGTAGGCGGCGATCTGGACGCCGCAGGCGGGACAGCGCGAACGCGGCCCCACGATCGACTCCCCGCGTGGGATCCGGTGGGCCACGACCGTCACGAAGCTGCCGACGAGCAGCCCCCCGAGGAAGGCGAACACCGCCGCGAATGCCACCCGCTAGCCCCCGTCGATCGGAGTGTTGGTGTCGACCTCGAGCCGGGTCGGGTATTTCGGGTGGTCGTACATGAAAGCGAGCGCGGCGCCGGTCGTTTTGGTGCGCTCGACGCTGAGGGCGACGCCGAGCCGGCCGCCTTGCGGGATCGTATAGGGGCTGCTGCCGAAGGTCATCGTCAGCCGCACCTTTTCCCATTTCCCGCGCCACCAGCCGGTGCCGCCGGGGTTGTAGGTCCAGTAGGCGTTGCCGGTCGATTTATTCGTCAGCCGGGTGTCGACGGCCACCGGCGGAGTCCCGGATTCGGTCCGTTTGAAGAGGTAGACGCAGAGTTCGCCGTTGTAGGATTCGTCGTTCAGCGTTCGCGTGTAGAACTCGAGGGTCACTTTTTCGACCATTTTGAAGTCGCTCGCCATCGGGTCGGTGACCCAGCGGTGCACCCGCGCTTCAGGGTTGGTGGTTCCGACCGGCACGTAGTTGCAGCCGCTGGTGGTGTCGCGGAGGATCTGCACCCCCTTGTCGGTGTCCGGGGTCGGCTCCAGGTAGAAGTCGTCGGAGTAGTCGAAGAGACCTGGATTGGAATCGTCGAGGTAGTCGGGGTCCGGAGGCACGCCGGTCAGGAGCGCGTCCGGTGCCCCCGGGGTCGCTTCGACCTGAGGCCCGCTGGCGCAGGTCCCAAGCGTGTTGTGGAGCAGGTGATTGGCGCCGATGCCCTGGCGCGTCGTGGTCCCGTTCAACGAACACGGCGTGTCGGAGAAGTAGAACTGCTGTCCCGAGACAACGCCGTTGGCCCCCGGGATCGGGTCGTTGAGAGCGCTGTCAGTCGGGTCGACGAAATCGGAGACCACTTCCACGTAGCCTCGTTCAGCCGGTTGGTTCGCGACTTTGTCGAGCTTCACGGCAACCACGATCTCCTTGTAGTCCTGGGTGCCGGGACAGGTGGCGGCGGGACAGCTGGCGTCGTCCCGCCAGACCACGTAGCGGTAGACCTTTCCGCTCACCTCGCCGCTGGTGAACGGCGTCGGCCCCGGGTCTACGGCGGCGCCTTCGATGAAGCCGCCACCGTAAAGACCGCCGTGTTCGACGACGAGGTTCGCGTAGCTGCCCAGCGGTTCCCTGGTCAGGGCGAAGGTGCCGTTGTTGACGCGGTAGTTGGGGCTGAGGGCGCTGGCCGCGTGTTCCGGCGCAGCCGTCAACGCCAGTTCGTCGTTTTCGAGACTGCGCAGGGACTCGATCTCCAGCTGGGCCCGGTTCAGCGCCACCTGGCTCGCCTTCGCGCGCTGGGTGTTTTTGGTCGCTGCACTGAGCACGCCGAAGGTCGCCATCGCACCGAGCGCAAGGACCATCGCCGCGACGATCACCTCGACGATCGTCATCCCGGCCTCGGCGCGAGTGCGATCCAACCGCTTTTTCAGTCGCGTGGCCATCTCAGTTCAGCAGGGTCGCGTTGCGCAGGCTGGCGCCGTCGGAAATCGTGAGGTTGCTGGAGCCGTTCGGGTTGGGAACTCGCAAGCGCACGCCGACGTAGGTCGTGCCCGCCACCGAGGCCGTTTCGCCACAGGTCAACGGATCGGGTTCTTTGCTGGGGACGAAGCAGAAGACGCTGGAGCTGTTGATGCCCTCGAAGATCGTTCTGGCCGTCCCGGTGAAGAGACCGTCGGGCGACTCCCTGCGCGTGCACGAGGTGGTGGTGCACTGGTAAGTCACCTCGCATTTGATCGCCGGCGTCGCCGAGCTGGTGGCGACGCCGCTGCCACAGGAGGTGCGGCGAACGTAGGTGAGGAAGGAGACCGTGGACGGGGTGGCCTGGTCGACCCGGACCCCGTTGCGGATCTCGCGCGTCATTCGCTCCAGCATGTAGCGGGAACTGGAGACGTTCTGGGCTTTTTTGCTCAGCTGCGGCTGCGTCCTCATCGCGCTGACGACCATCGAGCCGATCGCCGCCAGCAGGATGACGCTCATCGCCGAGGCAACCAGCAACTCGATCAGGGTCAGGCCGTCCTCCTCGCGGGCCCGACCCAGCACGACGCGCAGGCGGCTCACCGGCCAACCACCTTGAACCTGCGCTGCACCGGCGCGGGCTCAGCGGTCCCGACCGCATTGAAGGCCTTGACCTGGAGGACGTGCTGACCGAGATCGAGCCGCTTCAGCTTCAACGGCGAGCCACAGGACCGCCAGCCTCCCCGGTCGACTTTGCACCTGAAGCTGGTCCCCTCCTGCCCGGTGGAGTCGGTGAAACGGAAGACCGGCCGCCGCGCCCGCGTCTTGCTCGCCGGGGCGAAGGTAATGCGCGTGTGGGGGACGACGTAGACGAGGCCCGGCTCCCCCTTCTTGCCGCCGGGCGCGGACGTGCCGCCAGCGCCGGGACTCGACCCGCCGGGGCCGGCACCGCTTCCCCCTCCTTCACCCGACGGGGGCGGGGGTGGCGGCGGAGGTGGAGGCGAGGCCTGGTGGGTGTAGGAGACCGGGGCCGAGCACGGCGAGGTGTCGCCGTTCACATCGGTGGCGGTCGCCCGGAACGAGGTGGTCGAGCCCGGGGCAACCGGCGCGAGGATGCCAGCACCGCCGAGTTCGAGCGAGGTTCCCGTCGCCACCGGGACGCCCGAGCAGTCGGAGGAGGAATAGAGCTTGATCGCGGTGTTCGGATCGGACTGGCCCCTGACCCGCGGCGTCTGCGAGGTGCCCGGCGAAGCCGGGTCGGTGCTGAGCTGGGATGGCGTGGGCGGGCCCAGGGGCGCCGCGTTGCCGGTCGAGACCAACAGGGTGTTGCCGCCAAAACGGTCATAGACGTCGGTTTCGGCGTCGAGGTCGCCTTCGGTCACCCGCTCTTCGGTGATGAAGAACGCGTGCGAGCCGTCCGCGGCGACTGCGCCCGCCGGCAGTCCCGCCGGCACGGCGGTTTTGCCCGCCAGTGGCCCGGTCGAGACCAGAGTCGTCGTTCCCGCCGCGTTCTCGTAGACGTCGAGGGCGCCGTCGCTGTCGCCGGCAACCAGTTGCTCGGCGGTGACGATGAAGACGTGGATGGCATCGGCCGACGCCCCGGCGAAGCTGGCGTTGAGGGCCGCGTTGCCGCCGACCGCCCCCGTCGAGCGCAGGGTGGTCACCCCCCCGACCCGCTCGTAGACGTCCTGCGAGCCGTCCAGGTCATCGGCGGTGAGCGCTTCGTCGGTGCTGAAGAGGACGCCAGCGCTGGAGCCGTCCGGGGAGACCCAGCGCAGGGACGCCGGCGACGGACCATCTCCTCCCACCGGGCCCACGGAGATGAGGGTGGTGACGCCGCCGCTGCGCCCGTAGATGTCGCTGTCGCTGTCGCTGTCGGCGCCGATGAGGCTCTCGGTCGTCTCGAAGAAGACGGTGGCGCCGTCGGAAGAGGCGGCGGCAAAGATCGCGGGCACCTCCCCGTTGCCCCCGCTCGGTCCGGCCGAGAGCAGCGTCGCGCTGCCCGCCGACCAGTCATAGACGTCCTGGGAGCTGTCGCTGTCCGACGGCGTCAACCGCTCGGCGGTCTCGAAGTACACGCGCGAGCCGTCGCTCGAAGCACCGCCGTAGGAGGCGCTGCAGTCGGCCCCGGCGGGGCAGGTACCGGCGATCGAGACGAGCGTGGTGGTGCCGGCGCCGATGTCACGGGCGTAGATGTCGAGCAGGGCGTCGTCGTCGGCGCTCGCCAGCGACTCTTCGGTGGTGACGAAGGCCGTGGTGCCGTCCGCCGAGGCGCCGCGGAAACTCGCCGGGAAGTCTTCTTCGCCGCAGCCTGCGGCGGCGCAGTCCGCGGCCCCGGCCGAGACGAGCGTCGTCGTGCCGGCATCCAGGTCGCGCACGTAGACGTCGACGGAGGAGTCGCCGTCGGCGTTGGAGAGCTGCTCGGCGCTGCGGAAGAAGACCCACTCGCCGCCGGCGACCACCCCACCCTGAGCGAAGCTGGAGGGAACGTCGCCGTTGCCGCAGTCCTGCGCCGCGCAGCTGGGGTCGCCCGCTGAGACGAGTTCGGTCGCGTTCACAGCGAGATCACGCACGTAGATGTCTTCGCGCAGGTCGTGGTCGCCGGCAACCAGCGACTCTTCGGTCGCGAAGAAGGCCTTGGCGCCGTTGGCCGAGATGCCGACGTAGATCGCCGGGTAGGCGTCATTGCCGCCCGTCGGCCCGGTCGAGATCTGGCGGGTCACGTAGCGTTCGAGCGCGTCGTCGTAGGAGCGCTCGTAGACGTCGGCGCGCGTGTCGGTGTCGCCCGGAACGAGTTGGTCGGTGGTGGTGAAAAAGGCGGTCTCGCCGTCGCTGGAGGCACCCGCAAAGCCGGCCGGGGCGGCGAGGGCAGCGGGAGTCCCCCAGGCCAATGCGGCGCTGAGCAGGCCGACGAGGACGCAAATGGTTGACGCCGGAGCGCGCATCGCCTTTGTATCGGCTGGATCGGCCATTCGTTTGAGCCCGTCGAGTTGCTCTGCCCGGCTGACCAAAGCGCGAGGGGTGGGCCGTGTGGCCCACCCCTCGGTGCTTCGGCTTCTAAGCCAAGACAGATCCGGTCAGTGGATCAGTCCCATTCGTCGTTGGCGCCGGTCTCCGGACAGCCGCCGACCCCACCCGCGGTGCAGGGGTAGGTCAGGGTGCCGCTGACGTTCGTGACCCCGAAGGTCTGGCCAGCTTTGCTCCCCTGGATCGTGATCGTGTAGCCGGTCGTGGCGTTCGGGGTGACCGCGGTGAAGGTGGCGTTTTTCAGCGAGGGCTCGATCAACTCAAGGGCCGCCTCGTCAGCGCCTGCGTAGGTGGCGTGGTCGGTGAAGAAGGTCTCCATCGCGACCTGGGCCGAGTGCGCGTACTCCTTGGCTTTGGCGTCGCCGGCCTTGTCTTTCTGGTTGAAGAACGCCGGCAGCGCGATCGCGGCCAGGATTCCGAGGATGAGCATGACGACGAGGAGCTCGATCAGCGTGAAGCCGCTCTCGCTGTCGCCGTTGAGCCGGGCGCCTACCTTGGCCCGGAGATTCTGGAGAAACATTAGTGACCTCCTATGGTCCTAATCGTTTGCGCCAGAGCCCCGTCGCTTGCAGCCACGTGGTGTCTGTCGACCCCGGTGGTAGCCCGGCTGACTCCAGCAAAGGAGTCCCGACGGCTTTGCGCCCCCGCCTCACAGCGAGTTTGCCTTTTGCACCGAAGCACTGGCAGATTCATCACGAACCCGTCATCGAACGCAGCCGTGGCCACCTTTAGCCCTGCGGGCTCGATTTCGCTGCGACCCGACTTTTCACTTTCGCGACTCAGAGAAGTCGATCGGGTCGTTCCCCAAAAGTAAGGACCGAGCAGGTTCCTCAATCCAAAGTGTCCGTATGAACGTCCACGGACGGGTGTCAGCGGATCTTGTCGTAGAGGCTGAAGATCGGCAGGTACATGGCGATCACGATGAAGCCGACGACCCCGCCGACGAAGACGATCATGATCGGCTCGATCAGCGCGGTCAGCGCTTTCACCTTCGCGTCGACCTCGGCCTCGTAGAAATCGGCGATCTTCGCCAGCATGTGCTCGAGCTGACCGGTCTCCTCGCCGACCGCGACCATGTGGCCGACCATCGGCGGGAAGATCGGGTTCTGCTCGATCGGGCCGGCCAGTGAGCCGCCGCGCTTGACCGAGGCGTAGACGTCCTCCATCGCCTGCTCGACGACGACGTTGCCCGCGGTCTCCCCGGTCAGTTTGATCGCCTGCAGCATCGGCACACCGGCCGAGACCGAGCCCGCAAAGGTGCGCGACCAGCGGGCCAACGCCACTTTCTGGATCACGTCGCCGATTTTGAACGGGATCCGCAACAGGAAGCGGTCCCATAGCTCTTTCCCCCGTTCGGTCTTCTTCCACCTGAAGAAGGCGAAGAAAAAGACCGCTATGGCGGGGAAGATCACGAACCAGTAGCCGGTGATCGCGTCGGAGGCGCCGACGCAGATCTGGGTCGGCAGCGGCAGCGCGGCGGCTTCCTCCGGGTTTTCTTCTCCCAGTTCTTCGAAGATGCCGACGAAGACGGGGATAATGAAGGTGACGATCGCGAGCAGGACGACGACGGCGAAGCCGAAGACGAGCGCCGGGTACATCAGCGCCGATTTGACCTGACGCCGCAGGGCGTCGGTCTTCTCGACCTGGAAGGCGATGCGGTCGAGGGCGTCCTCGAGCCGGCCCGACTCCTCGCCGGAGCGCACCATCGCGCGGAAGAGGCGGTCGAAGACCTTGGGGTGCCGCGCCATCGACTGCTCCAGCGAGCTTCCCGCCTCGACGTCGGCACGCAGCCCTCCCACGGCTGCTTCGATCTGCTCGTCCTGGGTCTGCTCTTCGAGCGTGTGCAGGGTGCGCAGCATCGGCATCCCGGAGGCAACCAGGGTCGCGAACTGACGCGAGAAGACCGCCAGCTCGCGCATGTCGACGCCCTTCCAGCGCTTGAAGACGTCCTCGACGTTGAACGGTTTCGATTTTTCGCTGACGTCGAGGACGATCAGCCCGCGCTGGCGCAGCTGCTCGGAGACCTGGGCCTTGGACTCCGCCTCGATCTCGCCGGCCGTCGCCGCACCGCCCAGGTCCATCGCCCGGAAGGCGAAGGTGGTGCCGCCTGCCATCGGCTAGCCCCCCTGCGTGTAGGACGGCGGCGCCGGAGGGGCAGCGCTCGCGCCGACGGAAGCCGTGGGACCGTCGCCCGCCATGCCTGCCGGCATCACCGGTGCGGCACCCAGCAGCCGTTTCAACTCCTCGGGCACCGAGGCGCGCTGCTCCGCCAGCGAGCGGGTGATCTTGCCGGCCCGCACCAAGCGCACCAGGTCGGCGTCCATCGTCTGCATGCCGACGGCGGCAGAGGTCTGCACGGCGGCGTAGATCTGGTGCGTCTTGCCCTCGCGGATCAGGTTGCGGATCGCCGGCGTCGGCACCAGCACCTCGCAGGCAACGGTGCGGCTCATCCCGTCGGCCGTCGGCAGCAGCTGCTGGGTGACGATGCCCTGCAGGGCGATCGAGAGCTGGGTCCGCACCTGTCCCTGCTGCTGGGGCGGGAAGACGTCGATGATCCGGTCGACCGTCTGCGCGGTCGACTGGGTATGAAGGGTCGCGAAGACGAGATGGCCGGTCTCGGCCGCGGTCAGCGCGGTGGCGATCGTCTCCAGGTCGCGCATCTCGCCGACCAGGATCACGTCCGGGTCCTCTCGCAGCGCGGCGCGGAGGCCGAGGGCGAAATCGTCGGCGTCGGCACCGATCTCGCGCTGGTTGACGATCGAGCGTTTGTGCTGGTGCAGGAACTCGATCGGGTCCTCGATCGTGAGGATGTGGTCCTGGCGTTCGCGGTTGATCAGATCGAGCATCGCCGCCAGGGTCGTCGACTTGCCGGAGCCGGTCGGCCCGGTGACGAGGACGAAGCCCCGGGGTTTGGCGGTCAGCTCGCGCAGCACCGGCGGCACGCCGAGCGAGTCCAGGGCCGGGATGTCCTGGGGGACGAGGCGGAAGGCGGCGCTGACCGCGCCACGCTGGAAGAAGCAGTTGACGCGGAAGCGAGCGACGCCGGGGATCGCGTAGGCGAAGTCGAGCTGTTTGTTGTTCTCGAAGCGTTTGCGCTGGTCGTCGTTGAGGATGCCGAAAATGACCTCGCGGGTCTCCTGGCCGCTGAGGACGGGGAAGCCGTCCATCGGCACGATTTTGCCCTTGTCGCGGATCGCCGGCGGGAAGCCTGGCGTCAGGTGCACGTCGGAGGCCCGGGCCTCGACCATGCGGCGCAGCACCTCTGAGAAGTCGAAGTCCATGAAACCTAGATCGGCATGCGGGGCGGATTTCTCGATACCTGAAAGCGAATCGCCGGCCTATGCAGTGACACGGAGAATCTCCTCGAGGCTGGTCTTGCCGGCACGCACCTTGGCGATCCCGTCCTCGCGCAGAGTGAGCATGCCCTCCTCGCGGGCGACAGCGGCGACCTCGGCCTCGGACGCCTGCGCAACCGCCATTTCCTTGATTCGCTCGCTCAGCGTCATCACCGAGAAGATGCCGACGCGTCCCCGGTAGCCGCTCTGGTTGCAGCGACCGCAGCCGGCCGGCTCGTAGGCCTCGATCTCAACCCCAACCCGAATCTCGACATCGGCGAGCGCCTGTGCCGGCACGACCGTGCGGCGCTTGCAGTGAGCGCAGAGCTGACGCGCGAGCCGCTGAGCGACCACGCAGTCGACCGCCGAGGCGATCATGAAGGCCTCGATCCCCATCTTGCCGAGGCGGGCAATCGCGCCGGGCGCGTCGTTGGTGTGGAGGGTGGTGAGCATCATGTGACCGGTCAGCGCCGCCTCGATTGCGATCCGTGCCGTCTCTCCGTCCCGGATCTCTCCGACCATCACGATGTCGGGGTCGGCACGCAGCATCGAGCGCAGGCCGGCCGCGAAGTCGAGACCGGCCTTGCGGTTGACGTTGATCTGGTTGATCCCCTGCAACTGGTACTCGACCGGGTCCTCGATCGTGATGATGTTTTTCTCGACCTGGTTCAGCTCCTGCAGGGCCGCGTAGAGGGTCGTCGACTTGCCCGAGCCCGTCGGGCCGGTGACGAGAACGGCGCCGTAGGCCTGACGAAAGGCGGACTCGAAGCGCTCCCGGGCCGAACCGTCCATGCCGAGATCGTCGAGTGAGTGCTGGGCGTTGTCCTTGTCGAGGATGCGGATCGTCGCCCCCTCCCCACGCTGGGTCGGCAGCGTCGTCACACGCAGGTCGACGCGGCGGTCCTCGACCGTGATGCTTACTCGACCGTCCTGCGGGACTCGCTTCTCGGCGATGTTGAGCTCACTCATGATCTTCACGCGGGAGATGACTGCGTTGATCATCCGCTTCGGAACGTGGGCGGCCTCGCGCAACACCCCGTCGACCCGGAAGCGAACTCGCATCTCGCCCTCACCCGGCTCGAAATGCACGTCCGAAGCCCCCTCTCCGGCCGCCTGGCCGAGGATGCTGTAGACGAGCTTGATCACCGGTGCGTCCTCGGCGCTGACTTCGAGGTCGCTGACTTCGGCGAACTCGTCCTCGGCCTCCTGCTCTCCTTCCACGACCGCCTCGCTGACCGCGCTCTGCAGCGTGTTGAGCCGGACGATCAGGGCATCGATGTCGTCCTCGGCGGCGACCGCGACCCGGCAGTCAAGCGCCGTCGCGATCTGGATGTCGTCGACGGCCAACACGTTGGTCGGGTCCGCCATCGCGACCAGCAGCGTCTGTTTGTCGATGAAACCGACCGGCAGCGCCCGGTAACGACGAGCGGTGTTGACCGGGATCAGGTTCGCGGCGGCCATGTCGACCTGGTAGGCCGAGAGGTCGATGTGGTCGAGGCCGTAGCGCTCGGCAATTGCCCGCGAGAGCTGGTCGCCGTTGATCGTCCCCTGGGTCAGCAGCAGTGCCTCGGGCGGGACTCCGGCGGTGCGGGCCTCCTCGATCGCCTGCCGCGCCCGCTCCTCGACGACGTAACCGAGGTCGACCAGGACGTCGGTGACGAAACCGCTGGAGCGTCCCCGCGCCAGTGGCTGCGTCAGCCCCGGCGGGCCCTCAGCTTCCGGTGCGAGCGCCGGCGCGGTGGAATCGCCGGAGTCGGGGACCGGGCGCAGGTGGCTCGGGAAGTCCCTCGCGTCCATGCTCACGGGTGGTAGTCGAGAGTCCGGCCCTTGTAGCCCGCGTCGATCACGGCCTGAACGATGCTCTCGGTGCTCTGGAAGCCGTAGAGAACGGAGGCGCTGGGGATACCCCTGTCCAGCCGCTTCGGCCGCAGGACGACGAGGGCCGGAACGCGGTCGACGTCGACCCCCTGCGAGATCGCCGCGTAGCGGGCGATCTGGTCGACCGGCACCACGAAGGTGGTGACGTCCGCCATTGCCTCGAGCTGCTGGACGGCCGAGACGACGAGGCGATCGTCGATCCCTCCGTTGCGCACGAAGAGCAGGACGACGGTCTGGTTGGCGTTGAAGGCGGCGGAGACGGCGGCGGGGGGCGGCGGGGCCACGGCGGCAAGTGCCCCGGGGGGCGGTGCCGTCGCCGGGGCCGCTGCTTCCCCTTCGGGGGTGACGGTCGCGGTGATCGTCGCCGACCCTTCCGGGCCCGTGATCGTCGCCGAGCTGGTCGTGGTCGTGCTTGCCGCTTCTTCTTCGCCTCCGCCCCCCATCGAGGACATGGCGAAGATGCCGACGGCGACGAGCAGGACGCCGATGATCCCGATCTGGGCGAGCGGGTTGTTGTTGATCTGCTCCCTCATACGTTCGCTTACCTTGCTCGACAGGATCGGCCTGGAGCTTGAGCCGCGGACCAGGTCCGTCAGGAGCCGCCGCGAGCGCTCAGCAGCTGGCGTTGGGGGGCGTGGCGGTGGCGCCGATGCACTCGACGTAGGACTGGCGCTCGAAGATTTTCGCGCCGCCGATCTGGGGCGGTTCGAAGCCGGCGTCCTGTTCGACGATCGCGTTGTTGTCGAGGTGCACGGTCTTCCCCGCGATCACGCCCGTGTAGCGGGCGTTGTTTTTGATCAGGATGTCGGTGTTCGGCGCGTAGAGCACGAACTCGTTGGTGCCGCTGTTGTTCGAGAATTCGATGCTCGTTTGGATCGTCGAGGAGCCCATGAGGTAGAAGCCGGGCATGTTGTATTTGCCGAGCTCGGGCTGGTAGCCGGTCGAGGTGACGTCGGCGTTGTTGCTGATGTCGATCTGCTTCGCCCCCGATTTCAAGCCGCAGTTCTCGGGCGTGTCGAAGAAGATCCGCACACTTGCGCCGTCGGTCATCACCAAGTGGGAGTTGTTGCTGATCAGGAGGCGGCAGACGAAGTAGTCGCCGCCGCCGAGGGTCAGGGTCTTGTTGTTCGACGAGGAGATCGTCCGGGTGCTTGCTTTCCAGGGCTCCGAGCTGGACCAGGTGCCGTTGTAGGTGTCGGTCTGGCAGCCCGTCGGTTCTTTGACCGGCGAGGTTTTGGTGCAGGTGACGAGGCGATAGTTGCTGTTGTTGGTCGCGATGTCGGTCGGGATGAAGGAGCTGACGGGTGGCAACGAGACGTTGCCTTCGGTCACTTGGTAGCCGGCGCACTGCGTCCCGTTGTTCTGGAAGGTGGCTTTTTTGCCGATCCCGTGCCGGATGTTGCCGCAGACGTTGCCGTTGTTGTGGACGTAGATGTTGCCGTTGGTGCCGACTCCGACCCGGGCGTCGGCGTTGTTGTCGATCTCGACGTCGTCGAGGCCGATCAGGCCCTCGTTGGCGAGGGCGCTGCCGACGGTGGTCGTTTTGAAGGTGACGGCGATGCGACGGCTGACGCTGCCGGAGGTGCCGGTTGCGACAACGGTCATCGTGCTTCCCGTAACGAAGGGCGTCGCGCGGTAGACATAGCTGGAGCCGCCCACCGCGCCCGAGACCGACGGGCACCACCCATCGGCGGCAGCGGCGGAAAGAACGAGGGCAGTGCCGCTCAGGCCGAGACAGGGAGTCGAGGTGCTGAGCGCACTCGCGTAGCGGTTCAAACGCAGGAGGGCGACGCTGGCCCCGGCGTCGGCAGCGGCGATCGCGCTCTTGGAATTGCTGTCGCGGTGGGTGCCCTGCTGAACGGCGACCGATGACATCACGGCCGTGCCGGCAAGCCCGAGGCTCGCCACCGTCGCGAAGATCGCGGTGGGGAGCGCCATCCCGCGCTCGCTCCTGGCGAGCGCCTGTAGACGGCGTCGAAAAACGGCAGCGAATCGCATTGCGAAGGTCATCGGTCACGCTCCAGTCCCGCTTGAGCCGCGGCAGCGGCCTATCGGACCCGCTGGACGCTCGTCCTACGCACTCCTGACGTCGCGAGGGCTACTCGGGCTGGCCGGCGAGCTGCTCGATGCCGCTGGCGCGCTGGCCGCCGGCGGCGAGCATCAGTTTGAAGTCGTGCGGGCTGGAGGCGAAGTCGAGGGCGACCTCCTCGGCGATCCTTCCCTCCATCACGTAGGTGAGGAGCGACTGGTCGAAGGTGCGCATCCCGTAGTACTCGCCCTCGGCAATCACCTCGGTGATCTTGCCGGTCTCCTCCGGGTTCATGATCAGGTCCTGGACGCGGCCGGTGACGACGAGCACCTCGGAGGCGGGGACACGGCCGTCGCCGGTGACGTCCGGGACGAGGCGCTGGGCGATCGCCCCCTTCAAGGTCGCCGCCAGCATCACCCGGGCCTGGTGCTGCAGGTGGGGCGGGAAGAAGTCGATGATGCGGTTGATCGTCTCGGTCGCGTCGAGGGTGTGGACGGTGGAGAGGACGAGGTGTCCGGTCTCGGCCGCCGAGAGGGCGGTCCGCACCGTCTCCTCATCGCGCATCTCGCCGATCAGGATCACGTCGGGGTCCTGCCGCAGCACCCGCCGCATCGCCCGGCTGAAGCTCTCGGTGTCCGACCCGACTTCGCGCTGGTTGACGATCGAGCCTTTGTCTTCGTGCAGGTACTCGATCGGGTCCTCGAGCGTGATGATGTGATTCGTCCGGGTGCGGTTGATGTGGTCGATCATCGCCGCCAGCGTCGTGCTCTTGCCGGAGCCGGTGGTGCCGGTGACGAGAACGATCCCGCGCTGCTCTTCGGCGAGCTTGGTCACGACCGGCGGCAGCCCCAACTCCTCGACCGAGCGGATTTCGAAGGGGATCGCGCGGCAGACGATCGAGATCGAGCCGCGCTGTTTGAAGGTGTTGACGCGAAACCGCGAGAGCCCGGGGATCGAGTAGGAGAAGTCGGCCTCTCCCGCTTCCTCGAACTCCGTCTGCGAACGAACTTCGGCGATGTCCTGGAAGGCCTTCTCGGTGTCCTCGGGCGTGAGCGGCTCGTACCCCTCGAGCGGCGCCAGCTCCCCCTGCAAGCGCGCGGTCGGGGGAACCCCGACCTTTACGTGCAGATCAGAGCCCTGCCGCTCGACGAGTGTCCGCAACGCTGAATCGATCTCGAACATCGCGGCTTGTATCGGCCGTGCAGTCCTATCTCTTAACGGTGCAACAGCAAGAACTGCCGGGGCTTGGAGAAGGCCGGGCCTCCTCCCCCTCCCGCTGCTGCTAAGCCACCTCGCGCAGTTTTTGCGCCTCACCCAGCGACTGCAGCTTTTTCAGGCTCTGGTTCTCGATCTGGCGGATCCGCTCGCGGGTGACGTTGAAGGTGCGACCGACCTCGTCGAGCGTGCGCGGGTGCTCGCCGCCGAGGCCGTAGCGCAGCTCCAGGACGCGGCGCTCGCGGTAGGAGAGGTTCTCCAGCGCCTCCTTCAGCGCCTCTTTGGTCAGCAGGTCCGCGGCGCGGTCGAACGGGGACTCGGCCTTCTCGTCGGCGATGAACTGGCCGAACTCGGACTCCTCCTCGTCGCCGACCGGCTTCTCCAGCGAGACCGGGGCCTGGGCGGAGCGCTTGATCGAGTCGACCTCCTCGGGATCGATCCCGGTCACCTCGGCGATCTCCTCCGGAGTCGGCTCGCGGCCCAGCTCCGTGACCAGCTTGCGCTCGGCACGACCGATCTTGTTCAGCTTCTCGACCACGTGGACCGGGATCCGGATCGTCCGCGCCTTGTCGGCCAGGGCGCGGGCGATCGCCTGGCGAATCCACCAGGTCGCGTAGGTGGAGAACTTGAAGCCCTTGCGGTAGTCGAACTTCTCCGCCGCACGGACCAGGCCCAGCGTCCCCTCCTGGATCAGATCGAGGAAGGGAAGGCCCTGGTTTCGGTAATTTTTCGCGATCGAGACGACCAGGCGCAGGTTGGACTCGACCATTTTCTGCTTCGCGTCGAGGTCGCCGCGCTCGATGCGCTTGGCGAGTTCGACCTCCTCCGCGGCGGTAAGCAGGCGGACTTTGCCGATGTCCTTGAGGAACAACTGCAGGGAGTCCGTGGTCATGTCCGGTTTTAGGTCGAGCGCCTGTTTCTGGCGGCGCCGCCCTTTTTTGCCGGTGTCGGCGGGCATCGCGTCCGCGGCCGCTTTCTGGGCCGGGTCCATGTCCTCGACGAGCTCGATCCCCGACTTCTCGAGGTGCCCGTAGAGGTCCTCGACGTCGGACTCGTCGAGATCGACCTCGGACACGGCCGAGGCGATGTCGCCGAAGGTCAGTACGCCGAGCTGCTGCCCGCGATTTATGAGGTTTTTGACCTCCTCCAACTCCTGAAGCTCTGCTACCAGCATGCTGTTCTACTCGTTTCCCTTGCGCGTGGTGTTTAGTCCTGGCATGAAAAGACCCCGCGACGGCGAAAAGTCGCGGAGTCAAACGCCTGTTCGCATCCTAGCGCTTCATTTTGTAAAGTCAATGCCCGACTCCCTCCGCCATCCCCGCCCCTGGCTTCGAGCCTTCTGGGAGCGCGCGTACCGCGAGAACGTCACCGGGCTCTCGGCGATGGTCGCCTACAACCTGATGCTGGCGGTCTTTCCCTTCGCCCTGCTGGTCCTCTTCGTCTTCGGCCAGGTCTTGAAGATCGGCGGAGTGGAGACCAGCGTCGTCAGCGACCTCGAGCGCCTCTTCCCCAGCGTCGAGCAGCAGACGCTGACCGACGTCCTCAACCGGATCCAGGACAACTCGACGACGATCGGGATCGCCGCCTTCATCGGCTCGCTCTGGATCGGCGCCTCGTTCTGGGGCGCGATGGACACCGCCTTCTGCCGCATCTACCACGTCGAATGCCGGGGCTGGGTCGAGCAGAAGCGCTTCTCCTTCGCGATGCTGGGCGTGGTCCTCCTCTTCATCGCCGCCAGCATCTTCGTGCCGACGATCGAGAGCACCCTGGTCTCCAGCACCGATCGCCTTCCGCTCGGGCTCTCCGACATCAAGGCGATCGACACGGTCCTGCTGCTCAGCGCAGCGCTGCTGGTGACCTTCGGAATCTGCTGCGTGATCTTCTGGGCGGTGCCGAAAGGCCACATGCCGTGGCGGGCGGTCTGGCCCGGGGCCGCCTTCGTCACCATCGCCGCCGGCCTCGCCAACTGGCTCTTCCCGATCTACCTCTCGAACGTCTCCAGCCTCTCCCGCTTCGGCTCGACTTTAGGCTTTATTTTGATTGCTTTGCTTTGGTTCTATGTGCTCAGCCTGGCGCTGATGGTGGGAGCGGTGATCAACTCGCTGCGCCATGAGGTGCACGACACGGGTGAGCTGCCCTACGGCGACAGCGTGCCTTGCAGGGATTGTCCGGAGGGCTCCGATAGAGCCGGAGGAGGCCTTGGGCGCCTTTGAAACAATAAAAACTGCCATATTTGAATGAATTAGCAATCGGCCCGGTTTGCCGACCGTCGCGGATGGGCAGACGGTGCACGCCGACCATTGAAAAGAAGTTTTCGATGCTTGAACAGGGAAGCTCTCATACCGCAGGCGTACTCGATCCGACGATCCCGGTCGATATCGGCGCGCGCTCCCAGCGGCAGCGGATCATCGAAGCGATGATCGAGAGCTGTGCCGAGAAGACATACGCGGCAACGACGATCGCCGACATCGTCAAGCGCGCCGGCATCTCCCGGACCACCTTCTACAAACGGTTCCCCAACAAGCGGGCCTGCTTCGACGGAGCGCTCGCTTTTTGCCTCGACGCGCTGCGCGAGGCCGCGGTCGAGTCCTATGGCGCCTCCGATCCGCCGCCGCAGGCGCTGCGGAAGGCCGCTGCGGCGATGCTCGAGCTGCTGGCAGCGAGGCCCGCGATGGCGCAATTGGTCATGGGGGACGCGATCATGGTGGAACCCGCGATCGGCGAGCGCTACCGCGAGTGGATCGTCTCGGGGGTCGCGGGCCTCTGGGAGGCGACGGACCCGCCCCGGCCCTTTGCCGACCCCGGCCTGGCGTTCGGCCGGGCGCAGGTGCTGGTCTTCAGCCAGATCGCCGCTGGACGGGCGGACCGGCTTCCCGAGCTGTTACCGGAAATCGTCTACATCGCGCTGCTGCCGCTCGCCGGTCACGAGGAGGCGGTTCAGCAAGCCCAAATCGCGGGCGATCACGGCTCGAACGGCTCCGCTCCGCGGTGAGCGAGGAGCGCGCAGACCTGCGCCAGTGGCGCCTGCCCCGTGGCCGCCACGGTCTGCCGCGGGAGATGGTCATCCGCTCCCAGCGCGAACGTCTGCTGGCCGCGGTCGTACGGGTCACCGCCAGCAAGGGCTACAAGGCGACGTCCGTCGCCGACATCCTCGCCGAGGCGGGTGTCGGCCGCGAGTCCTTCTACGAGCTGTTCGAAGACAAAAGCGACTGCCTGCTCAGCGCCCACGCCGTCCTCGTCGACCATCTCGAAGCCACGGTCAAGACCGCCTACGACGCGCCCGGACCGTGGCCCGACCGTGTCCGCAACTCCGTCGCCGCGATGCTCGACTGGTTCGCCGCCGACCCCGCCGCGGCGCGGATCGCCGTAGTCGAGCTGGCAGCGCTCGGAGCACCCTCGCGCGAGCGCTTCCACGACAATTTTCGCCGCTTCGCAAAACTGCTGGAAGACGGCCGCGACGAACGCGAGGTCGGCCAGGCACGACCGCAGGCGGCGGAACTTGCGATCAGCGCCGGACTGGCCAGGGTCTACGAGGAGGTCGTTCGCGGTCGCGCCGGCGAGCTGCCGAAGCTGCTGCCGGAACTGACCTATGAGGTCCTCGTCCCCTTCGTCGGCGAAGAGGTCGCGCGAGCCCAGGAACGCCTGGCCGCCGAGTCGCTCCCCACCTGATCGGGGACCGGCCCCAGCGAGTGCGTGCGTGCGAGGGCGACGCCGGGTGGATGGTGCCCGTCGCCGCCACTCGCCCTAGTGCAGAGACGCCGTCAGGGAAGAACCGGCGTCCGCGCCCGGGATGCATACCGCGACCGCGACCTAGCAGTCAAAGAAGGCCACGACGGCAGTGTCCCCAAAGCCGAGACTCTCGGTGTTTGGCCTGTAAATTCCAGTAAATGGAAAATGCGCGCGCGCCGATCCGCCCGCTGACCAAAAGCGCGAAAACGACAGTGCTAGGCCCTCCGACCGAAGGCGGAGTGAAGGCCGCTGACCAGGTCTTCGGCGAGCTGACGACTGCCCCCGAACTTGAGCTGGCCAATGCTCCCGTCCCTGACGGCGTTGAACCAGGTCAGCGCGGGCCCGGCGGCGAAAGCCGGTGGCCCCGGTTCGAGATGGGAAACGCAGGACACCACCTTGCCGCGCTCGATCGTGACCTGCACGCCCGCGGGCCGCGGGAAGACCCTGGGGCTGGCCTCGACTTCGAGCTGACAGGAACCAGCCGCGTCGCTGGGAAGACGGGCCAACGGGGTGGCAAGGAGAAAGGCCGCCTCGACGTCGATCTGAGTCAACGGGGCGCTCTCGTGCCTCATGTGGACCTGCTCGCAATGGCTGGCCGCCGCGAGCGGCGCGACGCCCCGGCGGGCCCAGTCGGTGACCCCGTAGGGCGTCCCCGCCCCATCGCTTTGCTGGGCCTCGACCAGCCCGGCGATCCTCATGCTCGACAGGCGCCGCTCCAGCGCCGGGTAGCTGAGGTCGGAGATCAGGCTGTCCAGTTCGGTGAGCGACAGCGGCCTGGCGGCGAGCGCTCGCATCATCTTCGAGCCCCAACCGTCGACCAGGGCCTTGACCGCCCCCTTTGCGGCGCCGCTTTCGAGCGAGATCGGGGCGTCGGGGGCCTCCCCCAGCCAAGCCCCGAGCTGGTCCGCGACATCGAGGAGTTCCCGTCCCATCGGCGTCAGCGTGTTCTCGACCGCGTAGGGCATCTGCTGGGTCGGCCGTTTCGTCAACACGCCGATCTCCGCCAGGTTCGTCAGGTGGCCCCGCAGGGTCGTCTGGGCCGGCAGGCCGGTCGCTTTGCGCAGTTCGGCCAGCCGCATCGGCCGGTCGGAGAGGGCCTGCAGGACCCGCAGGTTGAGTGGAGTCGCGAGCACGGACAGCGCTTTGCCGCCCGCGCGGACCTGCGAACGCGTCGGATCGGCCGCTACAACTGCGGCGCCACCACCACGTATCGCCTCCTCGTCGGAACTGTCCACCATTAGACCTCTTTCCGGGAGTCTTAGGGTATCAAAGAGTTTTGTCTTGAAACGAAACCGTTCTAAACACGAACAGTGTGGTTTTTCTATGCCTGACGTACCTCGCCAGTGCCTTACGCGACCACCACGGCAGGGCGCGATGGCGCCCTCCTGCTAACTGAAACGGCGGTCTTTACCCGTAGCGCTCGCCGATGATCTGGCGCAGCTTGGCGCGATCATGGCGGGCATGGACGCGGCGGACGGTGCCGGAGCGCGAGCGCATCACCAGTGACTCGGTGCTGGCACCGGGGCCGCGATAGCGGACGCCCTGAAGGACGTCGCCGTCGGTGACGCCGGTGGCGGAGAAGAAGACGTCGTCGCCGGAACAGAGGTCGTCGGCTGTAAGGACGCGGTCGAGGTCGTAGCCGGCGTCGAGGGCCGCCTGCCGCTCGCCGTCGTCACGCGGCCAGAGGCGCCCCAGCAGCTGCCCTCCCATCGACTTCAGGGCGGCGGCCGAGAGCACGCCCTCGGGGGTGCCGCCGATCCCCCAGAGGAGGTCGACCGGCGAGCGCTCGCTGACCGCCAGCAATGCCGCCGAGACGTCGCCGTCGGTGATCAGGCGGATGCGGCCACCGGCCTCGCGGACTTCGCGCATCGCCTCCTCGTGGCGCGGGCGGTCGAGCATGACGACGGTGACGTCGCCGACGTTGCCGCCCTTGCGCTCGGCGATCAGTTTCAGCATCTCCGGCAGCGGCCGGTCGAGGTCGAGCAGATCGGCGATCTCCTCGCCGCCGGCCATCTTTTCCATGTAGACGCAGGGGCCGGGGTCGAACATGGTGCCGCGCTCGGCCAGGGCGATCACGGCGAGGGCGCTGGGCATGCCCAGCGCGCAGAGGCGGGTTCCCTCGAGCGGGTCGACGGCGATGTCGACGACCGGCGGCGTGCCGTCGCCGATCTGCTCGCCGTTGTAGAGCATCGGCGCCTCGTCCTTCTCGCCCTCGCCGATCACGACCATGCCGTCCATCGCGACCGAGTCGAGGACGAAGCGCATCGCGTCGACCGCGGCCTGGTCGGCGGCGATCTTGTCGCCGCGGCCGACCCAGCGGGCGGCGGCCAGCGCGGCCGCCTCGGTGACTCGCACCAGCTCCAGGGCGAGGTTGCGGTCGGGCTTTGCCTGTGCCGGGCTCTCGGCCATCGGCGCCGCAGGCTATAGGGTCGCGCCATGTCTCAGCGTTGGGGACTGACCCTGCCACTGCCCGGCATCTCCCTGGCAGATCACGAAGAGCATGTCGTGCGGGCCGACGCGGTCGGCTACACCGACCTCTGGAGCGGCGAGACCGCCGGGCCGGACGGCTTCACGCCGCTGTCCCTGAGTGCTGGGTGGACCGAACGGATGCGCCTTGGCACCGGCATCGTCGGCGTCTTCCAGCGCGGCCCGGCCCTGCTCGCCCAGGAGGCGGCAGCGCTCTCCAGCGCGTCCCGCGGCCGCTTCGTGCTCGGCATCGGCTCCTCCTCGGACCGCATCGTCGAAGGCTGGAACGACATCCCCTTCGAGAAGCCGCTGAGCAAGGTCCGGGAAACGCTCGACTTCCTCGACGCCGCCTTCGCCGGCGAACGCACGAGCACCGGCTTCAAGCTGGAAATGCCCCCGGAGGGGCCGCTCCCGATCGTACTGGCGGCGCTGCGCGGCAAGATGCTGGATCTAGCCGTCGAACGAGCCCAGGGCGCCTTCACCAACTTCTTGCCCCTCGGTGGCCTTCCCAAAGTCACCGCGCAGCTCCAGGGCGCCCCAGACGACTTCGAGCTCCTCTGCCGCTTCTTCTGCCTCCCAGGCGAGCGCGAGGCTGTGGAGCCCCTAGCCCGCTTCATGTTCTCGTCCTACATCACGGTTCCCGTCTACGCCAACTTCTACCGCTGGCTCGGCTACGGCGATCAGATCGACCCGATGATCGCCGCCTGGGACGCCGGCGACCGCCAGGCGGCTGCCGCTGCCGCGCCCTGGGAGCTGATCGAGGACATGTTTATCTTCGGAACGCCGGAGCAGATGAAAGAGCGTCTGTCAGCTTTCGTAGAGGGCGGCATCACCCTCCCGATCGTCACCCCGATCGTCACTCCGGATCGCCTAGGCGAGACGATTGAGGCGCTGGCGCCCGAAGCGCCGGGGTAGGGGTTTCGCTTAACTTTTTCGAGGGGCGGATGCGGCCGTCCGAGGGCCGGGGTGGCGAAAAAGTACAAGACGCTTCACCCCTACCCCGGCGCTTCGGGCTCGTCGACCAGCGGGCTATAGGTCTCGGGGCGACGCGTCGCGAGCAGCGGGAAGAGCTCTAGCCAGTCGCGGCGTTGGTCGAGGTCGAGGTCGGCTACCAGGACGGCCGGTTCGTCACGAGGGGCTTGAGCCAAGATGCGGCCATAGGGGTCGGAGATGAAAGACGAGCCGTAGAAGGTCAGTGGCGACTCTTCGCCGGTGCGGTTGACGGCGACCATGAAGGTGCCATTGACGATGCCGTTGGCGGCGATCACCTGTTGCCAGAGCGGTTGGGTGTCGAAATCGGGGTGGTCGGGCTCGGAGCCGATTGCGGTGGGGTAGACGAGCACGTCGGCTCCTCCGAGGCTGTAGGCGCGGGCAACCTCGGGGAACCATTGGTCCCAGCAGGTCGGCAGGCCGAGGTGGGCCTCGCCGAGGCCGATCACCGGGTAGGCGTCGGAGCCGGCTGGGCCCGGGCGGAAGTAGCGGTCCTCGTGATAGCCGGCGGTGACGGGGATGTGGAGCTTGCGGGTGCGGGAGACCAGCTCGCCGCCGGGGGCGACGAGGATGGCCGTGTTGTAGCCGAGGCCGTCGTCATCGGGACGCTCGTAGAGGGAGGCGTGGACGTGGACGTCGTGCTGGGAGGCTAGGCGGGCGGCGAAACGGTGGGTGGGGCCGCCGGGGAGCTCCTCGGGCTCGGCGCCGGCTGTCTCGGGCCCGCCGGGGTCGACGGCGAAGTAGCGGCTCAGCGTCAGCTCCTGCAGGCAGACGAGCTGGGCGCCCTCCCCGGCCGCGAGCTGGATCCCGGCCGCCAGCCCCGCTTCGTGCTCCTCGGGGTCCGGGTGCCAGCGCTGCTGCACGGCGCCGATCCTGAAGGCCGGCCGGCTCGGCGGCCGGGTCCGCGCCGGCGAATCGAGCGGCCCCGCGGCGACGATCAGCCGGATCTCCTCCATGCCTCGACTGTAACCGGCAGTCCCATGCGGCAAGATGAGGGCTCGGTGAGCGTGACGATCGACTCGACGCCTGCCGCCGACGGGTTCCGGATGCCGGCGGAGTTCGAGCCACATGACGGCTGCTGGATGATCTGGCCGGAGCGGCCCGACAATTGGCGGCTTGGGGCGGCCCCGGCGCAGGAGGCGTTCGCCGCGGTTGCCGAGGCGATCGCCGTCTCCGAGCCGGTGACGATGGCAGTCTCCGACGCCGGCTTCGAGCGTTGCCGCTCGCTGCTCTCCCCCGCGGTCCGGGTGGTCGAGATCTCGAGCGACGACGCCTGGGCCCGCGACACGGGGCCGACCTTCCTCATCGACGGGCGCGGCGAGCGCCGCGGCGTCGACTGGCGCTTCAACGCCTGGGGCGGGATCTACTCGCCCTGGGACCGCGACGAACGCCTCGCCGCCAAGGTGCTGGAGGTCGAGGGCGCCGACCGCTACCGGGCGCCGCTGGTGCTGGAGGGCGGCTCGATCCACGTCGACGGCGAGGGCACCGTGCTGACCACCGAAGAGTGCTTGCTCAACCCGAACCGCAATCCACAGCTTTCCCGGCCGCAGATCGAGCGGGCGCTGTGCGACTACCTGGGGGCCGAGAGAGTCGTCTGGCTGGGGCGCGGCGTGCACGAAGACGAGACCGACGGTCACGTCGACAACCTTGTCTGCTTCGCCCGCCCAGGCGTCCTCCTGCTGACCTGGAGCGACGACGAGGCCGACCCGCAGCACGCCATCTCCAGCGACGCCCTGGTCCGCCTCGAAGCCGCGACCGACGCCCGTGGGCGTCGGTTCGAGGTGGTGCTGCTACCGGCGCCGGGCCCGCTGCGGAGCACCGCCGCGGAGGCGGCCGGAGTCGAGCGCCGGGCAGGCGTGCTGGAGCGCCGGGCGGGGGACCGCCTGGCCGCCTCCTACGCCAACTTCTACCTCGCCAACTCCCGCGTCGTGATGCCCCTGCTGGACGACCGCCACGACGAGCAGGCGGCGGCGGTCCTGCGCCGCTGCTTCCCCGACCGCGAAGTGGTCGGCGTCCCCGGCCGCGAGATCCTGCTCGGCGGGGGCAACGTCCACTGCATCACGCAGCAGGTACCGGCGGCTCGCTACCCGGACCGGGCCAGCGAGAGCGCGTAGTCGCCGGCGGCGTCGGTGAACCAGCCGCACATCTCCAGGCCGGACCCGGCGTAGACCGATTCCAGCCGGCCGCGGGTGAACTTGGTCGAGATCTCCGTCCGCATCTCCTCGCCGGCGGCAAAGGAGACCTCCAGGTCGAGCCCGTCGAGCCGCACGTCCTGATCGGCGAGGGAGCGCAGGCGGATGTCCATCCGCTCCGCCTCGGCGTCGTAGCGGGCGACGTGCTCGAAGGCCCCGAGGTCGAAGTCGGCGCCGAGCTCGCGGTTGAGCACCTCGAGCACGTTCTTGTTGAACTCGGCGGTGACGCCGGCGGCATCGTCATAGGCGGCCTCGAGGCGGACCGCGTCCTTGACCAGGTCGGTGCCGAGCAGCAGGTGGTCGCCGGGGCCGAGCAGCGCCGCGATCCGCTCGAGGAAGGCGTGGCGCTGGCGCGGGTAGAGGTTGCCGATCGTGCCACCGAGGAAGGCGATCAGCCGCGGTGCCCCATCGCCGTCCGGGATCCGCTCCAGGTGCTGCTCGAAGTCGCAGACGAGACCGCGGACGGAGAGGCCCGGGTACTCGTCGACGAGGTCGGAGGCGGTCCGCTGCGTGATCTCCTCCGAGATGTCGACGGGCACGTAGGTATCGAGGCCGTCGGCATCGCGCATGGCATTCAGCAGGTGGCGGGTCTTGACCGCCGAGCCGGAACCTAGCTCGACCAGGGTCACGGGCCGGCCGGCAGCGGTGAGGATCTCGGCTGAGCGCTCGCGGAGGATCTCCCGCTCGGCCCGCGTCGGGTAGTACTCCGGCAGCTCGGTGATCTGCTCGAACAGCCGCGAGCCGCGCTCGTCGTAGAAGTACTTGGGCGCCAGCTCCTTCGGGTAGGAACAGAGGCCGGCGCGGACATCGCGCGCCATCGTCGCCGCCGCGTCGGCGTCGAGGTGGACGTCGATCGCGATCACAGGTCCCTCGCGCAGCGCAGGCCGGCGAAGATCTGCCGGCGCTGGGGCAGGTCCCAGTTGCGGAAGCTGGGGCGGACGACGCGTGGGTGGGTCGCCCACGAGCCGCCCCTCAGCACCTTGTACTCGTCGCCGAAGAAGACCTCCGAGTACTCGCGGTAGGGGAAGGCCTCGAAGCCCGGATAGGCGAGGAGGTCCGAGGACGTCCACTCCCACACCTGGCCGACCGCCTGCAGACGGTCGCGCGCCGCCTCCCACTCGAACTCCGTCGGCAACCGCTTGCCGGCCCAGCGCGCGAAGGCATCTGCCTGGACCCAGGAGAGGTGGACGACGGGATGGTCCGGCTCGACCCGTTCGCGCCGGCCCATCGCGACGTCGAGCCAACCGTCCTCGCCCCGCTCCCAGTACATCGGCGGCTCGGCGCCGCTGGCCTGCATGAAGTCGGCGTACTCGGCGTTGGTGACGGGGACCCGATCGATCTCGAAGGCGGCGAGCTCGACCGTGTGGCGCGGTCGCTCGTTGTCGTAGGCAAACCCCCGGGCCAGGGCGCCGACCTCGTAGGCGCCGGCATCGACGACGACCGCCTCCGGGCCGCCTCCGGCCTGCACCGGCGCGGTGCCGACCGGCCGCAGGGGCTGGTAGCCGTCGACCATCTGCAGCAGCTGAAGCATCGTCTCGTTGTGCTGGTGCTCGTGCGCGAGCAGCAGCTCGTAGACGAAGCCGTCACGCAGCAGCGGGTCCTCGGCGTCGGCGGTGAGATCGACCGTATCGAGCACCTCGAGGGTGCGCTCGCGCACTTCCGCCACGTAGGAGCGCAGCTCGGCGTCGCGCAGGATCGGCAGCTCGCCGCGACTCCGTCGGGGGTTCTCGATCGCGTCGTAGAAGCGCCCGAGCTCGCCGTGGAGCGGCTCACGCTCGCCGATCGTCTGCACCAGCCACAACTCCTCGAAGTTGGCGATATGGCCCAGGTCCCAGGCCAGCGGGCTGAGGATCGGCGAGTAGACGCGGTTGAGCTGCTCGTCGTCGAGCGGCTCAATCAGCGCAAGGGTGCACGCTCGCGCCTCGGAAAGACCTTCCGCGATCGCTGCCTTGGAGTTTGCCGTCACCTCGGTGGCGATACGAAAACCCTATAGCGGTCGGATTACCGGCATGTGAAACCACGAGGAGTGCATCGACCGGCCTATGGACCCGCAAATGCACTCCTCGTCGATACGCTGCCCCGCGATGACCGTCGCCGACGCGGGAGCCTTGGTCGCGGGTGGTGCCTCGGGGCTGGGGGCAGCCACCTCGCGCGCGCTGGCCGCCGCCGGAGCGCAGGTCGTCATCGCCGACCTCAACGCCGAGAAGGGCGAGGCGCTGGCGGCGGAGATCGGGGCGACCTTCGTCGCTGCCGACGTCACCGACCAGGAGGCGGTCGGCGCCGCGGTCGAGCGGGCGGCGGCCCCGGACGGGGGCCTGAGGGTGTCCGTCTGCTGCGCGGGGATCGGCTGGGCCGAGCGGGTCGCCCACAAACGAGGCCCCCACGACCTCGAGTACTTCTCCAACGTCGTCAGGGTCAACCTGATCGGCAGCTTCAACGTCATGCGTTTGGCGGCGGCCTCGATGAGCGGGAACGACCCTGACGGCGAAGGCGAGCGCGGCGTCTGCGTCAACACCGCCTCGATCGCCGCCTACGACGGCCAGATCGGCCAGGTCGCCTACGCCGCCTCCAAGGGCGGCATCGTCGGCATGACCCTTCCCGCCGCCCGCGACCTGGCCTCGCGGGGCGTCCGCGTGATGACGATCGCCCCCGGCCTCTTCGACACGCCGCTGTTGGCCGCCCTGCCCGAGGAGGCCCGCGAGGCGCTCGGCGCCGGCATCCCCTTCCCGTCCCGCCTCGGCCGCCCCGAGGAGTACGCCCGCATGGTCCTCGAGATCGTCGCCAACCCGATGCTCAACGGCGAGACGGTCCGCCTCGACGGCGCCCTGCGGATGCCGCCGAAGTAGCGAGGCCGGCCGATCAGTCGGTCCTGTCGGCCTCGGGGTCGCGCCAGACGCGCTTGTGCCACGGCGGGCTGACCTCGAAGAGGGAGTCGTCGCCGACGGCGATCGGCTCGAGTGGGACCAGGTGGACGCGACGGCCGGGGGTGAAGCGGTCGACGTGCGGGATCCCGGCGGCGTTGCCGGCGTGGCTGCCGCCGGAGACGAGGAGCAAGCCGGTCTCCGGCCCCCAGCCGTTCCGCTCGCGGGCCCCGAGCGCTTCGGCGGCGTCGGCGAGCGGGCCGAAGCCGGCGTCGGAGCCCCAGTTCGCGGCGCTGTGGCCGTAGTTGTAGCCGTGATGCGAAGACGCCCGCTGGTCGACCCGGCCATCTGGGCCGATGCGGAGCTGGACGGTCTCCCAGTCGTCCTCGTGGTAGCCCTCCTCCCCGACGACCGGGACGTCCCGCAGCGTCGCCGAGTCGGCGTAGTAGAGCCAGTACTGGATAAAAAGCCGGCCCCGCTGCGCGCCCGAGCAGTCGGCGCCGTCGGCCTCGGAGCGTTGCGCCTGCCCGTCTCGACAGTCGACGACGTGCACGAAGGCCGTGACCGGCAGGCGCTCGTCGGTCCGGTGCACGAGGCCCCGCTTCGAGCCGTCCCCGCAGGCCGTACTGCGACACCGGCGGAAGTCGACCGGCAGCGCCCGCGCCCCCTCCTCGAACGCCAGCATCGGCATGTGCCGCCGCACCAACTCCCCCACCTCGGTCCCGTAGGCGGCGATCAGCGCCGGCTCGTCTCCACACCCGTCCGCCAGCGTCGCGGCGCAGAGCAGCCGCGAAGCGATCCCGCGCGCCAACCCGACCCCCGGCGCCCTCACCCCGGCGACGACGAGCGCGGCCATGAGCAGGCCGACGAGCAGCAACAAGCCCACCCACTCGACCGTCGACTGACCCCGCTCACCTCGCACTCATGTGCAAGGCGCCCGGGACAGCTTTTCTCCCCCCGAAAAGCCGAAGGCTCAGAGGTTCTGGATCTCTGCCGCGATGTCCGCCGCCGCCTGTTTGGCGTCGGCGAACAGCATCGAGGTGTTCGGTTCGTAGAAGAGATCGTTGTCGATCCCCGCGAAGCCGGGGCTGAGCGAGCGCTTGATCACGATCACCTGCTGGGCCTCGTTGACCTCGATGATCGGCATCCCGGCGATCGGGCTGTCGGGGTCGGTCTTGGCCGCCGGGTTGGTGACGTCGTTGGCCCCGACCACGACCGCGACGTCGGTCCGCCCCATCTCGGGGTTGATCTCCTCCATCTCCCTCAGGTTCTCGTAGGGCACGTCGGCCTCGGCGAGGAGAACGTTCATATGACCGGGCATGCGGCCGGCGACGGGGTGGATCGCGTAGTTGACGGTGACGCCGCGCTTCTCCAGCTCGTCGGCGACCTCCTTGATCGCGTGCTGGGCCTGGGCGACGGCGAGGCCGTAGCCGGGCACGATCACGACGGTGTCGGCGTAGGCGAGCTTGATCGCCGCGTCCTGGGCGCCAATCGAGACATGTGGGCGTTCTTCGGTCGAGCCGCCCCCGCCCCCCGCGGGGGCGCCGCCGAAGCCGGAGAAGAGGATGTTGCTGACCGAGCGGTTCATCGCGGTCGCCATCTCCATCGTCAGGATCGTTCCCGAGGAGCCGACCAGGGTGCCGGCGACGATCAGCGCGACGTTGTCGAGCGCGAACCCGGCCGCGGCCGCGGAGAGACCGGTGAAGGCGTTGAGCAGTGAGATCACCACCGGCATGTCGGCGCCGCCGATCGGCAGCACCACGAGGTTGCCGAGGATCCCCGCCGCGACCAGGATGCCGATGAAGGTCAGCTGCGAGGGGTCGTCGTTGCCGATGGCGATGCTGACGCAGGCGGCGACGATGCCGATCACCAGGATCGCGTTGATCACCTGCTGGCCGGGGGCCGCCAGCGGCCGGGTCGGGATCAGGTCCTGGAGCTTGGCGAAGGCGATGTTCGAGCCCCAGAAGGAGACCGAGCCGACGACGCCGGCGAAGAGGATCGGGATCAGCTCGTCGAGCGGGATCTCCTCCCCGAGCGAGATTCCGTGGCGGATCTCCGACCAGGCGATCAGCGCCACGGCACCGCCGCCGACGCCGTTATAGAGAGCGACCATCTGCGGCATCTCGGTCATCTGCACCCGGACCGAGGCGATCACACCGACGGCGGTGCCGACCCCGAGGCCGAGCGCGATCAGCCCCCAGTTGCCCATCCCGTCGAGCAGCAGGGTCGTCACGACCGCCACGGCCATGCCGCCCGCGGCAATCAGGTTGCCGCGTTTCGCGGTGGTCGGGTGGGTGCCCTGTTTGATCCCGATGATGAAGAGGGAAAAGGCGACGATGTAGAGGGCGGTGGCGGCGTCGCCACCGGGCTCGAGAACAGCCTGGAGCATCAGCCGCCGCCCTTCCCGTCAGCCCCGGCCTTCGGTTTGGGCTTTTTGGAGAACATCCCCAGCATGCGGTCGGTGACCATGAAGCCGCCGACGATGTTGATCGCGCCGAAGGCGACGGCGATCGTCCCGATCACGTACTCGAGCCCGTCGTCGGCGAAGCCGAGCACGATCAGGCCACCGAGCATGACGATGCCGTGAATCGCGTTGGTCTGCGACATCAGCGGCGTGTGCAGGGTCGTCGGCACCTTCGAGATCACCTCGAAGCCGACGAAGACGGCGAGCACGAAGATCGTGATCTCGGTCATCAGGCTCATTTGGCGGCCCTCTCGTTCTTGATCTCGCCGCCCTGGGTGATGCAGGCGGCGGCGATGATGTCGTCCTCGAAGTCGACCGTCAGCTTGCCCTCCTCGTCGATCAGCAGGCCGAGCAGGTTCTCGAGGTTCTTGGCGTAGAGCTGGGAGGCCGGTGCCGGCATCT
Organism: Solirubrobacterales bacterium; assembly: GCA_035762685.1. GTDB lineage: Bacteria > Actinomycetota > Thermoleophilia > Solirubrobacterales > 70-9 > VAYN01. The sequence goes on along the minus strand of DASTNW010000016.1, from coordinate 30,629 downwards.
CGCTGGCGAGGTTGCGCGGGCCGAGCACCTTGACCCCGTTCTCGACCACCGTCTCCCCCGCCTGCGTCAGCTCGCAGTTGCCGCCGGTCTCGGCGGCGAGGTCGACGATCACCGAGCCGGGCGCCATGTTGCGGACGGCGTCGGCGGTGATCAGGAGCGGTGCCGGGCGGCCGGGGATGGCGGCGGTGGTGACGATGATGTCCTGTTTGGCCGCGTTCTCGGTGAGGGCGTCGCGCACCTGCGCGTTCTCCTCCTCGGTCAACGGCCGGGCATAGCCGCCCTCGCCCTCGGCGTCGGGGATGAAGTCGAGTTCCAGCGGCCGGCCGCCGAGCGAGGCGATCTGCTCCCAGGCGGCGCGGCGGATGTCGAAGCCGGTGACGATCGCGCCCAGCCGCTTCGCGGTGGCGACCGCCTGCAGGCCGGCGACGCCGGCGCCGAGGACGAGCACCTTGGCCGGCGGCACGGTGCCGGCGGCCGTGGTCATCATCCCGAAGAAGCGTCCCGACTCGCGCGCCCCGATCAGGGTCGCCGCGTAGCCGGCGGCGGCGGCCTGCGAGGAGAGCGCGTCCATTGCCTGGGCCCGGGTCGTGCGCGGAATCGCCTCCATCGCGAAGCTGGTGACGCCGGACGTGGCCAGGGCCTGGTTCGACTCGGCGGCGGTCCAGGGGGCGAGGTGGCCGATGAAGAGCTGATTCGAGCCGAGCTTGCCGATCTCCTCGCTGGAAGGGGCGGCGACGCGAAGGACCACGTCGGCGCCCCAGGTAACGTCGCCCTCGACGACGTCTGCCCCGGCCTCCTCGTACTGGGAGTCGGGGTGGCCGGCGGTGTCGCCGGCACCGCGCTCGACCAGCACCTCGACCTGCTCGTTCTTCTTCAGAGATTTGACGACGTCGGGAACCAGCGCCACCCGGCGCTCCCCATCGCTCGACTCTTTTGGCACTCCGATCTTCACGCGGCGCGGAAGGTTATGGGATCGAGTCAGGCTCGCGTCTCGACCCCGGAGACCGAGGCGAGGCGCTCGAGGGTGTGCAGCTGCTCCGCCCGGTCGACGTGGACCGGAGAGACGATCAGGCGGTCGATGCCGGCGCCGCGGAAGCGCTCGACCCGCTCCGCCACCTCGGCCTCGGTGCCGACCAGCGAGGTCGCCTCGACGATCTCGTCCGGCATCGCCTCGAAGGCACCGCCGCGGTCGCCGTCCTGGAAGCGCTTCTGGACCTCGTCGGCGACGTCACCGAAGCCGAAGCGGTGGGCGAGGTCGACGTAGAAGTTGGTCTTGCGGCTGCCCATGCCGCCGAAGTAGAGGACGAGGCCGGCCTTGACGACGCTCTTCGCCGCCTCCAGGTCGCCGTCGATCGCGACCTGCAGGGAGGGGCTCACCTCGAGGTCGGAGCGCTGACGGCCGCCCTTGGCGAAGCCGGCCTCGAGGTGCTCGCCCCAGGTCGCCTCGAAGGCGTCGACGCTGAAGAAGATCGGGATCCAGCCGTCGCAGATCTCCGCCGCCAGCTCGACCGATTTGCGGCCGATCGCGCCGACGAAGACGGGGATCTCGCTGCGCAGCGGGTGGAAGTTGAGCTTCAACGGCTTGCCCTCGCCGCCGGGCAGCGGCAGCGTGTAGTGCTCGCCGGCGTGTTCGACCGGCCCCTCGCGGGCGATGATCTCGCGCACGACTTCGATGTACTCGCGGGTGCGGCCCCACGGCTTCGCGTAGGGCACGCCGTACCAGCCCTCGGACACCTGCGGACCGGAGGGGCCGAAGCCGAAGAGGAAGCGGCCGCCGGAGAGCTTGTCGATCGTCGCCCCGGCCATCGCCGCGGCGGCGGGCGGGCGGGCGGGCACCTGCAGGATCGCGGCGCCGAGGTTGATCGTCTCCGTCTGCGCCGCCAGCCAGGCCAGCACGCTGACCACGTCGGACCCGTAGGACTCGGCCGCCCAGACCGACTCGTAGCCGAGCTTCTCAGCGGCGCTGACGACCTCGACAGCGTCCTCACCGGCGGGACCGATGCCCCAGTAACCGAGGTTGAGCCCTAGCTTCAGATCGCCCATGCAGGGCACCCTAGTTCACACGGCTCGATCTATGATCCTTCGCCAGATGACCACGGCCACCGCTTAGCAGCGGCACTCGACGGTGGAGGAGCGCTTGCCCGAGTGCGGGCCGGAAATTCCCTTCTCCGACCTGCGGGCGGACGCCTATCACTGGCTGACCGTCTACGAGGCGGCCTTCTATCCGGACAAGCTCGACCTTGCCATCGTCCGCTACGAGCCGGTGCTGGAGCGGTTCTCCGAGCTGGTCGAGGGCGCGGACTCCTCGCCGGACCTCCTCCGCCGGATCATGGCCGAGCCTGCGGCCCTGCGAAGAGACCTGCTCAAGCTCTTCGCCCGCTACGTGTCGCCGACCACGAAGACGGAGCTCCTGAAGAAGAAGGAAAACACCGAGGCCACGATTCGCCACCTGGGCGACGAATTTCGGCCGCTGCCCATCGTCAGGGACAAATTGCAGCAGCGACCGGCGGTCGACGAAGCCATCATCGCGATTCTCGACGAGCACTCGAACCGCGGCCGCTCGGGATATCAGCTGACCGAAGATTTCTTCCTCTGGTTCGAAGCCGAGTTCACGGCGGCGAAGTGGACGATTCAGGGCCCGAGAGGAGCCGGGCGGGACCTCAACCTCCCGGACATCCTGCCCGGGTTCGAGAAGGACATGCCCGTCGACTTCGCGATCTCGGACGCGGCGGGGACTCTCCGGGCGATCGGCTTCGCCCGGTACGACACCGACCGCGGCGGCTCCCAGGAGGACGACCGGATCAGCGGCAACGCGGACAAACTCAGCGCGTTGATGAGCTTCAATCGGTCCCGAGACCTCCCCATCGGGATCCTCTACCTCAACGACGGATTGGGGCTGACGCTGGGCTCGATGTGGCGCGACTACGGCGAGATCGAGCGCATCGGCGAAGGGATCGCCCTCGTCACCACCCTGAAGATGGCTCAGGCGGGCCGGGTCTCGCTCGCCTGGCTGGGCTCGTAGTCCGGAAGCTCGACGCGCCGGCCCCCGTGGTCGAAGACGACGAGCCGCCGGCTCGGCCCCCGCCTGGGGGGCGCTGCGATCAAGTGGTCCCGGAGCCGAGCGCCACCGGGCAGCAGCTCGGTCACTTCGAACGCCCCTCCCGAGCTGCGGCGCTCCCAGAGGGCAAACTCGACGTCGTCGAAGTCCTCGACCGCGTCCACCGGGCCTCCCTCGTCCGGCGCCGCCCAAAACTGGAAGGCGAAGGCGTGGGGGTCCGAGCCGTCCTCCGCATTCAGCGCCTGCTCGATCAGGCGTCTCTGCGACAGCGCGACCGCCAGCGGACCCCTGTCGATCCCGACCCAGGAGCGGCCGAGCTCACCGGCCGCGTGCAGGGCGGTCCCGGAGCCGCAATAGCAATCCAGGATCGCGTCGCCGGGATTCGTCGCGGCCCCCACCAGGCACTTCACCAGGTCTTTGTTCTTCTCGGTCGGATAGCCGGTGGTCGAGAAGTTCTGGTTGAAGGGATCGCGGAAGTCCGGGAGGAGGTTGGTCATCCGGGTGCCGGGGCTGTCGGCCGCCCAGATCTTCCGCCGGGGGGTGCCGTTGCGCGTCCAGTAGATGTCCCCCGCGGCCTCGAATGCGTCGAGTTTCTCCGGGGTCCACTGCCAGTGCTTCCCCTCGGGCGGCAACCTGCCCTTCCACGCCCCCCCGGTGGCGCCGTTGCGGCGGCCTGGGGCGTGAAGTGGGACCAGCGCGAACCTCTCCCCGGTCTCGGCGTCCACCTTGGGGAAGTCGATCTTCTCCTGCTCCTCGGTCCGGGCTTCGAGAGGACGGTTCCAGACGTAGGACTTGCCCTTCGAGTAGAAGAGGATGAAATCGGTCACGTCGCCGAAGCTCTTGCGGGTGAAGTTCTTCGAGCTGCATTTCCTCCGCGTTATCCAGGAACGGAAGTTGGAGCGGCCGAACAGCTCGTCGAGCAGGATTTTGCCCTCCGCGACCATCGAGGAATCGAGATGGAGGAACAGGGAGCCCTCGTCGTCGAGGAGCTCACGCAGCAGGACCAGCCGCCGGCGCAGGGCGCCGAGGTACTCGCCCCCGTGCGCGGCGTCGCAATAGGCGGCATCGTCGGTGGCCTTGCGGGTGAACTGCTGCCGGGTCCCGAACGGCGGGTCGATGTACACGCAGCGAAACTTCTCGCCCCTCTGCAGGAGGGACTCGAGGACGACGAGGTTGTCAGCGTGATATAGCCGGTTCTCGCCGCCGCCGACCGATCGCACCAGCGCCGGGCCCTCCAGGCCCTCGCTGCCCTCGCTCGCCGGCGAGGACCTGTAGGCGACGATCGGCTCGCCACCGGTGGCATCGGACGCGGCGATCCACCCGGCGACGTCGCGCGCCAGATCGGGGTTCGCCGCCAGCCGATCGAGGATCTTGCGAACTTCTGCCTCGGTCAGCGCCATCGCGGGCAACCATAGAAGTTGAAGCGGTCGCCCGCTCCCGGGGCAAGCGCCGGATTTCGCTTCGATATAGATGATGGATGCAAACGGCATCCGTCGACCAGGGCCTCTCCGGCGCCGAGGCGGCAAAGCGGCTGCGCCAGCTCGGTCCGCCGCCGGAGAACTCCTCGCGGTCGACCTCGAGCATCGTCGCCGGCAACGTCTTCACCCTCTTCAACGCGATCATCGGCGCCTTCTTCGTCCTCGACCTCGGGCTCGGGCTCTACGCCGACTCGCTCTTCGGTCTGATCGCCGTCCTCAACTCCTACATCGGCATCCGCCAGGAGCTGAAGGCGAAGGCGACGCTGGACGAGCTCGCCGTCCTGGTTGCCCCGCGCGCCAAGGTCGTCCGCGACGGCGCCGTGGTCGACCTGCCGGCGGAGGAGGTCGTTCCCGGCGACGTCGTCCGGGTCGAGCCCGGCGACCAGCTCGTCGCCGACGGCGAGGCGATCGCCAGCCGCGGCATGACCCTCGACCAGTCGATGCTGACCGGCGAGGCCGACGGGGTCCGCAAGGGGGTCGACGAGCGCGTGCTCTCGGGCTCCTTCTGCATCTCCGGCTCCGGCCACTACGTGGTCGACGCGGTGCGCGAGGACAGCTATGCCGGTCGCCTGGCGGGCGAGGCGCGCAGCTTCCGCCACCCGCCCTCGCCGCTGCAGAAAGAGGTCAACCGGGTGATCGTCGCCTCCACCTACGTGATGCTGCCGCTGGCGGCGGTGCTGGTCCTAAGCCTCAGCGTCCGCAGCGTCGGCCTCGAGGAGGCGGCGCAGACGGCGACGGCGGGGCTGGTGACGCTGGTCCCGGAGGGACTGGTGTTGCTGATGAGCGTCACCTTCGCGGTCGCGGCGGTGCGGCTGGCGCGCCGCGACACCCTGGTCCAGCAGATGAGCGCCAGCGAGAGCCTGGCCGCGGTCGACACGATCTGCGTCGACAAGACCGGCACGCTGACCGTCGGTGAGCTGCGCCTGACCGGCGTCGAGTTCGCGGAGGGGACCGACGCCGATGGCGCCCAGGCCGCGCTGGCGCGCTTCGCCGCCAGCGCCGGCGATCGCAACCGCACCCTGGAGACGATCGCCGAGCGCTTCCCCGGCAAGGCCGGCCGGGTCGGGGCCGAGGTCCCGTTCTCCTCGGAGTGGAAGTGGAGCGGCGTGACGCTGTCGAGCAACGGCGCCGGTGGCTCCACCTTCGTGCTCGGGGCACCCGACGTGCTGGCCGAGGCCGGGGCACTGACGTTGCCTCCCGACCTCGCCCGCAAGCTGGAGAGAGAGACGGCGGCGGGGCGTCGCGTCGTCGCCTTCGGCCGCTCCGGCGAGGCGCTGCCGGGCGATCCCACGACCGCCGCGCCGCCGCCGCTGACGCCGCTGGCCCTGGTCGTGCTGGAGGAGACGCTGCGACCCGACGCGGCCGAGACGATCGCCTTCATGCGCGAGCAGGAGGTCGACCTGAAGCTGATCTCCGGCGACGCTCGGGCCACTGTCACCGCCGTCGCCTACGCGGTCGGGGTGCCGCGGGAGGCCGGGGTGGTCGACGGCGCCGACCTGCCCGACGACCCCGAGGAGCTGGCCGCCGTGGCGCTCGGGAACACGATCTTCTGCCGGATCAAGCCGGAGCAGAAGAAGGCGCTGGTCGGGGCGCTGGTCGGGGCCGGCCGCTACGTGGCGATGATCGGCGACGGGGTCAACGACGTGCCGGCGCTGAAGCAGGCACGGATGGCGGTGGCGATGGGCTCGGGGGCGCAGGTGACGAAGGGGGTCGCCGACGTCGTCCTGCTCAAGGACCAGTTCTCGCGCCTGCCGGAGGCGGTCGGCGAGGGGCGGCGGATCGCCCGCAACATCCACCGCCTCGGCCGCCTCTACCTGACCAAGACCGTCTACGCGGCGGCGCTGATCCTGCTGGTCGCGGTGCCTGGCTTCGCCTTCCCCTTCCTGCCGCGCCACCTCACCCTGGCCGCCTTCCTGACGATCGGCATCCCCTCCTTCGTGTTGGCCCTGGCGCCCTCCGACGGGCCGCTCTACCGCGGCCGCCTGCTGCGGGCGCTGGCCGCCTTCGCGGTCCCGGCCGGGCTGGCGACCGCAATCGGCTCGATTCTCTCCTTCTTCCTGGTCGACACCGTCTTCGGTGGCAGCCTCGAAGCCGGGCGCACCGCCGCGACGACCACCTTGATCGTGCTCGGGCTCTCCTTCGTGCTGCTGCTGGAGCGCGGCCCGGGCCGCGAGCACATCGCGATCCAGAGCTACATGCTGGCGCTGGTTGCCGGCCTCGGCGCCCTCTACGCGCTGGTCCTCGCCGCCGCCCCCGTGCGCGAATTCTTCGAGATGGAGCTGCTCGGGGCCACCCAGTGGTTCCTGGCGCTGATCTCGGCCGCGGCCGGGCTCACGATCGCCAGCCTGCTCTGGAAGCTGCCGGTGGTCGAAGAGTGGGAAGCCACCGATCCGGGGCAGTCGTAGGAGCTGTGCAGATGAGCCGCCGAAAGCGTCCGGTACTCCTCTACGACGGGGATTGCGCGTTCTGCACGAGCTGCGTGCACGCGCTGGAGAGGATCGGGCCGGACGCGGACATCGTCGCCTGGCAGCTCACCGACCTGACGGAGCTGGGCGTGACCGAGCAGGAGGCGAGCGATGCCGTGCAGTGGGTCGAGATCGACGGCACGGTCCGCTCCGGGCACGAGGCGATCGCCGCCGTGCTGAGCACCGCCGGACGAATCTGGAGGGTCGCCGGCCGCGCGATCCTGCTGCCGGGGGTCTCCTGGCTGGCGGCGAGGGCCTACCGGCTGGTCGCGAACAACCGGCACCGGCTGCCCGGAGGGACGCCGGCCTGCGCGGTCAAAAACGCCGACTAAGAGCCGTCGCGCGGCGGCAGCACGAACTGGGAAACGATGAGATTCGCAGCGAGCTTTGCCTCGCCGTTACGGATGCGATCGATGCGGACCTCGATCACCACCGTGCTCTTGCCGACGTGCAGCGGCTCCGCCCGCGCCTCGATCTCGTCGCCCTCGATGCCGGCGGCGAAGACGTTGAGCTTGAGCTCGATCGTGGTGAAGTTGTGGCCGGCGGGAATGCTGCGGAAGGTCGACCAGGCGGCGACGGTGTCGCCGAGAGCCGTCCAGACGCCGCCGTGGACGAAGCCGCCGGGGTGCAGATGGCGACGGTCGACGACGATCCGGCCCCGGGCGTGCGAGTCCTCGACCTCCAGCGGCTCGATCGCGAGGTCGCCCGGGAAGCTGCCCGGGAGGAAGTTGCGGACCGTCTCGGCGGTGATCGCCGAACTGGGATGCGGCGCGGTGTCGCTCATGCTCGCGGCACCCTAGTCGAGCCCGAAGCCCTCGAGGCCGTGGTCGCCGAACGGCTCGTCGCGCTCCCGCACCGCCTCGCGGAAGCCGGACTCGGCGGCGCGGCGGACGAAGGCGTGGCCCTCCTCGGTGTGGCGGGCGACGCCGTCGAAGAAGGTGCCGAGCGTCTGCACCTGCCGCAGGCCCTGCGATTCCAGCGTCTGGTTGACCAGCAGCTTCATCATCACGAGCTGGTTGACCGGCAGCCGCGCCACCCGCTCCAGCAACCGCTCGAAGCGCTCGTCCAGCCGCTCCGGCGGCGCCGCCTCGGTTGCCAGCCCCCACTCCACCGCCTCGGCGCCGGTCAGCGAGTCGCCGGTCAGCAGCAGCCGCTTGGCCCGCATCGCGCCAACCCGCAGCGCCCACATCGCCGTCGTCGGCGAGCCCCAGACCCGCGCCGGCGGGTACCCGATCTTCGCGTCCTCCGCGATCACCAACAGGTCCGAACAGAGCGCCATATCGGTCCCCCCCGCAACGCAGTACCCATGCACCTTGCACAGCACCGGCTTCTCCGAATGAAAGAGGCTCATGAACCCCCGCACATTCCGGCTCATGAACTGGAAATCGACCACTGGATCCCAATCCGACTCCGGCATGTGGTTCCGCCCAATGACCGCCGGATCAAGCGGCGACCCGGCCGGCCCCTCCACCCCACCGAGCTCACTCATGTCCCCCTCAGCAGAGGCAACCAAGTCGTACCCACCGCAGAACCCGCTCCCGTTCCCAGCCAGAGCGATCACGTGCACAGCCGGATCCAGATTCGCCCGCTCCACGCATGCAGCGAGCTCGACCGGCATCCGCGGAGTAATGCCGTTCCCTCTCTCCGGCCGATCGAGAGTAATCCGAGCTACTCGCCCGTCGGCCTGGTAGGTCAGCGTCTCCACGAGCCGACCCTAGAGCCTGACCCGGTAGGGGTGAAGCGTCTTGTACTTTTTCGCGGGCGCGGCCCGGGGCGACAGCCCCACCGCGACCCTCGAAAAAGTTAAGCGAAACCCCTACCGGGTCAGGCTCTAACTCAACCGCTCAGTTCATCCGCTCAACAAGCATGGCCTTGCCCTGGCCGCCAGCCACGCACATGGTCTCCAGCCCAACCTGCTGGTCATCCGTCTCCAACACGTTCAGCAGCGTCCCCATGATCCGCGCCCCAGTCATCCCGAACGGGTGCCCGAGAGCAATCGCGCCCCCGTGCGTATTCAGCTTGTCTTCGGCGATCCCGCATTCGCTCATGATCGGGATCACCTGAGCGGCGAAGGCCTCGTTGAGCTCGACCCGGTCGACGTCGTCGATCGTCATCCCGGCCCGGTCCAGCACCTTCTTGATCGCGCCGATCGGGGCCACGCCCATCAGCTCCGGCTCGTTGCCGTAGGTGGCGGCGGTGACGATGCGGGCGCGCGGGGTCAGCCCCAGCTCCTTGGCCTTGGTGTCGCTCATCAGCAGCACCGCGGCGGCGCCGTCGTTGAGCGGGCAGGAGTTGCCGGCGGTGACGCCGCCGCCGCCGAAGGCCTCCGGCAGTTCGGAGAGCTTCTCCAGGGTCGAGGAGGCGCGGGGGCCGTCGTCCTTGGCGACCTCGGTGCCGTCCTCGAGCTTCACCGGCACGATCTCGCGGTCGAAGAAGCCGTCTTCCTGGGACTTCACCGCCAGTTCCTGCGAGCGCTGCGCGAACTTGTCCATGTCGGCGCGGCTGACCTCGTACTTTTCGGCGACGTTGACCGCGGTCAGGCCCATGTCGATGTAGGCGTTGGGCTGGCCGTTCTCGCCGATCAGGTTCGGGTTGCGGTCGTCGGCGCCGGCGGGCTCGGTGCGCTCGTTGAAGCGGCTCACCCACTCGACCCCGACCGCGAGGTAGGCGTCGCCCTCGCCGGCCTTGATCGCGTTGCCGGCGTGGCGGATCGCATCGAGGCTGGAGGAGCAGTAGCGGGAGACGGTGACGCCGTTGACCTCCTGCGGCAGCTTCTCCGAGAGCAGCGAGACGATGCGGCCGATGTTGAAGGCCTCCAGGCCCTGCGGCATGCCGACGCCGCAGAAGACGTCCTCGATCAGGGCCGGGTCGACTCCCGGGTTGCGCTCGAGCAGCTGGTCGACGACGTAGGCGCCCATCTCCTCCGGGCGCAACTGGGCGAGCGAGCCCTTGAAGGCACGGCCGATCGGCGTGCGGATGGTGTCGACGATTACTGCCTCGGGCATGCGATATCTCCTTGCGCGCTGGATGGGTGCTGGAAGTGGGCCGGAGCGTAGTTGACGGGGAACCGCGCCGTTTTGTGCGAAAACGCACGATACGCATGCGTCGCGTCCCCGACCTCCGTTACATTCGCCTCAATCCACCTCGCGGCAACGCGAGCTTTGCCGCGAAGCGGCAGCGAAAGGAGGCCCGTCATGCCGGAGGGCTACTGCGTCAAAGAGCGCAAGAAGGTCGAGATCAAAGACGCCAAACAGGTGACCATGAAGAACGGTCGCCCGGCGATCCAGGGCGTCTGCCCCGACTGCGGGACGAAGATTTTCAAGATCGGGAAACTCGAGGGATAGGGCTTGAACCCGGACTGCGTCCGCCCCGTAGACGGAGGCGGATGCAGTCCGGAGCACTGAGACGCGAGCGGGACGTACGCGAGGCCTACGCCGCGCACGCCGGGGAGCTGTACGGGTTTGCGCTGCGCTCGCTGGGCGACGCGGGGCTGGCCGAAGAGGCGGTGCAGGAGACCTTCGTCCGCGCCTGGCGCGCCGGCGAGCGCTTCGACCCTCAGATCGGCTCGCTGCGGACCTGGCTGTTCGCGATCCTGCGCAACGTCGTCATCGACCTCGGGCGCGCCCGCGCGGCCCGGCCCGGGGTGGCCGAGGGCGGCGTCGAGCCCGCCGTCGAACCGTTCGAGCAGACGCTGCTCGCCTGGCAGGTCGAGGAGGCGATGCGGCGGATCGGCGAGGACCATCGCCGCGTCCTGGTCGAGACCCACTACCGCGGCCGGCCCTACGCCGAGGTGGCGGCCGAACTCGGGGTGCCGGAGGGGACCGTGAAGAGCCGCGTCTACTACGGCCTGCGGGCCCTGCGGGTGGTGCTCGAGGAGATGGGCTATGAAGACTGAGCGACCCGACTGCCGCGAGTGGCGTCAGCTACTAGGAGCGCAGGCGCTCGGCGGCCTTGCCGCCGAGGAGCGGGCTGGGCTCGAAGCCCACCTCGACGGTTGCGCGGAGTGCCGCACCGAGGCCCACTCGCTGGAGGCGGTGGCGCATCTGCTCCCGCTCGCCGACCCGGAGCGCTTCAGCCGGCCGGCACCGCATCCCTCACCCGAGCTCGGCAAACGGGTCGTGGCGACGATCGGCAGCGAAGGCCGGGTCGACCGGCGACGGCGCCGCTGGCGCCTCGGCCTGGCGCTGGCGGGGGCGACGGCGACCGCGGCAGCGGTCCTGGCGCTCGCGGTCCTGCCCCGCGGGGACGGCGGCGGCCCCGTGCAGCACGTCGAGTTCAGGTCGCTGCCGGCGGGGACCAAGATCTACGCGACGCTCGAGCCCCACGCCTACGGCACCGAGATCCACATGTACGTGAAGGGGGTGCGCTCCGGCACGCTCTGCCGGGTGTACCTGCGCGGCCCACGCGGCGAACGTGTCCCCGCCGGCACCTTCACCTACCGCTGGGGCGACGACTCGGCCGCGACGCTGAGCTCGGCGCTCGATCTCTCCCGCACTCGCGCGATCGGCGTCCGCGCCGGCAATCGGACCTTCGTCGCCCCGGTCGATACCGGCCGGGCGACCGCAGACGGCAACTCGAGACAGGAGGACGTGACGTGACCAGGACGATCTGGGCGGTGGCCCTGCTGGCGGTGGTGGCGGTGCTGACGTTCGCCGGCTGTGGCGGCGGCAACGACGGCGAATCCGGAGGGGCCTACGGCGGCAAGGGCGGCAGCGCCGGCGAGACCGAAACGGCCAAATCGCCGCCGGGGGCCGAAAGCGGCGCCATGGTGCTGACCGTAGCCAGCGCTCCCAAGGTCGGACCGGTGCTGGTCGACTCCGCGGGCTTCACGGTCTACGACTTCCACAAGGACAAGGGCACGACCTCGTCCTGCTACGGCGCCTGCGCCAAGGTCTGGCCCCCCGTCCTGACCGAAGGCGCCCCCCAGGTGGGCGAAGGCGCCTCGGCGTCGAAGCTCGGCACGACCAAGCGCAAGGACGGGACCGTCCAGGTGACCTACGCCGGCCACCCGCTCTACACCTACACCGCCGACAGCAAACCGGGGGAAGCCAACGGTCAGGACGTCGACTCCTACGGCGCCGAGTGGTACGCGCTGGAGGGCAGCGGCGCGGAGGCCGAGGACTAGGAGGAGGTCGTGGCGCGCTTGCGGTAGGAGATCGAGGGCGGGACGAGCGCGCGGACCTCGGCCAGCAGCCGGGCCGAGAGCTCGCCCGGGTCCTCGTCCGCACGGGGCTGGCCACCGACCGGGTCGAAGAAACGGACCCGCAGTCGAGGCCGGCGCGGGAAGCCGGTGAGGTCGGGGGTCCCCTCGATCGCGACCAGCGTCACGTGGGCCTCCGGCACCTCCAGCGCCAACCGGCCGACGCCGCTGCGCGCGCGCAGGACCTCTCCCCGCGAGCGGGTGCCTTCGGGGAAGACGCCGATGCAGACTCCTGCCTGCAGCGCCTCTATCGCCCGCGCCAGCGCCTGCTTGTCGCCCTTGCCGCGCTCGATCGGGATCTGACCCATGCCGTTGAGGATCGGCGCCAGGCCCCGCACCTTCCAGAGGTCCGATTTCGCCAGCGCCCGGATCTGGCGGCGCTTGACCGCGGCCATCCCGACCATGAGCGGGTCCCAGTGGCTGTCGTGGTTGCCGACGACCAGCAGCGGCCCGCTCTCCGGCAGCGCCTCCAGGCCCTCGACCCGCAGCCGCCCCCAGAGGGCGACGGGCCGGTTGACGGCCATCGCAACGCGGTAGGTGCGGGTGCGCTCGCGCATCGGGCCGTGAGTTCTATGCGCTGCGGCCCCCCGGAGGTCGGCTGGCCTGGCGGGGGCCGTCAGGTGGAGCAGCCTCCCTTGCCCCAAAAACTATTGTGGGGACACCATGGCATTGGCGGACCGAGACCACGGCGGCATCGAAGTGGACGGCCTGGTGCGCGAGTTCAAGAACGGCCCCCGGGCGGTCGACGGCATCGACCTCGGGGTCGCCCCCGGCGAGATCTACGGCTTCCTCGGCCCCAACGGCGCCGGCAAGTCGACCACGGTGCTGATGCTGACGACGCTGCTGCCACCGACCGCCGGCACGGCGCGCGTGGCCGGTTACGACATCGTCAGCGAAGGCCCGCGAGTACGCACCGCAATCGGGGCCGCGCTGCAGGAGGCGGCGCTCGACCCGCTGCTGACCGGACGCGAGCACATGCGCCTGCAGACCGCCCTCCACGGCATCGCCAAGGGCGAGCGTGAACGGCGCGGCGGCGAGCTGCTGGAACGGGTCGGCCTCTCGCAGGCCGCCGACCGCAAGGTCGGCGGTTACTCGGGCGGGATGAAACGCCGGCTCGACCTCGCCCTGGCGCTCGCCCACCGGCCCCACATCCTCTTCCTCGACGAGCCCACCACCGGCCTCGACATCCAGAGCCGCACCGCCCTATGGGACGAGGTCGCGGGCCTCGCCGCCGACGGCGTCACCGTCTTCCTCACCACCCAGTACCTGGAGGAGGCCGACGCGCTCGCCAACCGGGTCGGGATCATCGACCACGGCAAGATCGTCGCCGAGGGAACGCCGGCGGCGCTGAAGGCCGAGATCGGCCGCCCCACGGTGGAAGCGACGCCGCGCGACCCCGCCGAGCACGAGCGCACGGTCGCGGTGCTGGCCCGCTTCGGCGAGGCCGCCGGCGCTTCGCCGAAAAGCGCCGCCGTGCGCCTCTCCGGCGGTGAGTCCGAACTGGCCGAGGTGGTCCGCGCCCTCGACGCCGAGGGAATCGCGATCGAGCGGCTGCAGCTCCACGCGCCCTCGCTCGACGACGTCTTCCTGACCAAGACCGGCCGCTCGCTGGAGGGCGCCGAGGAGGCGGACGAGGCCGAGTCCGTCGCGGAGGCGGTGGGACCGGCGTGAGCGGGGGCCTGCGCACGCAGGTCGGCCAGCTCGCCCACCGCTCGGTCCTGCGCACGCTGCGCCAGCCGGCCCAGATCGTGCCGGCGCTGGTCTTCCCGCTCTTCCTCCTGGCGGTCAACTCGGGCGGGCTCGAAGACGCCACCGACCTGCCCGGCTTCCCGACCGACTCCTATCTCACCTTTGCCCTCGCGGTCCCCTTCATGCAGGGGGCGCTGTTCTCGGTGATGAACACCGGCACCGACCTGGCCCGCGACATCGAGACCGGCTTCCTCAACCGCCTCGCCCTCACCCCGCTGCACGGCGCGGCGCTGCTCAGCGGCCTGCTCGCCGGCGCCGTCGTCCTCGGCCTCGTGCAGGCGGTCACCTACCTGGTGGTCGGGCTGACCGCCGGGGCCGACCTGGCGGCCGGGCTCGGCGGCGCCGTGGTGCTGGTCGCGCTCTCGGTCAGCGTCACCGTCGCCTTCGGCACGGTCGGCCTCTTCGCCGCCCTGCGCACCGGCTCCGGCGAGGCGGTCCAGAGCCTCTTCCCCGTCTTCTTCGTCTTCCTCTTCCTCTCCTCGATGGCGCTGCCGCTGGACCTGATCCAGACCGACTGGTTCCGGGCCGTGGCCAGCGCCAACCCGATCTCCTACCTGCTGCAGGCCTTCCGCTCGCTGCTGATCGAAGGGTGGAACGCGGGTGAGCTCGCGCTCGGTTTCGGAATCGCGCTGACGGTCCTGGTGTTGGGGATGTGCGCGGCGAGCGCGGCGCTGAAGACGAGGCTGGTGCGGACGTGAGCGCTCGACGCCCCGCCGGCCCCCGCACGATCGCTTTCGCGGTCGCCTGGCGCAGCATCCGCATCTTCCTCGGCAACCCGGCCTTCCTGGTCCCCGCCGTGCTCTTCCCCCTCTTCTTCTTCGTCTCCTTCGCCGGCGGGCTCTCGGCGATCGCCAGCGTCCCCGGCTTCGACTTCCCCAGCGGCTACACCGCCTTCCAGTTCGTCTTCGTGCTGCTGCAGTCGGCGGCCTTCGGCGGCGTCTTCACCGGCTTCGGCGTCGCCCGCGACTTCGAGACCGGCTTCGCCCGGCGCTACCTGCTCGCCGCGGCCAACCGCGGCGGGATCGTCGCCGGCTACGCCCTCGCCGCCCTGGTCCGCGCCGTCATCACCTGGACGATCCTCACCGTCGTCGCCCTGCTGGCGGGGATGGAAGTCGGCGGCAGCGGCGTCGACCTCTTCGGGCTCTACGCGCTCGCCGTCCTCGTCAACCTGACGGCGACGATGTGGGCGGCCGGCGTGGCGATGCGGGTGCGCTCGATCCAGGGCGGGCCGCTGATGCAGTTCCCGACCTTCCTCGTCCTCTTCCTCGCCCCCGTCTACGTGCCGCTGAGCCTGCTCAGCGGCTGGATCCACGCGGTCGCCTCGGTCAACCCGGCCACCGCCCTGCTCGAGGCCGGCCGCGGCTTCATCTCCGGCGAGCCCACGGTGGTCGTCCTCGCCTTCGCGATCGCCCTCACCCTGCCGCTGCTCTTCGCGCTCTGGGCCCGCGGCGGCCTGCGCCGCGCCGAAGCCGCTGGCTGAGCGGCCTGCGCCCTTCCCCGCAGGTCCACCGGTGTGATGAAAGTCACTCTGCCGGGTACGACAGCCGGGGAGTCTGCCCATCTGGCTTTCTGCAGGGCAATCCCGGCCAATGCCTAGCGCTATGCACACGACGAACTAAAGTGTCATTTGTGACGCAGAGGCCCCTGGAGCTGATCCTTGCCCGCAACCTGATGTCGGCGCTCTCGACGCCTGCATTCCTGGTGGACGAGGGCGGCCTCCTCGTCTTCTACAACGAGGCGGCGGGGATGATGCTCGGCAAACGTTTCGAGGAGCTCGGCACAGTCGGGGCCGACGAGTGGGGGCAGCTGTTCGGGCCCTTCGACGAGGACGGCGAGCCGATCCCCTACGACGAGCTGCCGCTGGTCGCGGCGGTGCGCGACGGCCGCCCCGCCCACGCCGAACTCGAGGTCCACTCGACCGACGGCGCCAGCCACCAGGTCGAGGTCTCGGCCTTCCCGATCCTCACCGCCCACGGCTCCCAGGGTGGGATCGCGATCTTCTGGCCGACCGCGATGAACGGCCACGGGGCCGAGACCGCATGAAGGTCAAGCTCTGGGGCACGCGCGGCTCGATCCCCTCCCCGGGGCCGGAAACGATCCGCTACGGCGGCAACACCTCCTGCGTCGGCGTTACCCTCTCCGACGGCTCGCTGCTGGCCCTCGACGCCGGCACCGGCATCCGCTGCCTCGGGCTCGCGCTCGGCGACGAGCCGACGCGGCTGCACATCCTCCTCACCCACCTCCACCTCGACCACATCCAGGGCCTGGTCTTCTTCGCCCCGGCCTTCCGGCCCCAGACCGAGATCGTGATCTGGGGGCCGGCCTCGCCGGAGGCCTCGCTGCGCGACCGCATCGCCCGCTACATCTCCGCCCCCCTCTCCCCCGTCGAGGTGCGGGAGCTGCCCTGCGACGTCTCCTTCCGGCACTGCCCGGAGACGGAGTGGGAGATCGGCCCGGCCCGGATCCGCGCCGCCTCGGTTGCCCATCGCGGACCGACGCTCGGCTACCGGATCGACGACGGCGACTCCTCGCTCGCCTACATCCCCGACCACGAGCCGGCCCTCGGCGCCGACCTCGACCGGCTCGACGACGACTGGATCTCCGGCTTCGCCCTCGCCCGCGAAGCTTCGCTGCTGATCCACGACGGGCAGTACGCCGACTCCGAGTACCCCAAGCACGTCGGCTGGGGGCACTCGGCCCTGGCCCACTCGCTCGCCTTCGCCCGCCGTACGGCGGCGCAGCGCACGGTCCTCTTCCACCACGACCCGATGCACTCCGACGACTTCCTCGACCGCCTCGGCGAGGAAGCCCGGGAGCGCTGGAGGGAGATGGGCGGCGAGGCCGGGACGGTCGAGCTCGGCGCCGAGCGGACCGAGTACGAGCTGCCCGTGCGAGCGGCGAAAGTCGCCGCCCCGACGCCCGCCTGAGCGCGCGCCACCGGCACGCTAGGCTGGCGCCGATGCCGTCCCCCGAGATCGAGGCCGCGGCCGCCGAATCGGAGCTGATCCGCGACGCCCTGGCGCTGGCCGAGCGCGCACACGCCGGGCAGACGCGCAGCGGCAGCGGCGGCATGGCCTACATCCACCACCCGGTCGCCGTCGCCGAGCTGCTGGCCGAGCACGGCTACGACGAGGAGGCGGTCGCCGCCGCCCTGCTGCACGACGTCGTCGAGGACAGCGAGACGGGCGTCGAGGAAATCGCGGCGCGTTTCGGACCACGGGTGGCGAGCCTGGTCGAGACGCTGACCGACGACGAATCGGTCGACCCCTACGAGCGCCGCAAGGACGAGCACCGGCGCCGCGTCGAAGCGGCGGGCGGCGACGCCCTGGCGATCTACGCAGCCGACAAGCTTTCCAACGTGCGCGTCCTGCGCCGCGCCTACGCCAACGAAGGCGAGCCCGCCGGCGAGGAGTTCAAGGCGCCGCTGGACGTCAAGGAAGGGATCTGGCGGGGTGACCTGGAGATGCTGCGGCAGGAGGCGCCCGAGCTGCCGTTCGTCGGCGAGCTGGAGCGCGAGTTGGAGAAGCTGAGCGAGGCCCGGGCTAGGACGGCTTCGTCGGCGGGTCCGGTTCCTCCGCGGAGCTGAGCCGTCGCTTCAGCGGCAGCCCGTACCAGAGCAGGGCGAAGACGGAGAGTGCGGCGGCGCCGGTGACGATCGTCGCCGCAGTGCTGAAGAGCACGTCGGTGATCAGCACGATTGCCCCGGTCATCGCCAGCGCCAGGCAACCGAGGCCGGTGATCGCGAAGCGGTTGGCGAGGAAGATGAGGTGGTCCTTCTGCTGCATGCGGAAGGTGAGCCGGTGGTAGGCGGAGGGCGAGATCAGCAGCGCCGCCGAGAGCGCCGTCAGCAGCAGCGTCGCGAAGTAGACGTCCGTCTGGAAGTTGGTGATTTTGGTGAAGTTCTGCTGGAACGGGACCGCCAGCAGGAAGGCGAAGAGGACCTGGACGCCGGGCAGCGCCACCCGCAGCTCCTGCAGGAGCTCGCCGAGGTTGCGATCGAGGCGTTCCTCCTCGCTCTCTTCTCGCCCCGACGGCCGTTCTGCCATGGCGCTCACCCTACCCTCGGTGCTGGGACATGAAAACGGCCCTGGTCCTCTTCAACCGCGACCTGCGCGTCCACGACAATCCGGCGCTGGCCGCCGCCGCCCGGGCCGAGCGGACGCTGCCGCTGTTCGTGCTCGACGAGAGGCTGCTCGGGTCTCACTTCGCCGCGCCGAACCGGGTCGCCTTCATGCTCGAGGCACTGCACGACCTCGACGAATCGCTGCGCCGGGCCGGCGGGCGGCTCTTCCTGCGCCGCGGCGACCCGGTGCGGGAGGCGATCGCCCTCGCTCGCGAGATCGGCGCCGCGGAGCTGCACGTCAGCGCCGACCACAGCGCCTACGCGCGGCGGCGGGAGCGGCTGCTCGCACGCGCCTGCGAGGAGGAGCGGATCGAGTTCCAGCTGCACCCCGGGGTGACGATCGTGCCGCCCGGGGCGGTGACGCCGGCGGGTGGCGATCACTTCAAGGTCTTCACCCCCTACCACCGTGCCTGGAACGAGCTGCCGCTGCGCCGAAGGGCGCCGGCGCCGCGCCGGCTCACGGTCCCGGGCCGGGTCCGCGCCGGTCGCCTGCCGGCACTGGAGATGCTCAGCGATGGCGTGCCGTCGCCGCAGCGCGCCAAGGGGGGCGAGCGCGAGGGGCGGCGGCTGATGCGCGCTTTCCTGCGGAAGCGGTTGGACGAATACGGCGAGCGCCACGACGACCTGGCGGGCGACGCGACCTCCCGGCTCAGCGCCCACCTGCGCTTCGGCTGCGTCTCGCCCCTGGAGCTGCGGCGGGAGGCGAGTGAGCACAACGGGGGCGGCCCCTTCGTGCGCCAGCTCTGCTGGCGCGACTTCCACCACCAGGTGCTCGCCGCCGTCCCCTCCCTCCCCCGTCGCGACTATCGCCCCCGCGGCGACCGCTGGTCGCGCTCGCAGCGAGCGCTGGAGGCGTGGCAGGAGGGCCGCACCGGCTACCCGCTCGTCGACGCGGCGATGCGCCAGCTCTCCGAGGAGGGCTTCATGCACAACCGGGCGCGGATGACCGTCGCCTCCTTCCTCTGCAAGGACCTCTACGTCGACTGGCGAGAGGGCGCACGGTACTTCTGGGACCTGCTCAGCGACGGCGAGATCGCCAACAACGCCGGCAACTGGCAGTGGGTGGCGGGGACCGGCAACGACACCCGCCCGAACCGCGTCCTCAACCCCCTGCGCCAGGCCGAGCGCTTCGACCCCGACGGCGACTACGTGCGCCGCTACCTGCCGGAGCTGGAGTCGATCGCCGGCCGGGCGGTCCACTGCCCCTGGCTGCTGCCCGGCTTCAGCCGCCTCGATTACCCCGAGCCGATCGTCGACCACGACGAGGCGGCGGCGGCATTCAAGGTGCACCGCGGCGCATAGGATCGGCGCGTGGGACGGCTCGCGGTGATCCTCGGCAGCAATGCGCTCGGTCCAGGGGGCGAGGAGATTGCCGCAGCGGCGGCCGAGCACGGGGCGGCGATCGTGCAGAGGCACGGCGGCGCCGAAGGGCCCTACGTCCTCCCGCACGCGATCGACCACGCGGCCAACCTGCGGCCGCTGGTCGAGCAGGGGTGCGACCGCGTGCTGGCGATCGGCTCGGTCGGCTCGCTCCACCCCGAGCTGCCGGTCGGCAGCCTGCTCTGCCCCGACGACTTCATCGCCCTCCACGTCGGCGTCTCGGTCTTCGCCGACGCCCGCGCCCACTCCGCGCCGGGCTTCGACCCCCGCTGGCGCGGTGAGGTGATCGAGGCCTGGACGGCGGGAGGCCAGGCGCCGCGCGACGGCGGCGTCTACTGGCAGACGCTCGGGCCGCGCTTCGAGACCCCGGCCGAGGTCCGGCAGATCGCGCGGCACGCCGACGTGGTCGGGATGACGATCGCCTCCGAGTGCATCGTCGCCGGCGAGCTCGGACTCGAATACGCGGCCCTCTGCGTCGTCGACAACCTCGCCAACGGCCTCGCCGACGGCGAGCTCGACGTCGCCGCCCTCGAGGACGACCGCCTCGCCAACGCGACGCGCCTGCGCGAAGGCCTCGCCGCCGTGCTGCCGCAGCTCGGCGCGGTAGGCCGATGAGCTTGAGTGACGAGTTTCTTGCCCCTGGAGCAAGAAACTCGTCATCGGAGGCGGACCGATGGGGTTGACGGTGACCGACGCCGTCCTCGACGGCGAGACCGTTTGCCTGCGCTGTGAGAACGGGCGGATCGCGGCGCTCGGCTCGGAGGTGGTTCCAGCCGCCGGCGACGAGACGATCGAGGCTGGCGGGGCGCCGCTGGTGGCGTCGCTGCTGAACGGCCACACCCATGCGGCGATGACGCTGTTCCGCGGTAGCGGTGGCGACCTGCCGTTGATGCCCTGGCTCGAAGAGAAGATCTGGCCGGTCGAGGCGAGGCTCGACGAGGAGGACGTCTACTGGGGGGCGCGACTGGCCTGCGCGGAGATGGTCCGCACCGGCACGACCCGCTTCTGGGACATGTACTGGCACCCGGAGGCCACCGCGCGCGCGGTGGCGGAGGCGGGCATCGCGGCGACGATCGGCGCCCCCCTCTTCGACCACGACGGCGACGCCGAGGGGATGCGCGAGACGGCGCTGCGCAGCCTCGACCGCCTCGCCGAGCTTGGCCCTGCGGTGAGGCCGGCGCTCGCGCCGCACTCGATCTACACCGTCAGCGAAGGCTCGCTGCGCTGGATCGCCGAGCTGGGGGCCGAACGCGAGGTGCCGGTCCACATCCACCTGTCCGAGACCGAGCGGGAGGTCGAGGACTGCATCGCCACGCACGGGGTGCGGCCGGCCGCTTATCTCGACCGCCTCGGGCTGCTGGGCACGCGGACCGTGCTCGCCCATGGCGTCTGGTTCGACGAGCAGGAGCTGGAGCTGATCGCCGCCCGTGGCTGCACGGTCGTCACCAACCCGGTCGCGAACATGAAGCTGGCGGTCGGCGGCGTCTTCCCCTACCCGGCGGCGCGAGCAGCCGGGGTCGCGGTCGGGCTCGGAACCGACGGCGCCGGCTCCAACGACTCGCTCGACCTGCTCGCCGACCTGAAGAGCTTCGCGCTCGCGCAGAAGCACGCGGCCGGCGACCCGAGCGCGATCACCGTCGCCGAGGCGTGGGAGGTCGCCACCGGCGCCCGGGCGCCCCTCCTCGGCGCCGGCGAGGCCCTCGCGGTTGGCGCCCCGGCGGACCTCCTCCTGCTCCGCCCCGACCTGCCCGAGCTCGGCATCGGCAACCTCGCCTCCAACCTCGTCTACGCCGCCACGGGGGCCGTCGTCGACACCGTCATCGCCGGCGGCGAGGTGGCGATGCGAGGTGGCGAGGTGGCGGAGATGGAGGAGATCGTCGCCCGCGCGGCCGAGCGGGCGCTGCGGCTCGGGCTCTGAGCGCATTGGAGTGGTGAAAACGTTGTAACGGGGTATAGGCTCGACTCCAGTGCCCCAGGGTGAGGCCCCTAGCGAAACGCGGTCAGAGTCCGGAGCCTCCTCCGTCAGCTACGACGGCGCGACGAAGCGCTACGGCGATTCCGCGAAGCCCGCCGTCGACCAGCTCACGCTCGAGGTCCCGGCCGGTGAGATCTGCGTCCTCGTCGGTCCCTCTGGCTGCGGCAAGACGACGGCGATGCGGATGGTCAACCGCACCGTCGACATCACCGAGGGCGACATCCTGATCGGCGGCGAGTCGGTGCGCGACCGGGAGCCAGCGCGGCTGCGGCGCGAGATCGGCTACGTGATCCAGCAGATCGGCCTCTTCCCACACCGCACGATCGCCGAGAACATCGGCTCGGTGCCGCAGCTGCTGGGCTGGAAGAAGGAGCGCACCCAGGCGCGCAGCGCCGAGCTGCTGGAGCTGATCGGACTCGACCCCGAGCTCGGCGACCGCTACCCGGCACAGCTCTCCGGCGGCCAGCAGCAGCGGGTCGGCGTCGCCCGCGCGCTCGCCGCCGACCCGTTGGTGATGCTGATGGACGAGCCCTTCGGCGCGATCGACCCGATCAACCGCGAGCGCCTCCAGAACGAGTTCCTGCGGCTGCAGGCGCAGGTCCGCAAGACCGTCCTCTTCGTCACCCACGACATCGACGAGGCGATCAAGATGGGGGACCGGATCGCGGTCATGCGCGAGGGCGGCCGGGTCGCCCAGTACGCGACCCCGGCTGAGGTCCTGATGAGCCCGGCCGACGAGTTCGTCGAGGACTTCGTCGGCGCCGACCGGGCGCTGAAGCGGCTGGCGCTGATGCGGGTTGCCGACATCGACCTCTGGGAGGCGCCGCTGGCCCACGTCGGCCAGGCCACCGCCGAGGTGCGGACGAAGCTGGCCGCACCCGACGTCGAAGTGCCCTACCCCCTGCTGGTCGACAGCGAGCGCCGTCCGCTCGGCTGGCTCTCCGAGCGCGACCTCGCCGCCGACACGGTCCCCGCCCGGCCGGACTCGCCGCTTGGCCCGGTGCTCGACCGCGACGACGTGATGCGCGACGCGCTCGCCGACCTGCTCCAGGGCGAGGCCCAGTACGCGCCGGTGGTCGACGCCGAAGGGCGGATCGACGGCGTCCTCTCGGTCGAGATCATCTCCGAGTTCCTCGGCTCTCCGCGGGCCAAGGTGGAGGAGCACAGCGCCGCGGAGCGACCGCATGACTAGCCCTGCTCTGCTGGCGGCGGTGGGAGAAGTCGGCAAGGGCTTCATCCAGGAACGCAGCTCCGACACGCTCCCCTGCCAGGCGACCGACGCGCTCTTCTGCTGGGACTGGGCGAAGGACAACATCGACCGCTACGGCACCCCCACCGTCCAGCACGTCGAACTGGTCGCGATCTCGGTCGTCCTCGGCTTCGCGCTGGCCTTCGCGCTGGCCCTGCTGTCGCACCGGCGCCGCTGGCTGCAGCCGCCGCTGCTGGCAGCCACCGGCGTCCTCTTCACGATCCCCAGCGTCGCCTTCTTCTTCCTATTGGAACCGTTCACCGGACGCGGGCGCGACACGGCGATCATCGCCCTCGCGATCTACACGCTGCAGATCATCTACCGCAACACGATGGTCGGGCTGGCGAACGTGCCGGAGTCGGTCAAGGAGGCCGCGCGGGGCATGGGCATGACCGAGCGCCAGGTCCTCTGGCGAGTAGAGCTGCGGCTGGCGACGCCGGAGATCGTCACCGGCCTGCAGATCGCCACCGTCAGCACCGTCGCGATCGCGACCCTGGCCGTGTTCGTCGGCGGCGGCGGGCTCGGCGTCCCGATGAAGACCGGCATCGACTTCGCGACCAACTTGATCCTCGCCGGCGGCATCGCCTTCCTGCTGGCGGTCGTCTCCGGCCTGGTCCTGTTCGGGGTCCAGCGCCTTCTCACCCCCTGGCGACGGGCGAGGCAAACTTGACCGACGCCCTCCCACACCCCCTCCTCGCGTCGATCGGAGGCGCGCTCGAATTCATCTTCACCCCGCAGAGCTCGAACGTGACCGGCGGCAAGCCCGTCGGCGGCATCGACCAGGTGGTCGAACTGATGCTCAACCAGATCGAACTGACGCTGCTGGCGCTGGCCGTTTCCCTGCTGGTGGCGCTTCCGCTCGGCCTCTACCTGGGCCACCGCGGGACCGGCGAACTGTTCGCGATCACGATCGGGAGCGCCGGCCGCGCCGTGCCCGAGCTGGCTCTGATCGCGCTGATGGCGGCGGTGATCGGGGTCGGCGTGCTCAACCTGACCGTCGCCCTGGCGGTCCTCGGCGTGCCGCCGATCCTCGCCAACACCTTCGTCGGCATCCGCGGGGTCGACCGCGGTGCCGTCGACGCCGCCCGCGGGATGGGCATGACCGAGCTCGAGATCCTGCGCAAGGTCGAGGTCCCGCTGGCGATCCCCACCCTCTTCGCCGGCGTCCGCGGCGCCGCGATCGCGATCGTCGCGACGGCGACGATCGCCCCGATCGCCGGCGTTCTGACCCTTGGCGACTTCATCCTCAACGTCAACGTCTACGGCAACAACGGGGTGCTCGCGGGGGCGATCTTGGTCGCCCTGCTGGCCCTCGTGCTCGAGTTCTCGCTCGCCGGGCTACAGCGCCTGCTCACCTCGCGGGGCCTGAAGCTGAGGAGCGCCTGATTTGACCACCAACCAAGGAGGACGTAAGTGAGGCCCACGAAAACCCGGCTGCGGGCGGCGATCGCGATGCTGCTCGCACTGGCCCTGACCCTCGGCATCGCCGCCTGCGGCAGCGACGACGACACCGACTCGACCGCAGCCGACGGTGACAGCGGCGGCGCGATCGTCTCCAACCCCGACAACGGCAAGGTCAGCCTGACGATCGGCTCGAAGAACTTCCCCGAACAGGAAATCCTCGGGGAAATCTACGCCCAGGCCCTGGCCGCGGCCGGCTACAAGGTGAAGAGCGACCTCAACCTCGGCTCCGAAACCGTGGCGCTCCGAGCGGTCAAATCGGGTGCGATCTCCGGCTACCCCGAGTACGCCAGCACGGCCCTGACCTCCTTCTTCGCAAAGGAACCGGAAGAAGTGCCCGCCGACGCCCAGGAGGCCTACGAAGAGGCCAAAGCGGAATTCGAAAAGGAAGGCCTGACGGCGTTCCCCCCGACCCCCTTTGCCAGTGCCAACGCGGTCGGGACGACCACCAAGACCGCCGAGAAATACGGCCTCGAAAACGTCTCCGACCTGGAAGGGGTCTCCGAAAAACTGACCCTCTACGGCTCGCCCGAGTGCCGCCAGCGGATCGACTGCCTGGCCGGGCTCGAACAGCTCTACGGGCTCGAGTTCAAGTCGTTCAAGCCGGTCGACATCGGCCTCCGCTACACCGTGCTGGAAAAGGGCCAGGCCGACCTCTCGATCCTCTTCACCACCGACCCGCAGCTCTCGGCGGAGAAGGACAAGTTCGTGATCCTCGCCGACGACAAGAAGGTCTTCCCGGCCGGGAACGTGATCTTCGTCGCCAAGCAGTCGACGGTCGACAAGGCCGGGCCGGACTTCGAAAAGACGATCGTCGAAGTCCAGAAGGGCCTGACGCTGCCGGTGATGCAGGAGCTCGACGCCCGGGTCGAACTCGAAAAGCAGACGCCGAAGGAGGCCGCGGCGGCGTACCTGAAGTCGGCCGGCTACACCGGCTGAACCGCCCGCCGCTGGGCCGCTCGCGCGAAGGAGGCGCGGGCGGCCCAGGCGGCGGAGAGGCCGGTGACGCCGGCCAGGAGCAGGGCGACGCGGGGGTCGTAGGTTTCCGCGAGCCACCCGGTCAGGGGGCCGCCGATCGGGGTCGAGCCGAGGAAGACGACCGAGTAGAGGGCCATCACGCGGCCGCGCATCTCCGGTGCGACGGCCAGCTGCAGGGTCGAGTTGATCGTCGCCGCGAAGGTGACGGCGGCGGCGCCGAGCAGGGCCAGCATCGGGATCTCCAGGGCAAGCACCGGCATCGAGGCGGAGAGCAGGCCGAGGACGCCGAAGGCGAGCGCGCCGCCGGCGATCAGGCGCGGGCCGGTGCGGCCGTGGGCGCCGGTGGCGAGAGCGCCGGCGATCGAGCCGACCGCCATCGCCGAGACCATCGCCGCGTAGGTCGTGGCGCCGCCGTCGAAGCTGAATTTGGCCAGCAGCGGCAGCACCACCTGGAAGTTGAAGCCGAGCGTCCCGACCAGCGCCATCAGCGCCAGCGGCACCGCCAGCTCGGGAGTCCGGGCGACGTAGCGCAGGGCGGCCCTGATCGCGCCCGGCGCCCGCGGTGCCACCGGCTCGGTGTGCAGGCCACGCGGGTCCATCCCCGCGAGGGCGGCGATCATCGCCAGGAAGGTGAGCGCGTTGAGCGCGAAGCAGGGAACGACGCCGAAGGCCGCGATCAGGATCCCGGCCAGCGCCGGGCCGACGATCCGCGCCATCTGCACGATCACGCTGTTGAGGCTGACCGCGTTGACGACGCGGCCGGGCCCGACCATCTCGTAGACGAAGCTCTGCCGGGTCGGGTTGTCGACGGCGTTGACGGTGCCCATCGCGAACACCGCCAGGTAGACCATCCAGGGCGTGACGATCCCCGTGGCCGTGACCGCGAGGAGGCCGAGGGCGGGGACCGCCATCAGCGCCTGCGTCGCGATCAGCAGCTGCCGTTTCGGGACCCGGTCGGCGAGCAGCCCGCCCCAGGCGCCGATCAGGAGCATCGGCAGGAACTGCAGCGCCGTGGTCAGGCCGACGGCGACGCCGCTGTCCGTGAGCGTGAGGATGAGCCAGATCGCCGCCACCGTCTGCATCCAGGTGCCGGACAGCGAGATCAGCTGGCCGGCGAAGTAGCGCCGGTAGTTGGGAACCTCGAGCGAGTCGAACGAGCGGCGCAGGGCGGCGCTCACGAGGCGCCGGGCCGGGCCGGCGCGCCTTCACTCTCCAGCATCCCCTCGAGAACCTCCGCGGCCCGCTCCAGCGTCGCGACGTCGGCCGCGGGCATGTCGCGCATCCGCCTCGCCAGGTAGGCGTTCTTGCGCCCGCGCAGGCGCCGCAGCCGCTCGCGACCGGCGGCGTTGACGCTGACCAGGGCGCTGCGGCCGTCGGCCGGGTCGGGGGTGCGCTCGATCAGCCCCTCGCGGTCGAGGCAACCGAGGGTGCGGGTGACGGTCGGCCGCTGCACCCGCTCCAGCTTCGCCAGCTCACTCGGCGTCAACGGCCCGTGCCGCTCGATCGTCGCCAGGGCGGAGGTCGAGGTCGGGGTCAGCCCCGTCGCCTCCGCCGCCGCCTCCTGCCGCAATCGCCGCGCCGTGCGCACGATCCCCAGCCGCAGCTGCGCCGCAGCATCGGTGAGAGAGGTCTCCTTGGCGTTCGCGGTCATTGATTAGCCTTGGTAATTAGTTTAGCAAACTACTTCCTCCGGCGGTGGACCTCCGTTGCCCGCGCCTGGTCGCGCGGGCGGACCACGATCTCGTCGATGTTGACGTGGGCCGGCTGCGAGACGGCCCAGCGGACGCACTCGGCGACGTCCTCGGCCCGCAGGGGCTCCATGCCCTCGTAGACCTTGGCCGCCGCCTCCTCGTCGCCCTCGAAGCGGACCAGGGAGAACTCGGTCTCGACCATGCCCGGGGCGATCTCGGTGACCCTGACCGGCTCGCCCAGCAACTCCAGCCGCAGCGTCTGCAGGGCCGCCCGCTGGGCGTGCTTGGCGGCGGTGTAGCCAGCGCCGCCGCGGTAGGTCTCGAAGGCGGCGATGCTGGTGATGCCGACCACGTGGCCGTTGCCGGACTCGGCCAGGCGCGGCAGCAGCGCCCGGGTCATCCGCATCGTCCCCAGCACGTTCGCCTCGTACATCGTCCGCCACAGCCCTTCGTCGGCCTCCCCCAGGGCTTCCAGCCCGAGGGCGCCGCCGGCGTTGTTGACGAGCACCTCGCAGGCCGGGACCGCCGCGGCAAAGGCCGCCACCGACGCCGGGTCGGTGACGTCGAGGGAGACCACCTGCCCGCCGATCTCACTGGCCAGCACCTCGAGCCGATCGAGCCGCCGGGCCCCGACCACGACCAGGTAGCCGTCGGCGGCCAGCGCCCGGGACGTGGCGGCGCCGATGCCGCTGGAGGCGCCGGTGACGACCGCGGTCGGCATCTCGGACCGCGGTCGCCGCGCCGCTGCGCTAGTAGCGGTAGTGGTCCGGCTTGTAGGGGCCGTCGGCGGGGATGCCGAGGTAAGCGGCCTGCTCGTCGGTCAGCTCGGTCAGCTTGACGCCGAGGGCGTCGAGGTGGAGCCGGGCGACCTTCTCGTCGAGGTGCTTGGGCAGGACGTAGACCTGCTTGGCCTCGTACTGGACGCTCTTGCCGAACAGCTCGATCTGGGCGATCACCTGGTTGGTGAAGGAGTTCGACATCACGAAGCTCGGGTGCCCGGTCGCGTTGCCGAGGTTGAGCAGGCGGCCCTCCGAGAGGAGGACGATCGAGTGGCCGTCGGGGAAGCGCCACTCGTCGACCTGCGGCTTGATGTTGGTCCGCTCGGCGGCGCCGGCTTCGAGGCCGGCGACGTCGATCTCGTTGTCGAAGTGGCCGATGTTGCCGACGATCGCGTTGTGCTTCATCCGCGCCATCTGGTCGGCGGTGATGATGTCCTTGTTGCCGGTGGCGGTGACGAAGATGTCGGCGCTCTCGACGACTTCGTCGAGCGTCCGCACCTCGTAGCCCTCCATCGCCGCCTGCAGGGCGCAGATCGGGTCGATCTCGGTGACGATCACGCGGGCGCCCTGACCGCGCAGCGAGGAGGCGCAGCCCTTGCCGACGTCGCCGTAGCCGCAGATCACCGCGACCTTGCCGCCGATCATCACGTCGGTGCCGCGGTTGATCCCGTCGACCAGCGAGTGGCGGCAGCCGTAGAGGTTGTCGAACTTCGACTTGGTGACCGAGTCGTTGACGTTGATCGCCGGGAACAGCAGGTCGCCGGTCTCGGCCAGCTGGTAGAGGCGGTGGACGCCGGTCGTCGTCTCCTCGGTGACCCCCTGGATCCCTTCGCCGAGGCGGGTCCAGCGCTGCGGGTCCGCGGCGAGGGAGCGCTGCAGGGCTTCGAGGATGATCTTGAACTCGGCCGAGTCGGCCGTCTCGGGGTCGGGGACCGCACCCGCCTTCTCGAACTCGGTGCCCTTGTGAACTAGCAGGGTCGCGTCGCCACCGTCGTCGAGGACCATGTTCGGGCCCTCTCCGTCGGGCCACAGCAGCGCCTGCTCGGTGCACCACCAGTACTCCTCCAGGGTCTCGCCTTTCCAGGCGTAGACGGGAATGCCAGTGGCGGCGATCGCGGCGGCCGCGTGGTCCTGGGTCGAGAAGATGTTGCAGCTGGCCCAGCGCACCTCGGCCCCGAGCGCCACCAGGGTCTCGATCAGCACCGCCGTCTGCACCGTCATGTGCAGGGAACCGGTGATGCGCGCGCCTTTGAGCGGCTGCTCCGCCGCGTACTCCTCGCGGGTCTGCATCAGGCCGGGCATCTCGACCTCGGCCAGCGTGATCTCTTTGCGCCCGAACTCCGCCAGCTCGATGTCGGCGACCTTGTAGTCCTGCGTGGCGGTACTGACGCTCATTGCTAAGCCTCTCCTGAGTTGGTTGATTGCTCGGGTCATGGTACGCAAAGGGGGTCGCCCGGGCGGCGTCGAATCAGTCGCGGTGAGCTCCCACGCCGCAGCGACCCCCACGCACTACCCCCCGGGCATGGACGCGCGCAGCATGCGGGTGGCCGAAAGGCTGAAAACGCCGATGCTGATCGCGGCGGCGCTGACGCTGCCGACGGTGGCGATCACGGAGTCTCAGCCTGGCGGCCTGCTCGAGGACATCGCCATCGTCCTCAACTGGGTGACCTGGACCGCCTTCCTGATCGAGTTCGTCGTGATGATGTCGGTCGTCCCCGATCGCCGCAGATGGATCAGGCACCACCCACTTGACCTGATCATCGTCTTCCTCACTCCGCCGGTGCTGCCGGCCGGGCTGCAGAGCCTGCGAGTTCTTCGTCTGCTTCGGCTATTGCGCCTACTGCGGCTCGCGCAGCTTTCGCGCGAGGTCTTCTCACTCGAGGGTGTCCGCTACGCCGCCCTGCTAGCGGTGCTGACCGTGGTCGGCGGCGCCGCCCTCTTCGACGCTTTCGAGCAACGACAGGGCCTCGATTTCTGGGACGACATCTACTGGACGATCACCACCATGACCACGCTCGGATCGAACATCGAGCCGACCACCACCGGCGGGGAGATCGTCTCCACCGTCGTCCTCCTGATCGGCATCGGCTTCGTCGCCCTGCTCACGGGCTCCTTCGCCCAGCGCTTCCTCGCCCCCGAAATCGCCGAGCTCGAGCAGGAGCTGGCGGAGGAGGAGATGACGGCCGAGGAGCTGGCGCTGCGCGAGCTGCGCAACGTCCAGCAACAGCTGCAGGCGCTCGAGGTGGCAGTTGAGCGGATGGCCGCCGAGCGGTCCACGAGCTAGCGGCGTTCGTCCTTTATTCGCCGTAAGACGAACAAAGGACGAACGCCGAGGTCAGTCCTCGCGGTCGCGCTCCTCGGCGATCTTCGCCTCCAGCTCCTTCATCACCTCTGGGTCGCGCAGCGTCGTCACGTCCCCCAGGGCCCGCCCCTCGGCGATGTCGCGCAGCAGCCGCCGCATGATCTTGCCGGAGCGGGTCTTCGGCAGGTCGCCGGCCCAGACGATCCGTTTCGGCCGGGCGAATTTGCCGATGTGCTGGGCAACCGCGCCGCGCACCCCCTCGACCAGCTCGTCGCTGGGCTCGGTATCGCCGGTGAGGGTGACGAAGGCGCAGATCGCCTGGCCGGTCTGCTCGTCGGACTGGCCGATCACCGCCGCCTCGGCGACCTGCTCGTGCGAGACGAGCGCCGACTCGAGCTCGGCGGTCGAGAGGCGGTGGCCGGAGACGTTGATGACGTCGTCGACGCGCCCGATGATCCAGAAGTAGCCGTCCTCGTCGCGCCGCGCCGCGTCACCGACGAAGTAGGTGTCCGTGCCGTACTTGGACCAGTAGGTCTCGACGAACCGGTCCTCCTCCTTGTACAGCGTGCGCAGCATCGCCGGCCACGGCTTGCGCAGCGCGAGGAAGCCCTGCTCGGTGCCGGAGTCCTCGCCCTTGTCGGTCAGCACCGCGGCGTCGATCCCCGGCAGCGGCCGGCCGGCCGAGCCCGGCTTGGTGTCCTGGATCCCCGGCAGCGTCGTGATCATGATCGCGCCGGTCTC